>NZ_JAAVXA010000003.1:33078-358203 GCF_012241585.1 Pantoea sp. LS15
CCGTATAAAAACAGGCTGGGACACTTCACATGAGCGAAAAATACGTCGTCACCTGGGACATGTTGCAGATTCACGCCCGCAAACTGGCTGCGCGTCTGATGCCTTCCGAACAGTGGAAAGGCATTATTGCCGTTAGCCGCGGCGGTCTGGTACCGGGGGCGCTTCTGGCTCGTGAGCTGGGTATTCGTCATGTCGATACCGTCTGCATCTCCAGCTATGACCATGACAACCAGCGTGAGCTGAAAGTGCTGAAACGCGCGGAAGGCGACGGTGAAGGTTTCATCGTTATTGATGACCTGGTGGATACCGGTGGTACTGCGGTGGCCATTCGCGAAATGTATCCAAAAGCCCACTTCGTCACTATTTTCGCCAAGCCTGCAGGTCGTCCTCTGGTTGACGATTATGTGATCGATATTCCGCAGGACACCTGGATTGAACAGCCATGGGATATGGGCGTGGTCTTTGTACCACCTATCTCCGGTCGTTAATTCCGAACCGACATTATTTTAACGCCCGGTGATACCGGGCGTTGTTTTTTTTAGTCTGACGCGCGTTACAATAGTCTCTATATGACGATTCATGGAGGCAACGTAAATGACGCAGGCGAATCTCACCGAGACTCTCTTCAAACCCCGTTTCAAACACCCCGAAACGTCGACCCTGGTGCGCCGCTTTAATCCGGGGACCATGCCTGCCATCCAGTCAGCATTAGACGGTAAAAACGTGCCCCACTGGTATCGCATGATTAACCGCCTGATGTGGATCTGGCGAGGTATTGACCCCCGTGAAATTCTCGACGTGCAGGCGCGGATCGTGATGAGTGACGCCGAGCGCACCGACAGCGAACTTTACGATACGGTAGTGGGTTACCGCGGCGGTAACTGGATCTACGAGTGGTCTAAACAGGCGATGCTCTGGCAGCAAAAAGCCAGCCAGGAAGAGGACGCCACGACCAGCGGGAAGCACTGGCTGCATGCTGCAAACCTCTATGGCATTGCCGCGTATCCGCACTTAAAAGGAGACGAGCTGGCTGAACAGGCCCAGGCGCTGGCGAATCGTGCCTATGAAGAGGCTGCTCAACGCTTGCCGGGGCGGATGCGCGAACTGGAATTCACCATTCCTGGCGGGGCGTCCGTTACCGGATTCCTGCATATGCCGGAAGGGGAAGGTCCGTTCCCGACCGTACTCATGTGCGGTGGGCTGGATTCACTGCAGATCGACTATTACAGCCTGTATGAGCGTTACTTCGCACCAAAAGGGATTGCGATGTTGACGCTTGATATGCCCTCAATTGGCTTCTCATCCAAGTGGAAACTGACTCAGGATTCCAGTTTGCTGCACCAGCATGCGCTTAAAGCGCTGGAGAATATTCCGTGGGTGGATCACACCCGTGTTGCTGCATTCGGTTTCCGTTTCGGGGCGAACGTCGCGGTGCGTCTGGCTTACATTGAATCATCCCGCCTTAAAGCCGTTGCGTGCCTTGGCCCGGTGGTTCATGCGCTATTAAGCGATCCCGCACGTCAGGGCAGCGTACCCGAAATGTATCTGGATGTGCTGGCCAGCCGTCTTGGCATGCATGATGCGTCAGACGAAGCGCTACGTGTTGAACTCAATCGTTACTCGTTAAAAACGCAAGGTCTGCTGGGGCGTCGGTGTCCAACACCGATGCTATCGGGTTTCTGGAAAAACGATCCGTTTAGTCCGGAAGAAGAGTCCCGCTTAATCACTTCGTCATCTGCGGATGGTAAATTACTTGAGGTGCCGTTCAGCCCGGTTTATCAGAATTTTGACAAAGCCTTGAAAGAGATCACGCGCTGGATCGCTCAGAGATTGTGTTAATAGATTGCTAAATTTTTCTGGTTTGGTAAAACAGTGGCTTCACAAAAGGAGATCGCAATGACGTTACCGAGTGGACACCCGAAAAGTAGACTGATTAAGAAATTTATGGCTCTTGGCCCGTATATTCGAGAAGAGCAGTGTGAAGAGAATCGCTTTTTTTTCGACTGTCTGGCTGTATGCGTCAACGTGAAGCCTGCACCCGAAAAACGTGAATTCTGGGGCTGGTGGATGGAAATGGAAGCAGAGGAAAAACGTTTTACATATAGCTACCAGTTTGGCCTGTTTAATAAAGACGGCAAATGGCAGGCTACCTCCATTAAAGATCAGGAAGTGATTGACCGCCTGGAATATACCCTGAAAGAGTTCCAGGACAAGGCAAGCGCACTGCTGGCTACTTTGGATCTCAAGTTCGAGCCAGCGGATGACTTCTCCAGCGAAGCGGTGAAGCTGACTGCCTGATGGCTTTCTCCCTCTCCTTGTGAGGGAGGGCATCATACTGCATTAATCCCGACCAATAAAAAAACCGGCATTAAGCCGGTTTTTTTATTTCTCATAATCAGAACTGGTAAGTCATCCCCAGGGCAACGATGTCATCGCTGCTCACGCCCAGTTTATTATTGTCATCAATCTGGTTGATTTTATAATCAACAAACGCAGACATATTTTTGTTGAAGTAATAGGTCGCGCCAACATCAATGTATTTCACCAGATCTTCGTCACCAATACCTTCGATATCTTTGCCTTTAGACTGGACATAACCCAGGGACGGACGCAGGCCAAAGTCGAACTGATATTGTGCGACAACTTCAAAGTTCTGAGCTTTATTCGCAAAGCCACCAGAAATTGGCGTCATATTGCGAGTTTCTGAATACATTGCTGCCAGATAAATATCGTTAGCATCATATTTCAGACCGGTTGCCCACGCTTCTGCTTTGTCACCCTGGCCACGAGTCAGCAGGTTCTGAGCATTGGTACGGTCAGAGTTGGTGTAGGCGCCGCTGATGGCGAAAGCGCTGCCACCGAAGTCATACGTCAGAGAAGTACCAAAGCCGTCACCGTTCTGCTTCTTGGCGTCACGGTTTTCGTTTTTACCCTGGTATTGCAGCGTCATATCCAGACCATCAATCGCACCGAAGAAGTCGGTATTGCGGTATGTGGCGAGACCGCTTGCACGTTTGGTCATGAAGTTATCGGTCTGCGCGGAAGAGTCACCGCCGAACTCAGGGAACATATCGGTCCAGGCTTCCACGTCATACAGGGCACCCAGGTTACGACCGTAATCCAGAGAGCCGAAGTCTTTCAGTTTCAGACCGGCAAACGCCAGACGTGTTTTCTGAGTAGAATCGCTCTCTGCTTTGTTGCCTGAAAACTCAGCTTCCCAACGGCCATAGCCCGTCAGCTGATCGTTAATCTGTGTTTCGCCTTTAAAACCGAAACGAACGTAAGTCTGGTCACCATCTTTGGTGGCATCATCACTGATGTAGTGCATGGCTTTAACTTTGCCGTACACGTCCAGTTTATTACCATCTTTATTATAAACTTCAGCTGCGTGAACAGATGCAGAAGCCACGACGCCCATAACCACTAATGCCAGAGTGCTCTTTTTCATTTTCGATCCTGTCTTATAAACGCGCTAAAAAATTCGCTGGACGATAAGCTCATGCTTAAGTCCCGTGAAAAAACAGGAAGGGTTTTATCGTTCTGGAGTGAAACTTTTATGACAAACTAAGAATAATTTTAAAAAACTGTGATTTATTATTTCAGTAATAAAATTGTCAAACTTTGCCGCTACGCTTCCTGATCCCGAGCAATAAAGTGTTTCGTGATGTGCTATGGCAGTTGGCAACGGGGCTGACTCCTGTTAAAACGTTCGTTTGACATTACTTTCCCTTATCGTTGAACGGCAGAGAATCATGAGTGACAGCCAGACGCTGGTGGTAAAACTCGGTACCAGTGTTTTAACAGGCGGATCGCGCCGCCTAAATCGCGCCCACATTGTTGAGCTTGTACGTCAGTGCGCTCAGTTACATGCCGCAGGGCATCGTATTGTGATTGTAACCTCCGGGGCGATTGCCGCCGGGCGTGAACACCTTGGCTACCCCGAACTCCCCGCGACGATCGCCTCTAAACAGCTGCTGGCCGCCGTGGGACAAAGCCGACTGATTCAACTCTGGGAACAGCTGTTCTCTATTTATGGTATCCACGTCGGGCAGATGCTGCTGACGCGTGCGGATATGGAAGACAGAGAGCGTTTCCTGAACGCCCGCGATACCCTGCGCGCGTTGCTGGACAATAATATTGTTCCCGTCATTAACGAAAACGATGCCGTTGCCACCGCTGAAATCAAAGTGGGTGACAACGACAACCTCTCAGCGCTGGCCGCGATTCTGGCCGGTGCCGATAAACTACTGCTCCTGACCGATCAGCAGGGTCTGTTTACTGCCGACCCGCGCTCTAACCCTGAAGCTGAATTGATTAGCGATGTTCACGGCATTGACGATGCGTTGCGTGCTATCGCTGGCGACAGCGTCTCTGGCCTGGGAACTGGCGGCATGGGCACCAAACTGCAGGCCGCTGACGTAGCGTGCCGCGCCGGTATCGACACCATTATTGCGGCGGGCAGCCGCCCAGGTGTGATTGGCGACGTGATGGAAGGTATCTCCGTCGGCACCCGTTTCCACGCGCAGGAATCCCCGCTGGAAAACCGTAAACGCTGGATATTTGGTGCGCCTCCTGCTGGTGAACTCGTCGTTGATGAAGGGGCGACAGCCGCGATTCTGGAACGAGGGAGTTCATTACTTCCTAAAGGAATTAAAAGCGTGACAGGCAACTTCTCCCGTGGTGAAGTGATCCGCATCCGTAACCTTGAAGGTCGCGACATTGCCCACGGTGTAAGTCGCTATAACAGTGATGCCTTACGCCGCATTGCCGGTCACCACTCGCAGCAGATCGACGCCATCCTCGGCTATGAGTATGGCCCGGTTGCTGTGCATCGTGATGACATGATTATTCGTTAAGGAGCCAGAAAATGCTGGAACAAATGGGCGCAGCTGCGAAAGCCGCCTCTTACAAACTGGCGCTCCTTTCCAGCCGCGAGAAAAACCGCGTGCTGGAAAAAATCGCTGATTATCTGGAATCGCAATCTGCTGAGATTTTGCGAGCTAATGAACAGGATCTGGCTGAGGCACGTATAAACGGTCTGAGCGAGGCCATGCTTGACCGCCTGGCACTGACGCCGGCACGTCTGAAAGGCATCGCTGATGATGTCCGTCAGGTTTGCAATCTCGCCGACCCGGTTGGGCAGGTGATTGACGGTGGTCTGCTCGACAGTGGTTTACGTCTTGAGCGTCGCCGTGTGCCACTTGGCGTAATCGGCGTGATTTATGAAGCTCGCCCAAACGTCACCGTTGATGTCGCCTCTCTGTGTTTGAAAACCGGCAACGCCGCCATTCTGCGCGGCGGGAAAGAGACCTGGCGTACCAATGCTGCGACGGTAAAGGTTATTCAGCAGGCGCTGGAAGAGTGTGGTTTACCGGCGGGTGCCGTCCAGGCTATCGAGAGTCCGGACCGCGCGCTGGTGAACGAAATGCTGCGCATGGATAAATACATCGACATGCTGATCCCACGTGGGGGAGCGGGGTTACACAAGCTCTGCCGCGAGCAGTCGACCATTCCAGTAATTACCGGCGGTATTGGCGTGTGTCATATCGTCGTTGACGACAGTGCAGAGATTGAACCGGCGCTGAAGATTATCGTCAATGCGAAAACCCAGCGCCCAAGCACCTGTAACACCGTGGAAACGCTGCTGGTGCATCAGGGCATTGCGAGCACTTTCCTGCCAGCACTAAGCAAACAGATGGCGCAAAGCGGCGTGACGCTGCACGCTGATGCCAGCGCTCTGGCGCTGTTGAAGGATGGCCCGGCGACTGCGGTTCCAGTAAAAGCGGAGCAGTATGACGATGAATTCCTGTCTCTGGATCTGAATGTGAAGATTGTTGCCGATCTCGACGACGCGATTGCACATATCCGTGAACACGGTACGCAGCACTCTGACGCGATCCTGACGCGCACCCTGCGCAATGCCGATCGCTTCGTGAACGAAGTGGATTCCTCAGCGGTATATGTCAATGCCTCAACGCGTTTCACCGATGGTGGTCAGTTCGGACTGGGCGCAGAAGTGGCTGTCAGCACGCAGAAATTGCACGCGCGCGGCCCGATGGGCCTTGAAGCACTGACCACTTACAAGTGGATCGGCTTTGGTGACGATACGATTCGTGCGTAAATAATTACGGGTGATGCAAAAATAGCCGTTTGATTCAAAAGGGCATTGACGCATCACCCGGATAGATCTAACCTTTTGCCCCGTGGTTACACTCGTAACCGGCCTCTCAGGGCCGATATAGCTCAGTTGGTAGAGCAGCGCATTCGTAATGCGAAGGTCGTAGGTTCGACTCCTATTATCGGCACCATTTCAAACTCTTCCCAAGTCTACCGAAATCAACTAAAAGCCCGTATACTGCGGTTTCTGGCCCGTATCTTATCTCCTGTTATCAACTGGACTCAACCGAAATCAAGTCGCAGTTGGGGGCATAAGTGGGGGCATTCTGTGTTCGGTCCAGGGAGATGCCCCCAATGAAGCTAAATGCGCGACAGGTAGATGCAGCTAAACCCAGAGAGAAAGCCTACAAGCTAGCAGATGGTGCAGGCTTGTATCTTGAAGTTGTTCCTTCTGGTTCTCGATACTGGCGGATGAAATATCGCTTCAATGGAAAAGAGAAGCGTATGGCTTTTGGTGTCTATCCGACAGTGTCCCTTGCACAAGCGAGGGCACTGCGTGATGAAGCTAAGAAAAAGCTGGCCGAGGGTATCGATCCGTCTTTTGCAAAGAAAGAAGAAAAGCTGGTTCGCGATGTGCAGCTCAATAATACGTTTCAGGCTGTGGCGCTTGAGTGGCACGGTACGAAGGTGAGCCGGTGGTCAGAAGGCTATGCATCCGACATTATCGAAGCCTTCAATAAAGATATTTTCCCTTATATTGGCCAACTGCCGGTGAATGACATCAAGCCTTTGGTTCTGCTGAATGTGCTACGTCGAATGGAAAGCCGTGGCGCGACAGAGAAGGCCAAGAAGGTTCGCCAGCGTTGCAGTGAAGTCTTTCGTTACGCCATCGTTACCGGTCGTGCGGAATATAATCCTGCAGCGGATCTAACCAGCGCAATGTCAGGGCATGAATCGAAGCATTATCCCTTCCTTACTGTTGAGGAGTTACCAGACTTCTTTAAAGCTCTCGCAGGCTACACAGGAAGCCCGTTAGTTGTTCTTGCCGCTCATCTGCTGATCCTTACAGGAGTTCGTACTGGCGAGCTCCGAGGTGCTTTCTGGAGTGAATTTGATCTTGAGAAAGCGGTGTGGGAAATCCCTGCAGAGCGTATGAAGATGAAACGGCCTCACCTTGTCCCCCTCTCTACCCAAGCGCTGGAAATCGTACAGCAACTCAAAGTGATGTCAGGGCAATATCCACTGGTGTTCCCGGGACGTAATGATCCCCGCAAGACGATGAGTGAAGCGAGTATTAATCAGGTGTTTAAGCGGATTGGATATACGGGGAAGGTAACGGGGCATGGTTTCCGCCACACGATGAGTACGATTTTGCACGAGGAAGGGTTCAATACGGCATGGATTGAAACCCAGCTTGCGCATGTCGATAAGAATGCAATTCGTGGGACGTATAACCATGCGTTGTATCTGGAAGGAAGGAGGGAGATGATGCAGTGGTATGCGGATTATATTGATAAAGTTGGAAGGGGGGCTCTCAGGAGTGCTTCATAATTAGATTTCTCTAAGCCTAACTGGATCGTTAGGAATACAGGAAAACTATATATACAATTATTGCTCCTCCATAATGGAGGGGCTGTGAATAATAATTATTTTTTTATGAATTACACTCAAATTGATTATTAGCTTCCTCAACTATTAGATATAAGGTTTCTAAATTCCAGAAGAATATGTGAATTATAACTTATTTATTGATTAACTTGAGGGGGCGATAAATAAGTTCACATTTAATGATGCTACAAACCTCGAAATACTACCCCTTTGGATGTGAGTTGGTTTTTATATGTAACTAATTGACTTATATCACATTTCATAATACACAGCATTCATTGTTTTAGGTATAATAATCCGGTTGCAGCATTTTAGATGAGTACATATTCCTTATAAAGGGGTTATCTAAATGGATGATTTTGAAGATAAAAAAAGATTTGAAGAGGCAATCGAAGCTGGTCAACGAAATCTCCGTGCTGTACACCTACTTCGTAACTGGTGTTCTCACTCTGAATTCATTCGATCAGAGGGGAGAGGCATGATTGAGGCTGAAACAGGGTTACCCATTGGTCACATGGGAGTTCAATGCAAATTTGTTAAGCAAAGTTCAATGCCTAGCTGGCTTCTGGAAGACTCGGTTTACAGCTTCTATAAACAGAACTGTAAACATTGTAATCAACGGGTTCCGGTGGGATTTCCCAATATTTTAGAGTTTGTAGGCCCAAGAGAAAAATCTGCCGAAGAACGAAATTTGGCTCGCAAAGAAGAAGAAAGGCAGAGAAAGCAGAAGCAGCTCAATAGACAACAAGAACGAGCAGTATTACGTCTTTCACTTACTCTAGAAGAAACGTTTGTGCTTGATTTGCTTGATGAACTCGATCAAGAAGATATAGAAAACAACGATCCCCGTTTGGAACAACTTGCTAATCTGGCACCTGAGACATTTACAAGTAAAATAATTGAACACTTGTTGCCTGCAGTGTTACATGAGAAATTACCATATTCAATGCCAGCAGCAAAAGCTTTAATAAGAACTGAATTATCACAAGCGGAAAAACTGGCAATTTCAGTATATTTAATAAACAACTTCGAATATTGTCCACCTGCTATAGAAGCAATCCTTTTGGAAGCAGAGAATCTATCTGAAGATGATTTCTTAAAAGTCCTTTACCACTTTGTTAGAATGGCTGTTGAATCTCCTCCTGGAATGATGATTGGTACATTTGAGCGAAAAGTACTTAATAAAGGCCCCATTCAGTCACTTTTTAAAAAAAGACAAGCTGATATCTGTGATGTTGTTGATGAATACATAAAAGATACTCACCGGGGAAAATTTCAATTTGCTATTGAGATAATTATTGCATCGGATGATGATGAGCTGCTTCTAAGACATATTAGAAGTATATTTGCTAAGCTGATGCGTCGACGGACTCTACTCCCGGAGGAACGGAGAGATAGCAGCATTCTTTTCTTTCTTCGGGAGGCTGCTACGAAATGCTTAGATAGATTTCCCGATGAAAGCGATAAAGTTATTCAATCCTATCTTGCTGACAAAGATGATATTGGGAGACATGAGGCCAATAGAGCTTACAGATCTGTACTACGAAATAACTATAGAAAAAAAAGTAAAATAGGAAAGACGCAAAAAATAGCTTTTAGACGTTTACTCTGGGCTGCAGTGGAAAATCCAGAGGATAGCATGGATGATGCAGGACAATTCTTTAGACACTCTTGGGACGAATTTACTGAGCTTGCAGTTGATAATTTTGACGATTTGATCGGAGCGGCAGCAACGCTAAGCGAGAAATTTGAGGCGTTGAATAAAGAAAAAATCATAGAAATAAATGAGAGTTTTCTAGATCATTTAGATAAAAGTAATAAGCGTAATGCTATTGATGGCTTACAGGGTGCATTGATTGAATGGGCTGCGATTGGAGCTAAATCTAGAGGGAGTGAAGGAATCGATGATTTTCTTCAGCTCTATAGAAGCTTACCAGAAGAACAAACTCAAATGCGTGGGAACATGATTGCCCATGTTTCTAAGTTATTAACTGGTATTGACAGCCTAACACTAGTGCTCTCTGATTGGTATCGTGCTCTTATGGATGAGAGCACATTGATTCGAGCACGTGCCGTACAAGCGTGGGAAAATGTTCCCTATGATTTAGTGAAGAATTTCCCAGATTTATTCTTCGAAGCATATTCAGTTTTGCTATTAGATCAATATGTTATGGTGCATCAGTATGCTGTTCGCGCTTTGAGCCGTAGATCTTTTCCTGAGGAGAAACGGGGACTTGTGAGATCCCAGCTGTGGAATCTAATTTGCTATTATACTCAACAAGATAAAAAAGATAATTTCATTGTAGAATGCATTGACGTTTTTTCTTCTCTTTGCTTATCAGATGAAGAGAGAAAGGGAAAAATTGGATTGCTTCTTTCTAATATATTATTAATCTTAGAAGGAAGTGCACTTTATGATGCTATCAATCGATTGCGTTTCCATTTTGATGATATTCCCGGTTTTGTCAAAGTCGCACTCAAAGCAATTCAGGATAAGTATACTCGCAGTATTTCTATTGATGACTGCATCTCAGTGATATTAAGAGCACCACATGATGAGCTTCGAAATTGTAAAGACGATCTCCAAAAAGCATTTAATGCTCTGAAACCATTTAAACCTCAACAATTTATTGAAGCATTAGTGTACGTGACTGCGTTAAGCAAGTGTGGTGATAACGTAACTGCAAATGTTTGTTTAAAGGAACTACTGGAAGAAATTCCAAATGATGAAAGAAATACACAATGGAAACTTAAGGCTGCTTTAGTTACAGAAGCAGCTAGTATTGAACATGCCATAAGTGTTTGCGAACCCTATAATGACTCAATTGAAAAATGGAATGGCCTTACGGCTGAGTTGGAGAAAGAATATGAAGAACGAGCCAAATTTCGAGATTTTCCGCCAAGCTTTTTCTCCGAGAGTTGAGATTGCAGCAGCGTTGGATGGTGCACTCAAGTCCATTCCGAATGACTTGGTGAAACTTAAAGAAGCGTGTCAAAAGCTCAATGAAACGCTCGATGAGCTCGGTCAGGGATATGTTGAAGATCAATATCGTGCATATTACATAGCAATGACTATATTTGTATCTCTAGCTGAGTGGAAACATGCTATACGTAATGCTGAGACTGATGCTCAAAGGTTTTTATATTCAGCACAATTAAAAGCATCAGAGATCGACATGACGACGAGTCTCTCGGAGAACAAACAATTTATTGAATTTATAGAGCAAGTCCGTTCAATCAATAAATTAGATTCATTAAAACAAATACAAGACCAGTTAACAAGCTGGTCATTGCCTCTACTCTTATTCGCAAATCTTCGCGATAAAAATATTGAGGGGATTAGGCAAGGAATATCTAGTAAAGGGACAAAAGAGAATAAAACACAAGAATCAACAGTTGCATTTCTAAAGTTTGATATTGATGGGGAACCAGCTCAGCAATGGAATTATCTTAAGCCGGGTACGGCTTATGACCTTAACATAGAGGTCAGGGTTTCAAATTGGCCAAAAAGTGCAAATTTCCTCTCATTAAAGCCAGTGACAATTGATGCTCGTGAGCGAGACTGGTTGCCTGATTTTAGATTTGAGAAACCAGAGGGGGAAGGCCCCTTCACACTGAAGGGGATCGGTCGTGTCGTCTTGGAAGTGGCAAATTCATTTGGCTCGAGACCTTACGAATTCCTATATGCTGCCGAGTTTGACAATTTAAGTAATTGCCAAAATATTGCTATCGTAGGACATAGGCGCTTACTACTTGAAGGGAGTGATTCCGCTCAAGCTCCATTAACTGGATTTTCAAACGTCGATAGGCATCTTATAAAAATTCGTAACATATTAAGAGCTTTCCCTGGATTACACTCAGATGACATTGCTAATACAATGGTTATACTTGGCGGCTTAGGAAATGTTGCAGCACAAGCTTTTAAAGCTAGTTTATTTATTGCTGGCACATCAGAGCAAAAATTTCAGCGTAAAATAGCCGAAATGCTTAGAAGTAGGAATGAGATTGGCGAGAATTTACAAGGCCATCCAGAGGCTGCTGGCGGGATAACGGATCTTACATTTGAAGACATTCCGATAGAACTAAAAGTTGAAAATAATAAGGTTCTTTTCCCCAAGGATTTTCAAAAATATTTCGATCAAACAGCAGCTTATGCCATTGGATTAGGTAAGCGCATCGGTATTTTGGTTGTTCTGGAATCAACGTCAAAATCAGCGCCGGTGGGAGTAATGGAGGATGATATTGAAGTATTCACTCATCCAACAGGTCAATCTCAAGTTGCAATTGTTGTTGTCGTCGTCAGAGGTGGTTTCCCTAAACCCAGTTCTTATTCTCGATAGCCATTTATATCAACAATTAGTAGAATATAAAGATTATAGGAAACTGTATTTTGTCTATATTGTTTTATTTTTTTATGCAGAGGACTGCGTGTGAAAAGAAAAGTTGAAATAACCAAGAACAGCTTTTTTGAGCTTTTTTCTGATGCAATAACTCTTTATGAATTATCAGTTGCAACAAAAAAATTGCACATCAAAAAAACACTTGCCAAATCAAGTGTACTTTCAATTAACTACGCTATTGAGGCTGCAGCTAACTCATTTTTATCTTCTATAGAAATAACGCAAAAGTTAAAAGATCAAATTGACAGGTTCTCTTCACTTGATAAATTTGACTATACTCTTCAATGGCATAAAGACATATCTTTACCTCGCGGAACCACTCAAACACAAATAATAAAAGAATTAATAGCACAACGAAATGCATTGGTGCATCCCAAGATTAAAATTTTCACTGATACAATAGAAACTAAACCGGGTGAAGGAAAAATTGCTTATCAACACCAGTCTAATATTAATTCCGAACAAGCTAAAAGTAATGTATCAGGTATATCCCTCGATCCTGAAACATATACTGAAAAAGATGCTTTTATTGCGATTAAGGCTCTTGTTGATTTTTTAAATTGCTATGTTAACGATTGGTGGGGCATTGATTTGGAAACATCAGCTTTATTGCTTTTGCCATCATGGAACGGCTCAATACAAGCACAATCAATAATTTATGAGCGGAACTCACTTGAGACTGTTCTAAGGCATGATCCTGCGCTAAAAATAAAATTTATTGGATTGCATGGTATATTTGAGCAATTTCAATAATACTCCAAAGATTATTTCTAACAGAAAGAATGGTTAGAGGCTTTCCTTTAACCAAACTTTAACGCCTGCTTCTCATCTTAGTCAAGAACAGGCGGTAAGCGCTACGGCATGTCGAAAAGTGTTGCTGAGTAATCAACAACGGTAAAAATCATAAATGCTAATTTTTCTCAACCAGTGCAATAAGCCGTAAGTACCGTGAATCCTTGGTCAGACTTATATCTGTATCTTCAATTAGCTCAAGAATCTTCTGCAGCTCTCCTGATGTACGAGTGAATATTTTGGGGGTTATTTTGTCCATTAAATCAAGTGTAGTATCTGGAAAAATAGCTGCAATTGCTCGATTGCCACCAATATCCCGAGTGAATCGGTAGAACAAGTGATCAATTGTATCGATTGGCACTAAGTGTGTTTTTACTGCATCGTAAACAGCAGAAAAGTTATCACCAGTATCATCAAGTAGGCCAATCCATGCTTTTACAGAGTTCGTTGTCCTATATTGGCGTTCTTTAGGCCAGTCGTCTCTTATTAATGGAATCACATACTTAACCCAGCCATTTGCGTTTTTCTGACCGACCAATCCTAAACAGGAAATAAAACGATTTCGAGCGTCGTCAGATAGTGCTCGCAATATGGAGCGCATTTCAGTCCTGGAAGGGCTGGAAGGCTCATCTGGGTGGAACATTCTCATTAAACCTAGCCATTGCGAAGCTCTAACTGAAAAATCTTTTTCCCAAGAAAGATGTTCGATCCAGGGTATAAGATTAAGAAAATAAGGTTTAATAAATTCAGCAACTGCAATCGAAGGTATAGTATCGCAATGAAGATAACCATTCCATGCAGGTTCTGCTCTAGGATGTTTTAAATCCAAAATGGGTATAAGCCATTCCTTTACCCATGCAGGATCAACAAACATCAACCAATTTAGATTGCGTGTCGTTATAGCTATAGCGTGATCCGCACCTTCTCCTGGTGCAGTGAAAAGATGTTCAATACGACACTTAATAGAATACGGAATAAGCGAACCAGTTTTTTGTTCTTCACTTGGTACTGCTTGAAAAAGTGCTTGAGTACATTTACCTACAGGACCATTGATTGCATGGCTGTATGTGCGCCGAGACTGTATTACAACCTCTCCATTTCGGATAACTTCCCCGAAACTACTTTGTGTTGCATTAGCCCCACCACTAAGTATCCCTTCTATGACATGATCGTAAACTGCCCACCCGAGATCCTCATCAAATTCAAGAATCTCAGCTAAATTTTCTTCAAGCCAGTTACTTAATTTATGTCGTAACTCGACCAAAGCTGTAACTGGCAACCGCACAATTCGGTTCAGGAATACTCGTCTCAACCTTGGTTTAAGATCTTTAGGTAATTCACTTATCATTGGTGACCAAAATTCCTTAGGGTAATCACCCCGTCTCCCTGCAATAGCGAGTGCAGACAATGCCTTACGCGGGTTTTCTTTTATCAATCCGATAAATGGTTGCGTACTAGTAAAGCTGTCATCCTCTCGTTTAAGTATCTCTTTTACTTTTGGGATAATTTCGTTTACAGGAAGATCTAAGATTATATCTGGCTTTTCGTCTGTACGAACCCAACCTGTCCGTGAACCCCAATTGACGACAACAGATTTAGCCCAGCCATCATTCCAGTCAGGAATTCTTTTAATGATCTCAGTGAGTTGGTCACGATGAAAAGAGGTCATTTTACATCCGTTTAGTTCGAGATAGCGAGCATATCTAGCTGCCAGTATCTCTCTTTCTTTTGGAATGTCTTCCTCCGGAAAATAAGTAAAATGGTTAGGGTCTACTAAAATGTGCTCTATAATTCGATTCTGATTTTCTTGCGAGAATTCTTCCCATCGATCAGTGAGAAGAAAAAGAAGTTCGCGGGTAACATTTGTGTCCCAAAATTCATCTTGATCCAAGGATAAAATCTCTTCAACAACACGGTTAGCCTCAAAGACGTCTGTTTTACTGAATGCATAAAGTCTAAGCTTTCGGAAGAAAAATGGCTCCTTTACTGGCCAAGTTGTTACATGTGCGTTAGCCAATTCTGGCCACTTCATAGCAACTCGGTCTAAAAGGTGGACAAACCATGTCAATATCTCCGCACCTTTCGAGAAATGTTCTTCACCTTCAACCGCACGTTCTGGATAACAACTTGGGCTTGGAAAGTAGTACGTATCAATTTCCTCTAACATTCCGGAGGCAATTATTATTTGCTCTTCTAAAGCGCTAAATACTGGTAGTAATACCTTGTCAGGTATGTCTAAATCGTCATCATGTCTTTCGGTAAACACAACTTCAAATTGGCCTAATTCGCTGAACTGGAGTTCCTCCCAGGAGCCACTTGGTGGTCTGACTTCACCCAATCCATATGGCGATTTCATTTCCAATCGGGGTGCCATTACCCTACGAAAATCTCGTAATACACCAGCTGTCCAGCCTTGGTTTGTAATTCGAGCTTTTAAGTCGTACCAATCGACGTCATAACGACGATTGCGGGGATCTCTATGATGTTCGAGAATTAAGCTCCACAGTTGACGAGAGCGTTTGTGGATTGATGTTGAATACTCAATGTTGCGTTCAATATTTTGTAGTAGTAGGGGATGAATGCTGATTTTTTTGATAGCCCACCAAGCCATCACGGGGCTGTCTAGAGATTTGCATAGCCAGGCCATTAGATGACTCAATCGTTTCGGCATTGCCTCAAAACATCCAGCCAAGCGATGGTAATCTGACGGATTATCATCTTCGTCGTGCCATTCAAGGAGATTATCGTTATTCACTCCACGCTTACGTTCATCGTCAGAGATATCTTGCAGATCGTCATCAAGTCCATAAGCTTCTTGCGGATCGAAGGTCTCTGCATCATTGTCATCGATCGTGTAGTATCTTTTCTTCTGTTTGGCTGACCGAATATTTGCATCCATCACACAAATCCACTCTGGATGAGGAATAGGAACAGCTTCAGAAAACAATTTCGCACCTTGTGTAGTGCGAAGTATATGGGCAAGTTGACCACGTTCATACGGCGCTAGAACTTTAGGGTCTTGCTGGCTTTTAGCGATAATAGACGCTCGCCATCGACGTGGATCATCTGCTCGCTCAGCCCATGCTTCCAAAGTCTTCCAAAGGGCTGGATGATCAGAATAGGCTATGGCTGTAACTCCTCTGTCACGCCATTTGGCTTCGATATCCTCGGCAAGGCCGCGATCAAATGCATAAAGTCTGGAGCGATCATACTGGCCATCATGATTGAGACCCTGAAGGAGGTATTTAACTGGTGGGTCTTCTGCCTGATAACCGACCAAAACAACGATGTATCGTTCCAGAAGAAGCTTAATAAAATTGGTCGCCCATCCTTCTGAAAGATATGCTCGTCCAAAGTCTGCACTGCTCAGCACATAAGGATGGTTTACAGCATTTTCGTCGACCAGACGACCGTGAAGGTATGTAATTCCCTCAATTGTCGAACCGAAATTCAGATTTGGGAAAGCTGGCGGCACATATCGAGTCAGATTCTCTTGCGTTTGGTTAACCTCGAACAGTCGGTCAAAGTTCGTTGTGACAATCTGTGGAACTCCACTCTGATTTGAGGAAATTCTTTTAATCAGGGCATGCTCACGTCCAACTTCTATGTCAGTTCTTGCCGTCCCCAGACGCTTTGATACCAAAGCATTCACCTCATCCTTGCCATATTCCAGATGTAGGAGGTTGAAAATTTGGTCGAGAGGGACATTCGCCGCAGATTGATCGTGAAGCCATGGGCGAAATGCAGCCATGATTTCTGAATCGTGTGGTGGGTCAAAGTATTCAATTACATGCTGGGTAAGCTCTACAAAGCTTGGCATTCCTGAAGGTAATGAAACCCCAGCGCCACAGAGAAATACAACTCGACCTGTATCACAGCGTTCTAAGAGGATATCGGGTATGGAAGGCCCTTCTGGGTGGAATCTCATGAGCTCAACTTTTCTAAGCGTTAATTTATGCTTAGATTCTACTATTCGTAGCTATATGATGACCACTGGGCGTGAAAAATCTTGGTAATTCAAGTGATTTATCTCAAAGTAAACGACTGAATGATTCATATCATCTGATATCGATAAACACTTGAACCATCCTGAGTAGGTTTGGGTATGACGAATTGGAGATAGCGCGGTTATCATAGTGATTAATGCCTTCAGATAATCGCTAATCAGAGTCGTGATTGTTCAATACGCTCATACAGCCATTCCTTCAGTTCACTTTCCTTCCAGCGGGAGCTACGGCCCAGCTTAATCGGTTTCGGAAATTTACCTTCGCTTATCAGCTTGTAAAACCACTTATCGCTCAGTCCTGTAAATTCGGTAATGAATACCATATCCACCAGCTTGTCGTTCATCAGGTCAATGTTGTTACTTTGCATGGTCATGACGTTTTCTCTTGTCTTTATGAGGTGAAAGACAGGAGCTCGAAGTTCAATCATTTTTTGATATCCCCTGTCACTCCGCCATAACCATCCGTTTCTCAGTAATTAATAATTTTCAGTTCTGACTGCATCCAAAGTTACGCTCTCCATCTTCATTGCTTTTTGTTGCCACCTTAGCCATATAGGCCGTACGAAACTTTAAGGCATCCATTTTCGTATTCATCTGCGTAATGAACTCTCTCTGCCCCTTGCTGTTCAGGTGGTAGTAACCATTTGTTGGAAAATGAACCAGTCCCCGATCCGCTGGATATGAAAGCCCCAGAGCACTCACCCATGCTCCGGCTATCATTGATGCCAGTGTTCCGCTTTCTTTGTTGTAATCTCCAGGATGGAAATAAGTGTCCTTATTCAGAAGAAGCAGAGCGTGGTAATGTTTTTTCCCGTCCCTCCCAAACTCCCTTACCCATACATAACGTAACCGGCAAGGATAAGTCCGCTTGCCAGCTTTCTTTTTACGTTTCAAATCTGCCCTGATACGCTCCTTCAGAGACTTCATACAACGCGTAATCACTGAAGCATCGGCTCTTGCTTTCTCCAGTTTTTCTTTGCACATGGGTAAGCGGAAATCTACTCTGACAGCCAGTAAGCGAGGGTACTCCTGCTGAGCTTTATTGATACTCTCCTGAATTCGTTTCAAATACTCCTCTCTCAAATCCCCATAGCATCCTAAATAATCTTCCATTGCTTTCACCTTATGCTCTTAAAATTTCATTACATGGGAAAGATAGTAATTTTTTGTTTTAAGAGAGGCTAAGCATGAGAGGAGAGAAATTGTCTTGTCTTAGTGTTTGTCGGTTAATGTATTTGTTAATTAAGTTATATATATATTATTAATCCGTCGATAAGGGATATGGATTTCGATAAATTTGAATAGAAGAAAGAAAAAGAAAAACTCTCTTTTTTCTGCTGTTTTTTTACCCGCAAGTTAGTTTGTTAAAACGAATGCCTTGTGATCGCTTTGTGTGTTGTCACATCCTCTCCTGAACTGGGTTCACAACTTGTTCATGCCTTACTCCATCATTTCCTCTGGCTAATCCGGAAGGGGGTGAGTGATCTGTCTTACGCATAATGGGTATGCTAGTTTTTTTTTACTGATTAGAAGAAACCATTAGCGTGTTCCAGAGTACAGACAAGTTGAATGCTTTCTAAGCATCCTTAGTAGGTTGATGAATGGTCATCGGGAAAAAAGTGACCTACCATATGTTCGTTCCATGATGTCAGCTGGCTCGGTGTAAAAGTAGGTCACTTTAGGATTAAGTGGTTATTAATTGTCCATGTGTAAGGTGTGGGAACGTTGCTGTAAAATGGTGATAGTTTGTTACCATAAGTCCAAATCTATTCATCTCTGGAAGGGTTCATAAGGAGGGGTTCACAATGGCAAGTCCGAATAAGTTAACGATGTACTATGCGGATGAAAGCACCCGGTTATTTTTAGAAGAACAAATCAGTCTGTATGGCGGGAAAAATTCAGGGTCAAAATATCTTTACGCTCTCGTGAGTCGTGAAAGGCAGCGAATAAATAATGATGCTGAAGAAAAATATGACAGTGAATACTCCAGTCCCTCAGCTATGTTCTATCCAAAATTTTTAGGTGGAACAGATCATATAAGCAAAGGTGATATATCTTTCAGTTCCCTGGATTTAGTAAAGGAGTATATGCGAGAAGCATCTGGGGACGAGAAAATCATCTCTGAAAAAAGAAAACGATTAAAAATGATTCGCGAGGGTATTCTTGATCAAATTATTCTTGATTACCTGAATTTACCTGACGCTTCGGCGATAAGATCAAATGTGGATTCCTTCTCGATTATAATAATAAAATATATAAAGTGTAACTATCATAATTTCAGCGGTGACAATGCAACTCTCGAAGGAGAATTTATAGCTGAGTGGAAATTTATACGTGTCGATCGTAAGTTATGGGATAGATATGACGGTAAATATGACTTCAGAAAAATAAAGTACATGAAATATGCTGAGGTGACCGAGTTTTATGGTGGGCAAGGTCTATGCAAAGTAAATGAGATTACAACCAGGGATAATGCCGGGGCGTACTTTATCCCTGTGAGTTCTAACACATTGAAATTCCCCTCTGGCTTTATTTCTCGGAAAGAACCGCTGATTGTTGGTGGTTTCATTGACCAAATTAAAACACGTGTTGATATTAGACCTATGAACGAAACTAGGATTAAAAAAATAAATAATATTCGCCAGAAAAAGACGCAATAGAAAAATTAATGTTGGGATGGGGTTTGTTTTTATTTGATGGCTCTTAAAGAATCTGGTTCCATTTTAAATGGGCCAGATGAGGTGTTTATTATATCTTTAAGTGATTAGGGCTTTTTTGTTAAAGTGCATTTATTTATAGCCCTTTAGTATTTGTGTGGTTATATCAGATCTTGATGTCTGATTCTTTATGTTTCCATGCGGAGGCTTTATGTCAAAAAATATTGGGAATGGTTTTAATGCCTTGAAACAACATTTCTCTGTAATCCCTGATTATCTTACTCAAGCTTTTATCGATCGTTTGCAGTACGTTATCGATTATGAACCTGTCATTGGTATTATGGGCAAAACGGGTACTGGTAAATCCAGTCTGGTTAATGCACTTTTTCAGCACCCACTGAGCACGGTCAGCCATAATACTGGCTGCACCCGCGAGGCTCTCCATTTCAAATTTGAAGTTGGAGAGCGGAAGATGACATTGATTGATTTACCTGGGGCAGGGGAAAGTCTTGCGTATGACAAAAAGTATCGCACGCTGTACCAGTCGCTATTACCGGACCTCAACCTTATTCTCTGGGTGATGAAAGCTGATGATCGGGCCTGCTCCACTGATGAAGCGTTTTATCAGTTTCTGCTGGAATGCGGCGTCTCACAAGACTGCATTGTGTTTGTCATCAATCAGGCCGATAAGGCTGAACCCTCCTTGGAGTGGTGTCGTGAAACAGCCACTCCCTCTGCAGAGCAATTACTGACTCTTGCCGCCAGGTGCAATGCAGTATCACAACAATTTAGCTCCCCTCATCCGGTACATCCTGTTTCCGCCAGCACTGGTTATAACCTACCCCTTCTGGTCGAAACCCTTGTCAGTGCCCTGCCAGCATCAGCCAGCAGCGGTGTGTTCTGCCAGATAAAAGAAATTCATCGTACATCTGAAGCTGAGCTGGTTGTTCGACAGGACTTCGGTGAACTGGTGGGGGAGTTATTTAGCCGCATTATTGACGCGGTGCCATTACCAGAAGCACTAAAGGACCGACTCCACGCTATCCGTGAAAGCCTGACCAGCGCTGCTTCAACACTCTGGCACTGGTTCTTCTAATGCCTTCCTGTGACATTTTTCTTCGCTAGTCCCTCTTCTTACGAACAAGTTTGTTTATCAATGATCGATTTTGTCGATCGATACGATCTGATTATCTCATTATACCTTCAATCCGAAGGGATATAAGATTTTACGAGATAAGTGCAACTTACTGTTTTATCTGTAAATAATTAGATGTGACTGATGTATCTGGTCACCGGCACGCATTTTGACTCACCTTTATGAGGAGACATACATGTCCGCTACCAGGTTTCAGCGGAAGTTAGTAATGAGGGGGCAGTTCATTGCCAGCCTCACCGTATAACGGGGAGAGTCTGAAGTCGGCCATCGCAAAGCTGATATTCCTCCCGGACCTGCCGCTGTCGTCAATGTAATCAGTTATGACCTTCAGAATGACGATGTTGTTGAACAAGATGGCTTTTAATCAAACAAGGAATTTCCCTGTGAAAACCCTACCTGCAGTAATTTTTACCCTGTCTACTCTGTTTACCACTGCCTGTGCTGCTGCTGATTTTGATCTGAAATGTATGCTGGCTGATAACAGTGTCATGACGCTTTCACACAGTGCTCAGACTGTCTATATCGGATTTACAAATCCAGGCGATGTAGAAAGTGAAGGAGCAGTCATTAAGTTAGATGTGCCATCGGGAGAAGCGGTTCAGACCGTTGGCTCCCGACCTGTTTTTCACGAGAAGTTTTTCAACCTCCGTGGTACCGGAGAAGAGATTGAAGGGGCTATTGCCGTTTCTTATACCGAACATAAGGGGGTTAAATCGGCAGGCTATACGGAGATAAATTTACTGGGTAATGAAACCAAAAATATCGCCTGTAAGCCGGGCACCATTAAAGTAGCTAACGGATTATTAACGAGCGGCATTACTGGCATGGAGAAACAGGTGTCCCATACCGGGGATACGATGAATGATACGCCAGATGAAGATGTGAGTGATCAGCCTGTCATTAAAGTTTCAACAGAGCATTTCTATCTTGTTAACCAGTTCCCGAACTGGCGTATTACATTGACCAGTGTTGGTAATAATATCATTGTAAAAAATGCCATTATGAATCGTGGTAATTGCACTCTTCGCCCGAACGGGAATGGTGACCGTTTTAATATTCCACTGAAATTTGGTGATACGCTAAAGTTTAATGTGACAACGGATGAAAATTTTTCGAAATGTCAATTACTTGAACTGGTTGTGGAGACAAACAAAGGTACGTTCACATTTAAACCTGAATGATGTCATCGTATCTGTTGTTTCACTCATTCACCGCGCAAGTGATTTCGGTATCATCATTATCATTAACCATTTGATATAACTGCACATAAAACAAAAAAAGGTCATGACCCGTAAGGGCATGGCCTTTTGTTTTTTCATAAGGAATTTTTCATGAAGCTAGCCAGCCGTTTTGGGCGAATCAATCAGATACGCCGCGACCATCCATTAACTCGTGAGGAGATGATGCAGGTTGTCCCTAGTGTGTTCGGGGAAGATAAACATGCGTCACGTTCAGACCGCTACACATACATCCCCACCATTACCCTGCTGGAAAATCTGCAGCGTGAGGGTTTTCAACCTTTCTTTGCCTGTCAGACCCGCGTGCGCGATCAAAGCAAACGTGAACACACCAAACATATGCTCCGTCTGCGCCGTGAGGGACAAATTACAGGCAAGCAGGTACCGGAAATTATTCTGCTGAACAGCCACGACGGCTCAAGTTCATACCAGATGCTGCCGGGCCTATTTCGCTTTGTTTGCCAGAATGGCCTTGTCTGTGGCGAAAGCTTTGGGGAGGTACGTGTTCCACATAAAGGCAACGTAGTGGAGAAAGTCATAGAAGGGGCTTACGAAGTACTGGGGATATTTGATCAAGTGGAAGAGAAGCGTGATGCCATGCAGTCGCTGTTATTACCGCCACCTGCACAGCAGGCAATGGCGAAAGCGGCATTAACCTATCGCTTTGGTGAAGAGCATCAGCCGGTGACGGAAACGCAGATACTCTCTCCACGCCGCTGGCAGGATGAAAGTAATGACTTGTGGACTACTTACCAGCGTATTCAGGAAAACCTGATTAAAGGTGGGCTGTCCGGTCGAACGACCAGAGGTCAACGCTCCCATACACGCGCCGTTAAAGGCATCGACGGAGATGTGAAACTTAACCGTGCCCTTTGGGTGATGGCCGAGAATATGCTGCAACTTGCCTCATGAAGCTTTTTACTAACCCTATCTTCACGCCCTGCCACTAAACCGGCGGGGCTTTTTGATTTAAGGAGCAATTATGTCTGCACTCAATTTATCCCCGGTATTCCTGCCAAATGAGCAACGCGTTATCCGTCGGGCGTTACGACTATTGGAAAAGTATCAGCGCCAGCCGACTGAGTCTTTTACTTCCACCTGCTTCACTAAGACCTGGCTTCAGCTACAAATGGCTCACATGGAGCGGGAAGTTTTCATCGTGATGTATCTCGACAATCAGCATTGCCTGTTGGAGCGAGAAACGCTGTTTACTGGCACGCTTAGCCATACCGAAGTACATCCTCGCGAGGTGGTGAAGTCAGCCCTGAAACATAACGCCGCTGCGGTCATTCTGGCGCACAACCATCCGTCCGGCACGACAGAAATCAGTCAGCAGGATAAACATATTACTCAGAGGATTATGAAAGCCCTGGCTCTGGTGGAAGTTCGTGTGCTGGATCATCTTGTAGTGGGAAACGAGGTTGTGTCATTTGCTGAGCTTGGTTTGCTTTAAAGGGAGGTTTTCTTGTCATTTATACCAGCCCATGAATGGGGGCTAAAAAGCGATATTGTTCCACGGTTTGGTGCCAGATTAGTTCAGGAAGGCAACCGGCTACATTACCTGGCAGACAGGGCTGGGTTGATGGGAATGTCCAGCGATACCGAATGTCTTAAACTGGAGGAAGCATTTCCGCACTTTATCAGTCAGATGGAATCAATGTTGACCACTGGCGAGCTGAATTCCCGCCATGCCCATTGCGTCACCCTGTACCACAACGGTTTCACCTGCGAAGCCGATACCCTTGGCAGTTGCGGCTACGTTTACATCGTCGTCTATCCCACTCAACGCTAACTAATTTTGAAAGAGCAAACATGAATACTCTACCTGTAATCATCCCACAGGCGGCGAAGCAAGGTCTGCCGCCCGTAACTGTCTGGCAAATGTTACTTACTCGCCTGCTTGAACAGCACTATGGTCTGACGCTACACGACACACCTTTTAGTGATGAAGCCGTCATACAGGAACATATCGATGCCGGTATCACTCTGGCTAATGCCGTTAACTTTCTGGTGGAGAAGTATGAGTTAGTCCGTATCGATCGCTGTGGATTTTCCTCACAGGTACAAGCACCATATTTGACTGCGACAGACATTCTTCATGCCAGGAAAGCGTGCGGGTTGATGAGCCGGTGTTCTTACAGGGAGGTAAGTAATATTGTTCTTAGCCGATCACGGCTGTGAGGGGATGGAGATCTGAGAAGGTTTCCACGATACGTGAAGAATTTGATGAGATTAACGACTCGATGAAAGGCTCATCGAGTCGCATGAAAACCAAGGTGGGGGCACAAAAGGGGGCATTTATAAAGATGAAACAAGAAAATATGTATGTTTATCAACGGTTATTTGTTGTGTGTTATGTTCCTATTATCGCACCATTTCAAACTCTTCCCAAGTCTACCGAAATCAACTTAAAGCCCGTATCCTGCGGTTTCTAGCTAGCTAAAGTTTATATAACCCGTTACCGGCACCCACTCGTTTTTCAGACTTCTGAAGAAGCGTTCCATCGGGCTGTTATCCCAGCAGTTTCCGCGTCGGCTCATACTCTGTTTGATCCGGTAACGCCACAGTAACTGCCGGAACGACCTGCTTGTATAATGGCTGCCCTGGTCGCTGTGGAACATCACCCCGGCTGGCTTACCGCGAGTTTCCCACGCCATCTCCAGCGCTTTGACGGTCAGTTTGCTGTCCGGTGAGAACGACATTGCCCATCCCACCGGTTTCCTTGCGAACAGGTCGAGAACAACTGCGAGGTAAGCCCAACGCTTTCCTGTCCAGATATACGTCACATCGCCGCACCACACCTGATTAGGCTCTGTCACTGCGAACTGTCGCTCAAGGTGATTCGGGATAGCTATATGTTCATTACCACCACGTTTATAACGGTGGGTAGGCTGCTGACAACTCACCAGCCCCAACTCTCTCATGAGCCTGCCGGCAAGCCAGCGCCCCATTCTGAAGCCTCTCAGGGTTGCCATAGTCGCGATACTTCTTGCGCCGGCAGAGCCATGGCTGATGTTACGCAGCTCCAGAACCTGGCTGCGTAATACAGCCCGCCTGCCGTCTGGCTTTTCAGGGCGATTTTTCCAGTATTTGTAACTGCTGCGATGAACCCCGAACACATGGCAGAGAGTGACCACAGGATACTGCGCTCAGTGTTTCCCGATTAACAAGAACTGTTCAGGGAGTCTGACATCAAGAGCGTGGTAGCCTTTTTTAATATTTCGTTTTCCATTTCAATGCATTGTAGCTTTTTCCTGAGCTCACGTATTTCGATCTGCTCCGGGGTTATGGGGGAGGCTTTTGGCGTTTTGCCCTGTCGTTCATCACGCAGCTGTTTTACCCATCGCGTCATGGTAGAAAGACCCACATTCATAGCACTGGCCGCATCTGCAACGGTGTAGTTCTGGTCAAGAACCAGTTGAGCGGATTCACGTTTAAACTCTGCGCTGAAATTTCTTCTTTTCATTGGGACATCTGTGTTGTTCTGAGGTGAGCATATCACCTCTGTTCAGGTGGCCAAATTCAGTGTGCCACTACAGTGTGGATACTCCAGCATATCCATCAGCGGATCGTAAAATGTAATGGTGGGTGGCAGGCCATTGGTTCCTGGCATAATGTAAGAAAACATCTGCTCTCCTTTCTGGAATCAGGAGAGTGAAGATAGCCTGCCTAAATCTTTCAGGCTTTGGTTCTCATTCATCCGCTTTATGAGCCCAGGCGGGCATTGCCGTCAGATAACGTTTTGCACGCTTCTGTGCTTCTTCCGGGCCGACTTTTTGCCAGGAATCAAGGAAGCTGGCTAAACCTGATACCGCTTCTTCCCATGGTTTAAGATTGCCGTTACTGTCACAGCAGTACGCGCAATATTGATCGCTGGCACTGTATGCATCGGGTGCAGACATCGGCATCCCGCAAGCCTGACAGAACTGTTCATGTTGTGACATATGATGCTCCTTATGGTGACGTGCTGATTAATAAACATACAGAGTATGTATTGTGCAGGTGATGCATCAGATCAAAGCCAAGGCGAAGCCCCCGGTATCTCCAGTCAGAAATACCGGGAACCTGTTGTTACCTGGCGATGAGCGCGAACACGCCCCAGCCAAAGTATTCCCGCGCGTACGTTACGTGGCGTTTCGGCGAGATGTTTAGCTCGGCCCTGACTTCGGCGGAGAAATCGTCGTCAGGATTGGCTTCCAACCAGCGGCGCATGGTCAGCAATTTCGCGGCCTCATACCGATCCCAGCCTTCCTGGTCCGCCAGTACCATTTCCACCACGTCGTAGCCGAGGTCGTCAAACGCGCTGACAAGCCCTGGAAGCGTCAGGAAATCGCTTGTCGAGCTGACGCCGCAGGCCTGGGCTATCTCGTCCGTTGCCGGAAGCTGGCGCCAGTAAGGTTCACCGATGAGCATGATGCCGCCCGGTTTAAGGCTCTGCGCCAGCAATTCGACTGTCCCGGCAAAACCTTCGGCAATCCAGGTCGCGCCGACGCAGGCTGCCACGTCACATTTTTCATTGGCGACGTAACCGGCCGCATCATTATGAATAAAATGTACGCGTTCGCTGACGCCGAGTTCTTCCGCGCGTCGCTTTGCCTGCGCGGTGAAGAGCGAACTCATGTCGATGCCAGTCCCCGTAATGCCATGATCCCTGGCCCAGGTGCAGAGCATCTCGCCCGAGCCGCTGCCGAGGTCAAGAATGCGGGTCTCCGGTTTCATGCGCAGCACACGGCCCAGCGTGGCGTACTTCTCTTCGGTGAACGGGTTGTGGATGCGGTGTTCGCTTTCACTTATGGTAAAAATACGTGGGATATCCATAATCCTCTCCTTAGCGGTTATCAAGCTGTGCGCGAATGTTATTCAGCCCGGTGGTATTGATGCGGTAGGGCTGACCGTTGACGGACTTGATCAGCTTTTTGGTTTTGAGTTTTTTGAAGGTGGCGAGGGTGCAGTCAGTGAGCGACAGCCCTTCGCGGGTGTAGCATTCAACGGCGGTGACGCGGCCAGACGTATCACGAACGTGCGCAATACGACCACCTTTGGCGAGAACGTGTAAGGTACGTTGTTCCTGACGGGATAAATTCATACTGGAAAACCTGTTTAATCATCATGTGCAAAACGTGCAAACACACAGCGGTGTCCACATTCGATTTCAGCGCATTGATAATCAGTCCGGCCTGTAAGGTCGGGGGAGCTGATTATCGGATGATTACATTCTCCAGCATCAAAGCCTCGGTTAGAGTTGAAAGGTATTTACAAGAGAAATGATAACACCTCTTTTTAGTAAGTGAATAGCCGGGTATTGAAAGTGTGATCCCGAAGGGGAGTCCCCGGTACCAGCAAGTTGTATATCCGGCAGACATCATTCTAGGAAATAAATTTGTCAATCCGCTATAGCGTAATACACAAATGCTAATTTATTTCCATCTGGGTCGCGTACATAAGCACTGTGAAAACCTGCTCCGTAATGTGGCCTATGTCCCGGTGAGCCTTCATCAGTCCCGCCGAGGCTGAGAGCGAGCGCATGCAATTGCGCGATATGTTCAAATGAGCTGGCATTCAGCGCGACCATCGTGCCATTTCCTGTTCCGGCACGCTGCTGATCAAAAGGCCTACCAATGCATAACCCGGTCGTGTGGTTATCGCTGAACGTGCCCCAGGATGCCCCTTCTTCATTCCTGCCTGCCTTTGGATGTCCAAGCAATTCCATCAACGGATCGTAGAATCTAATAGCACGCTGTAGATCGTTAGTACCTAGCATCACGTAAGAAAACATAATATCCTCCTCGTCCAGATTATCTTTTACATGTTTGCGCCAGGCCTTGAGATTTAGTGCGCCACTGAAGCTGATGGAAACCTGGCTGATGACAGCGATACCAGCCCGGAGCATTACTGCTGTGGCTGGCTGTTCGTGTGAGGCTCTGGTCAATATCACGTCCTGTGTTAGTAGTATCTGTTGATAAACTCAACCAACATTAAACGGATATTATTTAATCATGAGTTATGCATGGTTATTACGGCTAGGTCACAAGCCGTTGCTGGGAATGGTCGGCGCTGAATAATTACTCTCAGGTACTCATAGAGTAAGGCTGATCTCTACACAGTGGGACAGTGGGCACTGCGTTCTCCCTCGCCATGATAAACAGCTTCAATGTTGTTACCGTCTGGATTGAGAACAAAAGCGTTGACCATTTCACGGTTGCAGGCTTGAAATGCGAGATGGTGCCGTCCCACCACTTTACTGATAGTGCATGGCTGCATGTCGGAACTGATGTGATTCTTCGAAATGAACAGCGGATATTGGCATTGGAATATCGAGATTTTTCAAAATAGTGAACGAAATACCAATGAAAAACTGAGCTTCAGATTTGAATTATCAATCACCCATATCTGGATAGTCCACAAAGGAATGTAAGAGAAAAGAAGGCTAAACTGATCTGCTCCCCGTTGATTAATACACACCGATGTTAGTAATGTCTTCATATTGACCCTTCTGGTGTGTTTTCCCTGGATATTTTCTGAGCAATCATACTTGCGGGACGTTAATTTGTTAACTTTTTCTTATCATTGCGGCTATGTAATAATGGATTCTTAATCGACTCGATGAAGGACTCATCGAGTCGTATTAAAAACAAAGTGAGAACACTGAGTCGGGCTCAGTTTCGGGTATTACTGTTTTAGCAAGCGTGGAAGCTGATTATTCAGTTCAAGCAAGCAGCTATTCATATATTTTTCAGTTTCGCTGACAACTTTCTTATAATTGTTTGCATTCCAGTCGCTCAATGGGGCTTCGACAGGTGTTGGGGTACATTCTGCTACTGTAAATGCAGAGAACATATTCCCGCTTTCCGGGCGTTTATAAAACAGAACTTTATATTTTAGCTGATAAAGCGGCGTTGCAGCATTCGCATCTTTATAGATTAATGCCCAGGTCGCCTTACCAATATACAGCGGTTGTTTATAGAGGTGGCCGTTCCCTTTTTCATTCATCCACTGAGTAATATTTTGTTTGGCTTTTGGAATAAACCAGTTGTTTGTTGGGTTCTCCAGCGTTTCGACTGTTGTTCCTTTATAGTTCTCTTTATCAAAATCACTACTGTTGATACTTCCGAGTAATGCACCGACCACCGCGATCCCCATACCAGCCGCTACATGACCCGGAGTTACTTCGCGTAAGTGACTATCGGCCACTCGATTGTTATTCAGCTCTGGAATGGCGGACACGCTGTAAATTTCAATTGAGCTACCATTTGCCGCCTTTACGGTGTCTGGTTTTACCGATCCTGCGCAGCCAGCAAGAATTAAAGATGCTGATACCATTGCTAAAAGACGTACTTTCATTTTATCTCCATATAATAATTTAACTTAAGTGGCTGTGTCGATTATCTGTGCCAGATATATCAGCTGATTTAACAAAAGGCTCTTTTCAGCCAGGTAAGGTGTGCTGACGTAATTTCATATTGAGTATCGACTTGCCCGTTAATTACTTGAGCCATGTAGTCATATTTCTTTGACGGGCATCAAATTTGCTGGTGATATTAGTAACCACCGCTGTGTCTCAGCAATCCTCCCTAGTACCACCAGTAGAAAGCCTTTGGCAAGAGAAGCCAACGGTTGCGGGCTAACGATTACCCCGTCTCCAGCATCGTGAAGCTCACAATACTCGCTTTTCCCAGCTCTTTTGCCTGGTACAGGGCCACATCCGCCGCGCGTATATTAAAGTCACGTTCCCCGATAGCCGCATTCTGCGCACCACCAAAACGCGCCATCCGCGTGGCTATATGCAGGGGCGTTATATGAAAAGCCAGCTCAATGTGGAGCAGGTCGATAAACCGTTTGAATTTTTCATGAACCGATTCCGTCTGCCGGCAGCGGCTCCGTGGGCTGAATTTACGCAATATACGGGGTTGTCGGAGACGGTGATTCGTCAGCCGCTTGATGAGGCCATTGCTCAGGGGGATCTGACCGGGAGTGAGACGCACTGGCAGATCACCCAGCACGGAAAACTGTTTTTAAACTCGCAGCCTGAACTGTTTCTCACCGAATAAGATCCTAAGTGCATTTGCCGGATAAAGCCATCCGGCAAACTGGCTGAAGGCGGCTGCGCTTATCTGACCTGAACGTCAAAGTGATAAGCGCAGCCGCCTTCAGCGATTAAAACTGATTAAACATTGTCTGGATCTGTTTCGGATCTTTAGTCTGCGTCAGCGCCAGTTGCAGCAGTACGCGTGCCTTCTGTGGATTCAGGGAACCAGAGGCAACGAAACCGTACTTCGCATCATCGATTTCAGCATCCTGCGTGGTTGAACCCGTCGGTACGCGGGAAGAACGCACCACAACAGTCCCTTTATGCGCTGCGGTTGCCAGCGTATCGAAGACCGTTTTGTACAGGTTGCCGTTACCCACACCCGCGCTCACTATCCCATCATAACCCGCATCCACCAGCGCTTTTGCCGGCAGATCTGAAGCATTCGCGTAGTTATAGACGATACCGACCTTCGGCAGTTCATTCAGCTTAGAAACGTCGAACGGCGTGGAGGTGGTGTGCTTACGCGCAGGCGTACGCTGGTAGTCGATTTTACCGTTATGAATGTAGCCCAGCGGTCCGTAGTTTACGGATTTGAAGGTCGCCACATCGGTGGTGCTGGTTTTGGTCACGTCGCGCCCGTCAAGCACGGTGTCATTCATTACCACCAGCACGCCACGGCTGGCAGAGGCTTTATCCGCCGCAGTCACCACCGCGTTATAGAGGTTGAACGGACCGTCCGCGCTCATCCCGGTAGAAGGACGCATTGCGCCAACCAGCACCACTGGCTTGTTGCACTTCACGGTTAGATCGAGGAAGTAAGCGGTCTCTTCCATGGTGTCGGTACCGTGGGTAATCACGAAGCCGTCGGTGTTGTCACACTCGTTATTGATCTTTTTCGCCAGGGTTAACCAGACGTCGTCGTTCATATCCTGCGAACCGATATTGACGACCTGCTCACCCTTAACGTTAGCGATATCCTTAAGTTGAGGAACGGCTTTGACCAGATTCTCTACGCCAACTTTGCCCGCCGTATAGTTAGATTTGGTTGCGGAGTCACCGCCACCGGCAATCGTCCCGCCGGTCGCTAAAATGGTGACGTTCGGTAAGGCGAGCGCTGCACCGCTGAAACCCATTACCAGTGCTGCCAGTGCCGTTTTCCTGAAAAACTCCATGTTATTTCTCCAGTTACGTGAATTTATCGCATTATCCCAACCTCATGGTTGAATAATGTGATTTCATCCAGTTAACCAGACAAATGTATTTTTTAGATTGTTAAATTTAGAGGTGGATGTCGCTTCCACCCGGATCACCAGCAAAATCGCCGTTGCTACGTTTCTGAAAAACCTGCCACAACCTGCCAGTTCTTCGCCTGGATGGACCGCTTCTGCGCAGACTACTGCGGGGGTATCTGGAATTTTACACACTGAGTAACGGCGGTGCGTTTATGGCCCCGGAAACAAATGGAGATACCGATGAGAAGTTGGCGCTGTTTAACACCATGAACGGCAATGGCGCAGAGATTACCAGTGAAGCTGCAGGGATAGTCGCCTGTCTGATGGCTTACAGCCACCATGCTTGTCGTACTTTTCATTGTAATGTCTCTCTGCTGTACGGTGAGCGCTGGCAGATTCAGGGAGGGGATACTATGTCAAAAGCCAACAATGCAGCAACCACGAAGCGCAAGAGGAAATCAAATTAGCGCGAGCGGCTAACAACATATTTTAACCTACCGATCACGGCGCTAAATAGTTTGTATTGTTAGAAATCTAATAAATTGTACAAACATCATGTGATCGTTAACCTTCAATGGCCGAAACGCCCTGGCACCACCCAGAAGACAATAAAGGGGATAGAGTCTGCCGAAAAGTTTCGGCTGGATTGCTATAAAGTTCATCAGTATGATTGCTGGCACAATCAGTGATTGAGAAACAACTTCTGAGTGATAAAGGACGATACGATATGAAAGTGACTGATGAGGCGTTGTTACGTTCAGGGTTTACACCATCGGATTTGCAGAAGATAAAAAACAATGTTGAAAGCTATGGTGGAACGTTAGAGGAAGCGATTCAGGATCTGGCTAATCGATTCAGGGTTGTTTTATGGATAACATCGGTATGTCTGATGGTTTTTATCATTTTAGTGTTGTTTTCTGCGAAAGAAACCGTCGTAGGCGGTGGGATATCAATTCTGATCGCAATAGTCATCGTTGCATTTATTCAGCCGCCAGTCCTTTCTTACAAATCCTGGCGGTTCTGGAGAAAATTCAGAGGCTAATGGTTCGATGTGTCAGTAGAAAGCAGGTCAAATATTACTTTGGCCTTAAGTCCATAACCGACTATTTTCATTGTTAATTTTGGCCGGCTCATCGTATCGACTTTGCGATAGAAATCACGGGGCATCCATTTAAATAGCCTCCACGCTTCGGGTCTTCTGGCTAATCCAAAGATGCTATATACACTTGCAGTTAACGTAATGGCGTTATAAGTCGCAAGCCCTGCTTCAGGCTTGAAACCCATAAATTGGGCCGCTTCCATAGTGCCATCAGCCACAAATCCCTCTGTTTTATATTGTTTTCCATATATATCAGGAATAATTTCTTTTGACAGACCGTTAATGCCATCTGTGACAAGGATAGCCCCTGCCAGCATACCTAAAGGTGTCATTGTAGCGACCATCAACGCACCGCCAGCAATTGCCATTCCAGAAACCACAATGTGAATAACTGAAATCATGTAGCCGACGATTTTATTATTTTCCTTAACAAACTCGACCTTCGCGTAAAGCTGTGCGGACCTGGTTCTTAACAGACGCTCTTGTTCAAGCAGGTTGTCTGTTTCAGCACGCAGATTTTTGATGCATACGATACATTCTTCATCGGTTTTAGCCCGTCGTGCTGTTTCAAATTCTTTCTCTACAACCTGTTTTATCTCTCCAACAAACTTGATACGTGTTATCCCATCTTGCAAATAGAATGCTGATAACCGATTTGCTGTTTCGACGAGTTTCCGGGCTTCCAGATTCACCATGGTATCTGACCATGTTCTGTTCCAGCCCCTGTTGAGCAGTGCGATATCCATTAAAGACTCCTTCCCAAAATGTATCTGGTTATTTTACGTGCAATAAGGTCGAAGACAACAGGCAATGCTTTCCCAACGTCTGATTTTAGCGGAACTGTAGTGGCACACTGAATTTGGCCACCTAAACAGAGGTGATTTGCTCACCTAAGAACAACACCGGTGCTCCAGTGAAAAGAAGAAATTTCAGCGCAGAGTTTAAACGTGTATCCGCTCACATGGCCCTTGACCAGTACTGGACCGTAGAAGCTGTGGCAACCCTGAGAGGCTTCAGAATATTACCGGCAGGGTCATGAAAGAGCAGGGCTGTGAGTTGTCAGAATCTCACCTGGAAGCACCCGTTTTAGTACGGCTTTCCCTATATACGAACAATCACTGCAGTTTCCTCTGACGCTGTGAAGTCGGAGAGGCAGGCATCGGCTGGAACTCCGCATCAGTTATTACCCATTTTGGTAGCTGATGGGACTCTCCTGCTGTGAGATAATGCGTACGCAAACGGTTTCGTACCGTTTTCGACACATATATCTTGATGGAATTGATGCCTGGTTTTTTCATTCTGGACGCCGCCGTTCCCTGACGAGGCGTCTTTTTTTCCGTTACTAAGGCGTTAACGGATAATGAAAAAGTGCTGTGTAAGGCAGGAGAAAACGCTAAATGTGATTTAGCCGTTTTTGATTTTTAGGTCGACTTGAGATTGAGGTTTTCCGAACAGATACCCCTGCAGCAGATCGCAACCCAGAACCTGAAGACGTTCCAGTTGTTCTTCGGTTTCAACGCCTTCGGCAATGACCTTCATATTGAGGCTCTTTGCCATGCCCGCAATGAGTTTGACGATATTAAGAGCATCCTCTTTCGTAGATATAGAATTCACAAAGGATTTATCGATTTTTATTTTATCGAAATTAAGCTCACTGAGTCTTGATAGTGAGGAATACCCTGTCCCAAAATCATCAATGGAAATTTTCACACCCGTTGTTCTTAGTTTTTTGAGTATATTTATTGGGGCATTGATGTCCGTGAAGAGGGACGACTCTGTTACCTCTAACTCAAGACGGTTAGGCGGTAAACCCGTTTCTTTCAGGACAGACTGCACCATCGCGGTAAACGATTTGCTGCTCAACTGAACAGGCGAGACATTCACGGAAATCCTTGCCGGAACCGCCCAGGAGGCGGCTTCTCTGCAGGCAAGTTCAAGCACATATTTACCAATCTCGTTAATCATTCCTGTTTTTTCAGCGACAGAAATAAAGTAATCAGGTGACAGAATCCCTTTTGCAGGGTGTATCCAGCGAATCAACGCTTCATAGCCGTAAATTTCCTTGCTGAATGAATCGACAATAGGCTGGTAATAAACAACGAACTCATTGTTTTCTAATGCCAATACCATATCATGTTCAAGGGTTCTGCTTTCAAGCAGCTTTTGTAGCATCCGTTGACGGAAGACTTTTATTTGTTGCGGGCCATCTTTTTTGGCTTCATAGAGCGCCAGATCGGCAAATTTATAGAGATAATCAGAGCGTCGTTCATTGTCTGATAAAACGATACCCACACAGGTGGCAATTTTTATAAGCTGATTGTTAATCGTATAGGGCTGGCTAATCTCATCGCAGATTTCTTTGGCGCGTGAGAGTGCTGCTGTTTCGATTAAACCGCTGGACAGAAGCGCAAACTCGTCTCCGCCCAGACGGTAAAATGTCTCTGAATCGCAACTCATTGAAGTCAGACGGCGGGATACCTGACGTAACAGTAAATCGCCGGTATCATGGCCGTAGGTATCGTTAACCTCTTTAAACCGGTCTAAATCAAATAACATTACCGTTACAGGGATATGGTTTTTATCTGCCTGAAGATTAATTTTGTTGAGATCGTCCCAGAAGTAAAGTCGGTTTTTCATCCCGGTGAGGGAATCATGGTAGACATCATATTCCAGCTTCGCATTCTGAATTTGCAGTGTTTCTTTTGATAACTGGAGCTCTTCCGCAAGGCTTTTAACCTGCATATGTGCTTTGAGAATATTTTTGTTCTGATAAATCATTAAAAACCCCAGGATGAAACTTAATATCACCAGGAGCAATGAAAGCGCAGAGTAAATATAATAAAGAATCTGTATTTTATAGTTCGATTCATTAACCGTGTTAATGTCTTTTGTTAATGCTGTTGCAGAAAGTTGACTCAGAGGTGCATCGAGCATATGCATATTTTTCAGGTATGCCTGTAACTCATGATGGCTCATTTTTTCAAGATTACCATCCAGATAGTTCAGTATTTGCTCTAGGCGTGAAGCGAGCTCCTGGTGCGCTTTATCGCTGTCAATATAGCGACCTAAATCCCCCCCTTTCATTAAATCGCCCTGGCTCAGCATAATTTCAAGGCGCATGCGGACCTGGTCTATCGTAACGTCATCGGTATCGGTTGCGTATAGACCAAGCCATGATTCAAAACGGTAATACTCAGATACCAGTTGGGCCACCGACCAGGACTCAGTGTATTGAGTCAGTTTTTGCAACTCCTGCTGACGATCATAAACAAGGTATGCAATATATCCTGTCGTGATAAAAAGAGAAAAAATGATACCAACCAGTATCCTGTTCATTATGTTCTCCTGAACTACTACTCAATCTTCATTTTGCTAACCTGCCATGCTGATCGTGAGTAATAAATCTGATTATTCAACTCAGGAAGACTGTCATAGGGGTATACAATGAATGATGGACCTTTATCGCGGATGCGCATATATTCGCCATTGACCTTTAAGGCAAGTATGGCGTTGTATTTTTGGAAGTCACTGAGTGGGATGGTGGTAGAGTAATCATTGAGCGCGATAACATTAATGTTTGACCCCTTCGCACCCACATAATCCATGAGTTTGCTCATTGGAACACCCTCAAACTTAGTGCGGCCATTATACCAGGGGGATGTTGTCTCAAAACTCACCATACCCAGTTTTTCAAGGCTGGCGAGATCAAACACTGCTTTTCCATTTTCATTGGTATTTTCTATATTACCGTAAATCGTTAAAATGGGTTTACCGACTGGTTTTGGCAGTTCACCAGCCCAGGTTACACTTTGCACCAGACAGCATAACAGCAGTAGCATTAATCGCATTTTGACCTCCACTTTTTACCAGAAGTATATGAATTATAATTTAGTTATCATACTAGTTTATATATTTTGTTGAGCAGTAATGGTTTTTATAGTTTTAATTGATTTAAGTATAGAAAAATCAATTGCTTAGTGATTTGTGATGATGAGGCGTTTCACAGTCGAACGACACTTAACTTTTTGAGAAAACCTAAAGTTGCTTGCACAAGCCCTCATGTGCTTAAAAAATGATCGCTTTTATTGATTGTTAGTCTCTCTCCACGGATTTTTCCTGTGATGAAAACGGTGAGCGTGCTATCGCACAGCCCCCTCCCTTTGCGGGTAGAGACCTGGTGGAAGTGACGCGGCCGGGACGGTCGCTCTGCGCACAATTTGTCCACCTCAGGTGAGAAGGTGCAGGGGACACTGTTCCTGATGGGATGAATACAATTCTGCGGGTTCGCCCGGGCAACATACGTGCTTAAAAAGTTACCGCCTACGGACCGTTTTTTTCTTATTCGATGGCAGAAAATGTAAATAATAAAGAGAAGAGGGTGTGAGATATTATCGATGAGATCGTCAGTTTACGGTTTCAATCTGTGTCTGAATAATTGCCTGATTTTGGACGCTTCATCCACTGGGAAGCGTCCACTTTTTTCTTGCTGTCAAAATGATATCTGTCCTGCATGCTAAAAAAGCGTTTATTCACTTTTTTGATGTGGGTGTTCTCTGTGCTATATGCAAACCGACTAAAATAGCAATCATTGTACTCATATAAAATTGACCAATCACCGCCTCAAGCATCGCCAGATTACGTGCAAAAGGATGAATTGCCAGGATATCACCATAACCAAGGGTTGTTAGTGTTGTAAGGCTGAAGTAAAGCATTGTCTCAATTGAATTATCGTCTGGTATTCCTGTATATGCATCGGGAATGAATCCCACCAGTAAACAATCCAGCAGCGCAAACAAAAGTGATATATTCAGATAGATAACCATAGCGCCCCGGATGCGATGAAGCGTCACGACACCCTCCTCGAAAACCTGCTGTGCCACAATCCAGCTAACATTGAGACAGAAAAAAATTCCAGACAGAATTACCAGTATTCCTGTGGTTTTATGTGTGGTCGTTGTTGAACCGACCGCTAACCCAACCAGACAAAATGAAAAACTGAGTATAGCCAGATATCTTTTTATATCTTTAGAAACAATAAATATCGAAATCAAGGCCATCGCTGAGAATAACGCATTGTTTAGCCAGTGATAGCTTTTGTGTTCGCTCTCCGTTACGGGTGAGATGATAAAAATGGTTAAAACCTGCAGTATTAGAAGAATGGTGAGACAAACATCCTTATAATCGCTATTCCTTTCAATCTTACATTGAAAATCGCTTATTTTCATGAGGTAACCTGATTTTATCTATATGTAGCTTTCGGTCCTTTTATCAAGCGGGAAACGGTATTCTGCTTATTATGTTTCCCTCCTGACACGTTCAAAGCAGGAAAGACGTCAACCATGTTCTGTCAGAATGATTTTCAGGTAATTGTTCCAGAATATCAATTAAGGTATTTTGGTTGTCCGGTGCGCTATTGATAAATCTAAAGAAGTTGCTGTCACATTTATTTTTGTGATATTGCATTTTATAGAACTCTTTTTTCCTTAAAAAAGTGCGCTCTAACCAGTTGAACTTTTTTATCTCTCTTTCAATGTATTTCATTTCGGATATTGAAAGGAATATTTTCTTATAAAGAAGATCTCGACTGCCCGGTGTGTGTAATTTATTGTTCATCAGAATTTCTCTGTTTTATGATACTCACATCCCTGTGCTGAATAAATATTAGTGTCCTACAGAGGTGGCATCGACCACGCGCGAAGGTTTCGGTGCTAATGCAATCGCAAATGCAGCGATAAAAAATATGACGCTTATCGACATCATCAGATTATTGGTCGAAAGCATCATGCTTTGGCTGTTGACCATCTTGTCAAAAAGCTCGCGAACAAATTGTCCACTTTGCTGAGGAGCTGAACTAATGTAATGCGAAAGATCGCCAGTAGGATCGACGACAGATGCCAGTTTGTCATGTGCTATATATCGCTGGTCCTGCCAGGATGTAGTCACGAGTGATGTGGCAAATGCACCCGATAACGTTCGAACAAAGTTCATTAACCCCGCTGCTGAAGGCATTTCCGATTCATTTACAGAGCCCATTGCAAGCCCTGTAATCGGGACATAATACAATGGCATACCAACGCCCATGAATAACAAAGGTACACAGATGGACCAGTAGTCCATATCGGTCGTCGCATAGGATCGCCAGAAGGTGTCGAGACCTAGCCAGGCGCAGCCAAAGAAGATAAGAATGCGCGGATCGATTTTGTTGGAAAGGTTAGCGGCAACCGGAGAAAATACCACCTGCAGAAGTCCGCCCCAGGCAACCACAATACCTGCCCATGTTGTTGTATATCCTAAGTTGTATTGTAGCCACAAAGGTGTGAGGACATTCAGACCAAAAAAACATCCAAATGCGAGTGCGAGAACAAACATGCTGGCCGAAAAACCACGATGGCGAAAAACTCTGATATCAACGATCGGATGTTCGGCGGTCAGCTCCCAGATACAGAAACTTAAAAAGCCAACACAGGCAACAATCGCCAGAACACATATTTCTTCTGAGGCAAACCAGTCAAGGTCTTTCCCTTCATCCAGCATGATCTGCAGCGCGCCAACCCAGATAACCAATAAAATAAATCCAACGATATCTATAGAGTTATTAATCAGTTTATCTTCGAAGACTTTCAATACTGACCACGCAACTAATGAAAAAGCGATTGCCATTGGAACGTTGATGATAAACACCCACGACCAGCTGTAATGATCGCAAATCCATCCCCCGAGAACAGGGCCTATTACGGGGGCCAGCAATGTTGTCATTGCCCATAATCCCGTCGCCTGCATGGATTTTTCTTTAGGGAAAATACGCAGCAGTAACGTTTGTGATAATGCCATCAGGGGGCCACCTGCCATTCCCTGAAAAACCCTCATCAGCAGCAGCATTCCCAGCGAAGTGGAAAGGCCACAAAGCAAAGAAAAAATACCAAACATGAACACAGAAACGGAGAAAACGCGCACGCCACCGAACCGTGTTGTTAACCATCCTGATAGCGGTACTGTGATGGCTTCAGCAACAGCATAGGCCGTGATGATCCATGTTCCCTGGCTGGTTCCCGCGCCCAGGGCGCCAGCCATGTTGGGTTGAGTGACGTTTGCAATGGTCATATTGAGCACAGCTAAAAAGTTCGCCATTGCAAGCACCAGGGCACCAATCCATAACATACCGCCTTTCAGCGAAGGAGGCTGATTATCGATAACTAATGTAGACATGGACTGGTTTCCGTTATTCACTTTTTAAGTTAACTGTCGCTTTCATGGACAACCCAACCCGCAACGGATGTGCTGCAAGCTCGTCAGCATTGAGTTTGATGCGTACGGGCAAACGCTGTACGACCTTAATCCAGTTACCCGTTGCGTTCTGCGCAGGAATAATTGAAAACGCGGCGCCAGTGCCACCATCAAATCCTTCTACTGTTCCATGGAAAGGCACGTTATCGCCATACAGGTCGCTCACCAGTTCGACTTTCTGTCCCACTTTCACATGCTGGAGCTGAACTTCTTTGAAGTTGGCATTGACATGAATTTGCTGCACCGGCACCACAGACAATAACGGTGTGGAAGGCTGGACACGTTGTCCAAGCTCGACCTGGCGACGCGCAACCACACCATCAACTGGCGAACGGATCACGGTTCTTTCCAGATCCAGTCTGGCTTGATCGCGCTTCGCTCTGGCGAGAGCGACTTCCGGGTTGGTCTCGGTATTTGCATCCTCAATCATCACGGCATTCGCCTGTCTTGCGCCCACCGCCGCCTGTTTCGCGGCATCTGCTTGCGCCACAGCGGCTTTCGCGGCATTCAGGTTTGCCAGTGCGGAAGCATAAACGTTTTGGATTCGTGTCAGTTCGTCGCCTGAAATCGCGCCTGTCTGCATTAACGCTTCGCGTCGCTTGAGGTCAACCGTCGCGCGCTGGAAGTCAGCGTTTGCGGCATCAACCTGGGCCAGCAGGCGTTTTTGTTCTTTTTCATTCGCCACAACTTCTGCGCCGAGTTTTGTATCAGTGGCCTTATATCCATTCACCCGCCGAATGGACAGGTTCAGGTTTGCTTCCGCCTGATTAAGGGCTAACTCTGCGTCGGTGGGATCCAACTGGATCAGAACATCGCCTTTTTTTACCACCTGAGAATCCGTCACCAGGATGGCACTTACTGTGCCGGTGATTGCAGAAGAGAGTTGAGCGGACTCGACATCGGTATAGGCGTTATCGGTTTCAACATAACGGGAACCCACTAATTCCCAATATGCGAACGAGCCTGCACCAGCAAGCGCGATACTTAATGCAAGATAAGAGAACAGACGTTTTCTTTTTGTCTTTTTGATCTCGGATGATTCAATATTTTGATTTTCAATAGCTGCAGAATGACTCATTTTATTTCCTTTCTTTCCACTATTTAGTTATTAACCTGGTGTTAAAAATCACTGTTTGCCTGAGGTATATCCACCGCCCAATGCACGCGCTAATGCGACGTCAATCGTAAAGGCGCGAGAATTAACATCGGCTAATTTTCTTCGGGCAGCGACCAGTTCATCTTCCGAGGACAAGACATCCAGATAATCAGCAACCTTTCCTTCATATCTTTGTTTGGTGAGTGAATAAGCCTTTTCTGCCGATATGACTGCACCCTGAGAATAAATACTCTCGTCTTTAAGAGAGGCTCTGCTGGTGAGTGCATCGCTCACTTCCCGAAGAGCATTCGTTAACGTGTCGTTATAAACTTGCACCGCAATATCATATTCACCATTGGCGTATTTCAAATCACCCTGTAGCTTCTGCGTATTAAATATTGGCAACGATATGGCCGGGCCAAAACTGCCAATGGCTGAGCCACTCCGGGTAAGGTTGTTAATACCCAATGACTGGAACCCGGCAAAGGCAACCAGATTAACGCTGGGGTAAAAACCGGCTTTTTTCTGCTTAATTTGCTCTGCTGCAGCCTCTGCGCGTAAACGTGCCGCGACAATATCAGGACGCCGACCAATCAGATCCAGCGCAATATTGGGAGGCAGTTCCTCATGCGCTAAAAGCGTTGCCTTAGGCGCGCTTATTGCCAGCGCTCTGTCAGGCCCATCACCGATCAGTGCAGCAAGCTCATGTTTTTTGATCGCAATAGCTTCATTTATTGCCACCAGGTTGGCTTTTGCGTTGAGTTGACGCGTCTCGACCTGTTGAAGACTGGATAAATCTTCAAGCCCCGCGTCATGTCGTTGCTGGAACAACGCAAGTGTATTGGTTCGTATCGTGAGGGTATCGTTAAGCGTTTCGCGAACGGTGTATAAATGCGCCAGCTCCGCGTAAACGGCAACAATAGACGAAGAGAGCACCAGTCTTGTTTGTGCTTCTTCCGCTACCGCCGCCATTTCACCTGATGTTGCAGCCGCGAGCGCAGCGCGGTTTTTACCCCAAAAATCGATTTCCCAGCTCATATCAAGCGTGGTGCGCCCATAGCTGTTCCAGTTTTGAGGCGTTGCGCTTTCAGGCGTCACATAGTTGTAACTCATTTTGTCCCGCATAAAGCTGGCGTTTGCGGTGACCTCAGGGAAAAGTGATCCGCTTGCACTTTGTGTCATCGCCTGCGCTTGTTTCACGCGAGCTTCGGCGATGTTAAGCGTGGGGGAATTTTTAAGCGCATCATCAATCAGCCCGTTTAGCTGCCCATCACCGTATTTCTTCCACCAGTCATCTTTCGGCCACTGGCCGTTCTGATGGGGAAAACTTTGATCGCTTTTAAGTTGTGTGACCGTCTTCATAGGAGGAGGAGGGGCAAGATCGGGGATCATGGCGCATCCGCTCATACTGATGGCGGAAATGACAACACAGCTCATCACTATCCTGGACCGGGTTAAGCCGGAAATACGACACCTCGGGAGTGTCTCCTGAAAACCTTTCATCAGTACGCTCATCATGCTGTTCATAGAGTAGTCCAAATACAGTACCGTACAGTACGGTACACTTTATATCTTGACTTCTGATTACCGTCAAATGAAAATGTACTCGTCAGTACGATTACGAACCCTACTAACAGACGTGATTCCGAAATCAGATAACAAAAGTGTTGGTCAACGGCCAAACACCTAAACTACAGAGGAAACATATGGATAAAAGAGCGCTTAAACGGCAACAGATTCTGGAAGTTGCATCCGGGCTGTTCCGACAAAAAGGATTTGATGCCACGTCTATCTCAGAGATTAACGCGATTGTGGGTGGCTCAAAATCGACAATTTACAGTCACTTTTCTTCGAAAGAAGAACTATTTGTAGAATGCATGTCTTCTGAAACAGAACAGTATATTAAGAGCATGACTATCGAAACTGCAGGGCAGGTGCGCCTTTTCAGAAAATCACCGCAACTGGTCATCGAGCAATTTGCCGTTGCCTTTTTACGTTATATTTGCTCCCCGGATATTGTGGATTTGCAAAGATTAATGATTTCTGAGGCCGGAAGGTCGGGTATCGGAGAATTATATTATGCGCGTATGCAAAAACTGCGTTCAAATGTATCAGCGCTTTTTACCGATTTAATGAATCAAAACATCTTAAGAAAAGATGATCCTGTGCTGGCCGCTGAGTATTTCCGTTCTCTTCTCCAGGCCGACATACTGGAACCCTTGCTTTTAAAAGCAAGAAAGGACCAACCTGACGAAAGTGAAATTGTCATGAAAGCGCAGGCCTCCGTTAATGCGTTTATGAAACTGTATGGGCCTGAAAAAAACGAAGATGTTGCAAAGACATCTTTCTAAAATACAGTAAGCGTTCTTTCACCCTATTATTAGGGTGATTTTTCTTTTGGGAAATATTTATTTTCAATTGTCATTGGATGACTTTGCCAGCGGCCTTCGTGTAAATAAAATTTCGTGGATACTTATGTGTATTAAATTTACTCTTTTAAAAGATCGTGAAGCTGTAATTAAGTCTCTTACTCACTGGATTGACTCGAATTTATACAGGCCTATTACCGTTTTAGATGTGGCACGGAAATCCGGTTATTCATTGGCTTATATTCAACGAAACTTTCGCCAGGAGTGTGGCATAAGTATAGGTCTCTATATCCGAAGCAGGAAACTTGAAAAAGCTGCGCAGATGCTCAGACATACGCAGCTTTCTGTTTCAGATATATTCACGATGTTAGGCTACGAGGAGCCATCAACGTTCAGCAGAGCGTTCTCGAATCAATATGGACTCTCCCCAACCAAATATCGTGAGCTGGCAAAAAAAAGTCATTACCTGAATGGATTGTCGATGCTAATTACTGAAGTGACACGCGACTAATCCTTTGAGGCACTGAGAGGCAAGCGCCATAAATCATAGCGTTCCTCTCCAGATTTAACGGCTCCCGCGAAGTGATCATTGAGGCTACTCGAGGTAAATATCAGATCCCCGTTCGGACCGATTGCCGGTGTGTCTGGCCAGTGTATATCTTCACTTGCTGCAATCAGCGACATGGAAAGGGTCTTAGGATCGTATCTGACGATACCATTGCGTGTGACATCGGTGATGTAGAGGTTACCTTTTTCATCTGTCACAATACCGTCGGTATTGCCTCCCACTCTACCCAGATCGCGGATCTGTTCGGCGATTTGTACATCGGTTGAAGCTGGCTGTCTGAGTATTGCGGTCGGTACCGCATACGCACGCGTTCCGGTTGTCACTGTCCAGTAAAGCGTGTTCGAATCGGGAGAAAGTGCAATACCATTGATACCAATCAGTAAAGGCTTACCCGGCCATACTTCAGCCCCATGCGAGACAACGTTAACGCCAGGCTCAATCTGCAGCGCAGGGTGACGATCGAGTACGCGTCGTGCCGTACCGGTGGCGAAATCTACGACAATAACTCCCACACGGTTTTCCGGTGCACTCCGCGAGCCGCTGTCGGAGATATAGGCGACACGGCGGTTCTCGTCGACAACCACATCATTAAGGAAGCTGGCCTTGCGGTCCGCTACGCCATCCAGGGCGATACGTTTAATGGTGCGACCAGAGTCGAGATCCAGTATGAGCAGTTTCTGCGACCCTACAGGGGATTCTGTTTCGCCTGCAACAAACCCCATATCCAGCGCCCATAACCAGTTGTTTTTACGGTCAATATAAAAGCCGAGTACGTTGCGCAGGTTTTGCTCTGGAGCGGAATTCACTGCATTCGCCTGACGTGACGGAAATGCCGTCAGGCGGGCAGGGCCGGACTGAACCGTCGTATCCAGAATGCTCAATGTCGCGGGAGCCGCAGCTGACACCAGCCGGGGCGTGCTGACAAAAGCCCGGCCCTTTGCATCAAAATGGATACCAGCAATAGGGGCATTGACTGAACCGGAGAACGGCTCAGAGATCTGTCCGTCCTGAGGGGAATCCCAGCTTACACCAGCGTAGCTTCGCCAGCGTTCAAGAGGCGCGTGGTTCGCTGCATTGACAACACTCGGGAAAGAGAACAACGCCGCTATCGCAATGGCGGGCAGACTAAGGGGGTGATTGAACATTGACAGGCTCCAGTGACACGTTCAGATGATGAATGCTGGTCACTTTACTCATCGCCCAACGGGAGATAAATTAGCCAAATTGAAAAAGATTTGTTCCTGAGAGAGCAAAATGAGCCGGAAATTCGATTACCTCGGAGACGTTGAAGTCTTCATCGCCGTTGTTGAACACGGCTCTTTTACAGCCGCAGCGGTTGCGCTTTCAACTACACCTTCGGTATTGAGCCGTGCGGTTTCCCGCCTGGAGGCGCGTCTTGGACGGCAATTGTTACAGCGCACTACCCGTCGTGTGGGGCTGACTGAAGCAGGGCGCGTCTATCTTGAGCAGGCGCGCTCTGCGTTTTCTCTGCTTGATGATGCCGAACGCGATGGACGGGGTCAGGAAGGTGATTTGACCGGTCGCGTGCGAATGAGTGTCCCCACTACCTACGGTCACTACCGCCTGCCGCCGCTGCTGGCACGCTTTACCCAACAATACCCACGCGTTCAGGTTGAATTGAACATTACCAATCGCAACGTTGACATGATTGCCGAGGGATTCGACCTGGCGATACGCCTGGGTCACCTGCCTGACAGTGGATTTGTGGCACGCAAGCTGGAGGATGCTGCACTGCTTTTGGTCGCATCACCCGATTACCTGCATCGAATGGGCATGCCGCAGACGCTGGATGGGCTGCAACAGTATTCATGCTTGCCTTTTATCATGCCGCGTACTGGCCGCGTCGCCCCCTGGGTGTTCTGTGATGAGGGGCGCGATATTGACTGGTTGCCGGGTTCAGCCATCGAAATATCAGACGATGTACTCGGCGTGGTTTCGCTCGCGGAGCAGGGAATGGGGATCTGCCAGAGTTATGAATTTATTGTCCGCGACAGGATACAACGCGGCCAGTTAGTCGAGGTTTTGCCGCAACTTCGTGGACGGTCACGACCCTTCTCAGTGATCTTTGCGCCGCACAGGCGGCAATCAGCAGCAACCAGAGCCATGATTGATCTATTGACAGGCTAACCTGCCTCCAGCATCCCAAAACTTACAATCCGCGCGCGGCCCAACTCTTTCGCCCGGTACAAGGCCACATCCGCAGCGCGCAGCAGGTTGTCACTCTGGGCATGTTGCGGGTAGCTGGCAATACCAATCGAAACATCCACCGGCCCAATTTCTGAAAGCCCGTAGCGCAGCGACAGTTCATGCACACCGTTGTAAATCTTCTGTGCGCAGGTGTGTGCCTCTGCTTCACCGGCGCCGGGGAGCAGAACCAGGAACTCTTCTCCCCCGTAACGGAATGCCAGACCGTTTTCATGCACGGCTCGCTGAACAATCGACGCCACGCTTTTGATCACCTGATCGCCCGCTTCATGGCCGAAGCGGTCATTGATGCTCTTGAAGTGATCGATGTCGATCATCATGCAGCTTAACGGTTCACTGTTACGCATCGCCTGTGTCATTTGGGTTTGCAGGGTATCTTCCAGATGATGACGATTACGCAAACCGGTAAGCGGGTCAAACAAGGCTTTTTCCAGCAATGCGTCGCGTAGTCGCTGGTTGGCGAGCGCCAGACCGAGAGCTTCGGCCATCAGTTCCAGATACGCGCGGGAAGGGGCATTGTCCGCAGTGATATTCTGGAAGGAGAGCAAACCAATCGCCTCGCCCTGGGCGATAAGCGGCACACACAGTGAACTATTCGACTGTGACTCCGGCAGGTGGTAGCAGGCGATATCTGGCTCACCATTTACCGGTGGGTGGCTCTGCCCGCGACGCACGGCCCAGCACTCATCCGGATGGAATGTCATCTTTTCCCCGATTGGTGAAAGCCATTGTGCGACACAGCGCATTTGCCATGGATCGCGGTCAAGCACGTAGAGTTGGCCCGCTATCCCTGGCGCAATATTCGGTGCAAATAGCTCCGCCACGTTAATCACATCATTAAAGTTCTCGCACCCTTGCAGTCGCTGGGTCATGCGCGCCAGCAACTCGCGGATGGCCCAGTCGGCATCGCGCTCTTTTTCCAGACGTTGTCGCGCCAGGCCATTTTCACGGAAGATGCGGATGGCTTGTGCCATATCACCGATCTCATCAATCTGGTTGAAGTTCGGCGTTTCAACCGCGTAATCCTGTGAGGCCAGGCGGTGTACCACATCACTCAGACGTACCACGGGGCGCAGCACGCGGCGTTTCAAGATAAAGCCGAGAACAAACAAGAACAGCAGGGCGGTCAGACCAACCATCAGCTCAGAAGCCGTACGCAGCGCTTTCGATTTTTTGGTTGCATCCTGAACGGAGGCGATGACGCGTTTGTCGAGGATCTGACGAAAATGATCGATCTGGTTCTGCGCGCGCTCCAGCTCCTGCTCATACGGGGTGCCATAGAGCAGGGCCACGGCCTGAGCGTCTTCTCCTCGTTCCAGGCTGGAAAGCGCGGTTTGCTGTTCGTCCTGCAGCTCATCAATAATTTTTAACCCTTCACGCAACAGAGACAGCTCATCATCCGTTGCACCATTGTCCCGCAGTTTCTCGAGTCGTAGTTCGATGCTTTTCAGGTTCTTCTCTGACTGGTTGTATTCCTTAAGCGCCTGAGGATCTTTTTTGATGACGTACAGGCGCGCTAAATCGGACTGCGCCCAGGCGTCGGTCTCCACATCTTCAGTAAGCTCATCAAAACGCTGGCGTTGTTCCACCGCCTGACGTTCTGCGGTGTCGGCATTGGACGCCATCAGCATGATGATGCCTGAGGCGATGGTCAGGCAGACCGTGGCACCATAGGCCCAGTTTGTTATCGTCGCGATTCGCACCTGGTGATCCTTTTACGACATGAGTAGGAGGGCGTTTTTTCAAATTATAGAAAACGTCTGATTTAAGGCGAAAAAAAAGGCGGCACAGTGCCGCCTGGTGTGGTCTTTATCGTCACATCCTCACAAATCTGGAGGGTTTTTTCCTTCTTCGATGAAATCCGCGTCCAGCTCTTCAGCGTTACCTTCGTGATCGCGCCCGGAGAAGAGGTTCCAGCAGGCAATAAACAGCGCGGCGATGAGCGGGCCAATTACAAAGCCATTAATACCGTACAGCTCCATGCCGCCAAGAGTGGAGATCAAAATCAGATAGTCCGGCATTTTGGTGTCTTTTCCCACCAGTAGCGGGCGCAAGATATTGTCCACCAGCCCAACGATGATCACGAAGAAGCCTACAATAAACAGCCCCTGCCAGATTTGATGCGTGGCGAACAGGAAGATGGCGGCAGGCACCCAGACAATCGCCGAGCCGATGGCGGGCACCAGCGAGAGGAACGCCATTAGCGCGCCCCAGAGCACGCTGCCGTCAATACCCGCAATAGCAAACGCAATCCCGCCGAGGATGCCCTGAACCACCGCCACCGCCGCTGTTCCTTTTACCGTGGCACGCGACACGCCGACGAATTTGGCGAACAGGTGCTGCTTGGCGAAATCCGACAGAGGGAGGGAGTCGAGGATCTGTCGCACCAGATACGGACCGTCTTTCAGCAGGAAGAACAGCAGATAAAGCATGATGCCGAAGCTAATCGCAAAACCAAATGTTCCTTTGCCAATCAGAAACGCGCTGCCGGCCAGGTACTGTCCACCCTGCAGGGCGACATCCGAGAGTTTTTTCTGGATCTGTGCCGCGTTGTTCAGGTTGTGATCCGCCAGGAAGCCGCTGGCCCAGTCCGGAAGGCGGTTGAACAGGCCTGCGACCACTTCCGGGAATTGTGTGTTGTTCTCCTGTAGCTTGGTGTAAACCACGTTCAGCTCAATGGCGAGTGAGGAGAGGATCACCATCAACGGGATAAACACAATCAGGCAGATGATGCCGATGGTCAGCAGCGAGGCCAACCCGTTGCGATCCCCCAGCGCGGCGCGCAATCTGTTTTTTACCGGGTTAAAAATGACCGTCAGGATCGCGGCCCACAGTATCGCGGAGAAGTAGGGCGACAGCACATCGAAGAAGGCCCAGGTGACAAGGGCAAGAATAAAAATAAAGAAACCTTTGGTCAGTCCGTTAAAGCGCATCAGTCAGTCCTGGTTACTAAGAAACTGTGTCGACTATAGAACTGATTGTAAGAATTACCAACCTTACGCCGGGGGGCGGGCAGTGTTGCGGTATGAATTCGCTCTTCACGGATACCACTTTCGACTGACCGAAGAGCGCCTCTTCCCGCACCATGCTGTAAGTATCTGCTTGCGGAGGTGCTTATGGCCTGGCGTCCGATTCTCTATGTGATCCTCACAACCCACCCCAGACTCAGCGCGCGGCGTGCCCGTTTGCGTCTGGTCATCTAGCTTTTTAGTAATAATCGCGGTATAACACACCTTCTTTGGATGTTTAGATGTCCATACGTATAGAAGGTAATATGCAAACACAACAAGAAAATGGGCAGCTTAAGCGCACCATGAAAACACGCCACCTGATTATGCTTTCGCTGGGTGGCGTGATTGGCACAGGGTTATTCTTCAATACCGGTTACATTATTTCGACGACCGGGGCGGCAGGTACGCTGCTGGCGTACCTGATTGGCGCGCTGGTGGTCTGGCTGGTGATGCAGTGTCTGGGCGAACTCTCCGTCGCGATGCCAGAAACTGGCGCGTTCCACGTCTATGCCGCCCGCTATCTGGGGCCGGCGACGGGTTACACCGTGGCATGGCTGTACTGGCTGACCTGGACGGTGGCGCTCGGGTCGAGCTTTACTGCCGCCGGGTTCTGCATGCAGTACTGGTTCCCACAGGTGCCCGTCTGGGCGTGGTGCGTGGTGTTCTGCGCGGTGATTTTTGGCCTGAACGTGATCTCCACGCGCTTCTTCGCCGAGGGCGAGTTCTGGTTCTCGCTGGTCAAAGTGATCACCATCATCGCCTTTATTATTCTTGGTGGTGCGGCAATCTTTGGTTTTATCCCGATGCAGGACGGTTCGCCTGCGCCAGGCTTAACCAATATTACGGCTGAAGGCTGGTTCCCGCACGGTGGCCTGCCGATCCTGATGACCATGGTGGCGGTGAACTTTGCTTTCTCCGGGACCGAACTCATCGGCATCGCAGCGGGTGAAACGGAAAATCCACATAAGGTGATTCCGGTCGCTATCCGTACCACCATCGCGCGCCTGATTATCTTCTTTATCGGTACCGTATTTGTACTGGCGGCGCTGATCCCCATGCAGCAGGCGGGAGTGGAAAAAAGTCCGTTCGTGCTGGTGTTTGAAAAAGTCGGGATCCCGTATGCCGCAGATATCTTTAACTTTGTGATTTTGACGGCGATCCTCTCGGCGGCCAACTCCGGGCTGTATGCTTCGGGCCGCATGCTGTGGTCGCTTTCGAACGAGAAAACGCTGCCGCGCTGTTTTGCTCGCGTTAATAAAAACGGCGTCCCGCTGGCGGCGCTCTCCGTTTCCATGCTTGGCGGCGTACTGGCGCTGTTCTCAAGTGTGGTGGCACCGGACACGGTGTTTGTGGCGCTGTCGGCGATTTCTGGCTTTGCGGTGGTGGCGGTGTGGATCAGCATCTGCGCGTCGCACTTTGTTTTCCGTCGTCGTCATTTACAGTCCGGCCAGCCTCTCTCGGCTTTGCAGTATCGTGCGCCATGGTATCCGCTGGTGCCAGTGCTCGGTTTTATCCTCTGCGTGGTGGCCTGTGTCGGCCTGTGGTTTGACCCAAGCCAGCGCATTGCCCTTTATTGCGGGCTTCCGTTTGTTGCCCTGTGTTATGGTGCGTACTACCTGACCCGAAATATGACATCGCAGGAGCCTGAACATGTCGCAGAATAATCCGCTTACCGCCATCCTCGAAAAACAGCCATTTGTGGTACTGGACGGCGCGATGGCAACGGAGCTGGAAGCACGTGGTTGTAACCTTGCAGACAGCCTCTGGTCTGCCAAAGTGTTGGTCGAAAACCCGGATCTTATCCGTGAAGTTCACCTCGACTACTACCGGGCAGGCGCGCAGGTGGCGATCACCGCCAGCTATCAGGCCACGCCTGCGGGCTTTGCAGCGCGAGGTCTGGACGAGGCGCAATCCCGGGCGTTAATTGGCAAAAGCGTGGAACTGGCGCGTAAGGCGCGTGAAGCGTATCTGGCTGAAAATCCACATGCGGGTACGCTGCTGGTGGCCGGTTCCATTGGTCCGTATGGTGCGTATCTGGCGGACGGCTCAGAGTATCGTGGCGACTATGTACGCAGCGAAGAAGAGTTCACTACCTTCCACCGTCCACGCGTAGAAGCGCTACTGGATGCGGGAGCGGATCTGTTGGCCTGCGAAACGCTGCCGTCTTTTGGGGAAATCAAGGCGCTGGCGGCACTTCTGGCCGAGTATCCGCGCGCGCGGGCGTGGTTCTCCTTTACCCTGCGCGACAGCGAGCATTTAAGCGATGGCACACCGCTGCGGGAAGTGATTGCAGAGCTGGTGCACTATCCGCAAATTGTGGCGCTGGGCATCAACTGTATCGCGCTGGAAAACACCACCGCGGCGTTGAAACACCTGCAAAGTCTGACCTCGCTGCCGCTGGTGGTTTACCCGAACTCGGGCGAGCATTATGACGCGGTAACCAAAACCTGGCACCACCACGGTGAAGCGTGCGAGACGCTGGCAGGGTATTTGCCGCAGTGGCTGGACGCAGGGGCCAAATTAATCGGTGGATGCTGTCGGACCACGCCGAAAGATATTGCTGAGCTGAACGCGCAGCGCTGAGGCCCTCACCCTGACCCTCTCCCGTTGGGAGAGGGAAAAGCAACACCGCACAAAATCAACTATCCTTTCCCGCTTTTTATCTAAAAACGAATCGTTATGAGCGATTCATTTTTATTCCTTTATCAAAATTCCCGCGCCGGAAATACTGCCCTCATAACAACAAGGGGAGCAGGCACTATGGCAATTTCATCGCGAATCACATTACTCGGCGCACTGGCGCTGTGGGCATTTCAGGCGCAGGCGGTGGACGTCACCGTCGCGTATCAAACCTCTGCGGAACCGGCGAAAGTCGCGCAGGCGGATAACACCTTTGCCAAAGAGAGCGGAGCGAAAGTCGACTGGCGTAAATTCGACAGCGGCGCGTCCGTCGTGCGCGCGTTAGCATCCGGCGATGTGCAGATCGGCAATATAGGATCCAGCCCGTTGGCGGTAGCCGCCAGCCAGCAGGTGCCGATTGAAGTCTTCCTGCTCGCGTCTCAACTGGGTAACTCTGAAGCACTGGTGGTGAAGAAAAATATCACTAAGCCGGAAGATCTGATTGGCAAGCGTATTGCCGTACCATTCATTTCAACCACCCACTACAGCCTGCTGGCGGCGCTCAAGCACTGGGGCATCAAACCGGGCCAGGTGCAAATTATCAACCTGCAACCACCGGCAATTATCGCGGCCTGGCAGCGCGGCGATATTGACGGCGCGTATGTCTGGGCACCGGCTGTCAACGAGTTGGAAAAAGATGGCACCGTGCTGACCGACTCAGAAAAAGTGGGCCGGTGGGGCGCACCAACCCTCGACGTGTGGGTCGTGCGCAAAGACTTTGCCGAGAAACACCCTGAGGTGGTGAAAGCCTTCGCCAAAAGTGCGATTGACGCCCAGCAGCCCTATATCAGCAACCCGGATGAATGGCTGAAGCAGCCCGCCAACCTGGAAAAACTCTCCCGCCTGAGCGGCGTGCCGGAAGCGGATGTTCCAGGGCTGGTGAAAGGCAATACCTATCTGACCCCCGCGCAGCAGGTGCAGCAGCTGACCGGGCCGGTGAACAAAGCGATTGTGGATACCGCTACCTTCCTGAAAGAGCAGGGCAAAGTGCCTGCGGTAGCCGCGGATTACAGCCAGTACGTAACCGATCGTTTTGTGAAATAAGGAGTCCGCCATGCTGAATATTACGAACCTGCACGCCGATTACGGTGGTAAACCCGCGCTGGAAGATATCAACCTGACGCTGGACAGCGGTGAACTGCTGGTGGTGCTGGGCCCGTCCGGGTGCGGAAAAACCACGCTGCTGAATCTGATCGCCGGGTTTGTCCCTTATCAGCATGGCACCATTCAACTGGAAGGCAAAAAAGTGGAAGGCCCGGGCGCCGAGCGCGGCGTGGTCTTCCAGAACGAAGGATTACTCCCCTGGCGCAACGTGCAGGAAAACGTGGCATTTGGGCTACAACTTGCGGGTATCAATCGCGAACAGCGGCTGGAAACGGCACGGACGATGCTGAAAAAAGTGGGGCTGGAAGGGGCGGAAAAACGCCTTATCTGGCAGCTTTCCGGCGGTCAGCGGCAGCGCGTAGGCATTGCCCGCGCGCTGGCAGCGAATCCACAGCTATTGCTGCTGGACGAGCCGTTCGGGGCGCTGGATGCCTTCACCCGCGAGCAGATGCAAACTTTGCTACTGCACCTGTGGCATGAGACGGGCAAGCAGGTGCTGTTGATTACCCACGATATTGAAGAGGCGGTGTTTATGGCGACGGAGCTGGTGCTGCTCTCGCCGGGACCGGGCCGCGTACTGGAGCGTTTGCCGCTTGAGTTTGCCCGTCGCTATGTGGCGGGTGAACCGGTGCGTAGCATCAAATCCGACCCACGGTTTATCGAGCAGCGTGAATACGTTTTAAGCCGCGTGTTTGAACAACGGGAGGCGTTCTCATGAGCATCGTTTTCAGTGAAAAAACACGCCGTGCGCGCCCCGCATTACGCTGGCCGTTCCCTCGTCAGCTCACATTGAGCGTCGGCACGCTACTGGTTTTACTGGCGGTGTGGTGGGTGGTGGCCGCTCAGCAGTGGATTAGCCCGCTGTTTCTGCCGCCACCTGGACAGGTGCTGGCGAAACTCATCACCATCGCCGGGCCACAGGGCTTTATGGATGCCACACTCTGGCAGCATTTAGGTGCAAGTCTGGCGCGCATTCTGGTGGCGCTGCTGGCGGCGGTCATCATTGGTATTCCCGTAGGGATCGCGATGGGGCTGAGCCCGACGGTGCGCGGCATTCTCGACCCGCTGATTGAACTTTACCGCCCGGTGCCGCCGCTGGCGTACCTGCCGTTGATGGTGATCTGGTTTGGTATTGGTGAAACGTCAAAAATCCTGCTGATCTATCTGGCGATTTTCGCACCCGTTGCCATGTCCGCGCTGGCGGGCGTGAAGAGCGCCCAGCAGGTGCGGATCCGCGCGGCACAGTCGCTGGGGGCAAGCCGGACGCAGGTACTGTTGTTCGTAATTTTACCGGGAGCGTTGCCGGAAATTTTAACCGGGCTGCGCATTGGTCTGGGGGTAGGCTGGTCAACGCTAGTGGCGGCGGAGCTGATTGCGGCGACCCGTGGTCTTGGATTTATGGTGCAGTCTGCCGGAGAGTTTCTGGCGACTGACGTGGTACTGGCAGGAATTGCGGTGATCGCCGTGATCGCCTTTGGATTAGAACTGGGGCTGCGCGCGTTACAGCGCCGCCTGACGCCCTGGCATGGAGAAATACAATGAGTGAACGTCTGACCATCACCCCGCTGGGGCCGTACATTGGGGCGCAAGTGTCGGGGCTGGATGTGACCCGCCCGCTGAGCGATAACCAGTTTGAACAGCTGTATCACGCGGTGCTACGCCATCAGGTGGTGTTCCTGCGCGAACAGGCCATCACCCCACAGCAGCAGCGCGCCCTGGCACTGCGTTTTGGTGATCTGCATATCCACCCCGTTTACCCGCATGCGGAAGGCGTGGAGGAGATTATCGTGCTCGACACGCATAACGATAATCCGCCAGACAACGACAACTGGCACACTGATGTGACGTTTATCGAGACACCTCCAGCAGGGGCGATTCTGGCGGCGAAACTGCTGCCGGAAACCGGCGGCGATACACTGTGGGCCAGCGGCATTGCAGCATTTGAAGCACTCTCCGCGCCGTTCCGGACGCTGCTGAGCGGCTTGCGGGCGGAGCATGACTTCAAAAAATCGTTCCAGGAGTACAAGTACCGTAAGAGCGAAGAAGAACATCAGCGCTGGCAGGAAGCGGTTGCAAAGCATCCACCGTTGCTGCATCCGGTCGTGCGTACTCATCCAGTGACGGGCAAGCAGGCGCTGTTCGTCAACGAAGGGTTCACCACGCGAATTGTGGACGTGACGGAAAAAGAGAGCGAGGCGTTGTTGAGTTTCCTGTTTACGCATATCACTAAACCGGAATTTCAGGTGCGCTGGCGCTGGCAGGAGAACGATCTGGCGATCTGGGATAACCGCGTGACGCAGCATTACGCCAATGCGGATTACCTGCCGCAGCGCCGGATTATGCAGCGGGCAACGATTTTGGGGGATAAGCCGTTTTACCGTGCGCCTTGATCCCCCCATACCTGGCCCTCTTCCTTTTAGGGAGAGGGTTGTAAATGTGCCTCAATATACCGCTGATAGCGGTTCGCCTTCAGGTAACACAAATCCACCAGCACCAGTCCGTCGACGCAGTTGTTAAATGTCGGGTCGCTGCCGAAATCAATAAACTGCACGCCGCCGGGTTCGCAAAGCTCGGAATATTGTTTGTAGAGCGGCGGAATGCCGCAGCCCAGATTGCCGAGCAGGGATTTCAGCTTTGTCAGATCGTCCACGTAATCCACACCGCCAAACTGCGCGAGCACGTCAGGCAGCGATGCCGGGTACGGCTGACGTGAGGCGGCTAATGGATGCGTCGCCGGGAACCACAGGCGGTAAAACGCCACCAGCAGATCTCGAGCGGCAGGAGGTAAGCCACCGGAAATGGAGACCGGGCCAAACAAGTAGCGATAGTGCGGATAACGCGCCAGGTACGCCCCAATGCCGGACCACAAGTAATCCAGTCCACGGCGTCCCCAGTAACGCGGCTGAATAAAGCTACGCCCCAGTTCAATGCCGTGCTCCAGCACATCCTGCATTTTGTCGTCGTAGTGGAAAAGGCTGTAGCTGTACAACCCTTCCAGACCCCGCCGCTCAACCTGGCTGGCGGTAGGCATAAAGCGATACGCACCGACGATCTCCAGATCTTCATCATCCCACAAGATCAGGTGCAGATAATCATCATCGTAACGGTCGGTGTCCCGGCGTTTACCGCTCCCTTCTTCCACCGCGCGAAAGGCAATCTCGCGCAGACGGCCCAGCTCACGCAGCAGCGGGACATCTTCCTGACCGTTACGCTGCCAAAGATAGATGGTTTTACCGTCACTGGTTTTGCCCAGACATTCGGCCTGCGCCAGCGCTCGTTTCAGAGTGGCCCGGTCTTCCGGGCGGGCGATAGCACACTGAGTTTTAAAAACGCCAGGCACTCCCTTGCCAAGACGCATCACGTGCTGTCGGCACTGCTCGGCCATCTCACGCGACGAAAGGGTGGCGCTATGCCAGTGCTGCCACGCAATCTGCTGGCCAATTTTAATCGGCAACTGGCTATGGCGGCGGCGGAACATCTGCTGCATGAGCAACAGCATCGACAGCGTCGGGGATACCAGCGTGCTGGCATAAAAGAGCAGGCTGTTATGCGCCTGAATATGCACCGGTAGCAGCGGGGCGCGCAGTTTACTGGCGAGCTTGATAAAGCCAGAGTGCCATTTTTTATCGCGAATACCCTTACGCGTGGGCCGCGAAACTTCTCCCGCCGGGAAGAAGATCAGCACGCCTGCGTTTTGCAGATGCTGTTCCATCTGGACCAGGGATGTTTTCGCCGTCCTGCCACCCATATTATCCACAGGAATAAACAGCGAACTGAGTGGCTCAAGGTGAGTCAGCATCCGGTTGGTCACGACTTTGACATCGCGTCGTACCCTGGAGACGGCGTACAACAGCGCCAGCCCGTCAAGCGTACCCGTCGGGTGGTTGGCAATAATGACCAGTGGGCCATGTTCGGGGATTTGTTCGAGATCGCGGGCGGAAACGGTGCAGAGAATATCAAGGTGCTCCAGAACTTGCTCCACCATATCCAGACCTTTCAGGTGGCGGTGTGCTGCGGCAAATTGCTGGAATTCGTCTTCGTAAAACAGTCTTTTTAACAGACTTTTTTGCCAGGGTGCAGGCCTCGCCTGAGGCCAAAGATCGTCGAGAACGCTATCGAGGCTAAACATGATTACTCCTCCTGCCGTCTTGCGAAGACAGTAGAAGGAGCAGATGTCGGTTGTATTGCAGTTTGGTGAAGATTAGCGCAGGATTTTTTTCTCGGCCAGATCCAGCGCAAAGTAGCTGAAGATCAGATCCGCGCCCGCGCGTTTGATCGCGCCGAGGCTTTCGAGGATCACTTTCTCTTCGTCAATTGCGTCTGCCAGAGCGGCGAATTTGATCATCGCGTACTCACCGCTCACCTGATAAGCGCCCAGTGGTAGCTCGGTACGCTCGCGAATGTCGCGCAGGATATCGAGATAAGCACCGGCCGGTTTCACCATCAGGCAATCTGCGCCCTGGGCTTCATCAAGCAGGGATTCGCGAATCGCTTCCCGGCGGTTAAGTGGGTTCATCTGATAGGTTTTACGGTCGCCTTTCAGTGCCGTACCCGCCGCTTCACGGAACGGGCCGTAGAACGAGGAGGCAAATTTGGTGGAGTAGGACATGATGGCTGTGTCAGTAAAACCGGCGGCATCCAGTGCCTGACGGATAGCCTGAACCTGTCCGTCCATCGCGGCGGATGGCGCGATGAAATCCGCACCGGCAGCGGCAGCGACCACCGCTTGTTTGCCGAGATTAAGCAGAGTGGCATCGTTGTCCACGCCGTGATCGCACAACACACCGCAGTGGCCATGAGAGGTGTATTCGCAGAAACACGTGTCAGACATCACCACCATTTCCGGCACTGTCTCTTTACAGATACGTGACATACGAGCGACCAGGCCGTCCTCTTTCCAGGCATCGCTACCGGTAGCGTCGGTATGGTGAGAGATGCCGAAGGTCATCACCGAGCGGATCCCCGAATTGGCGATACGTTCGATCTCACGTGCCAGATATTTTTCCGGGATGCGCATCACGCCAGGCATGGCTTCGATGGCCTTATAGTCATCAATCTCTTCTTCGACAAAAATCGGCAACACCAGATCGTTTAAGGTCAGTGTTGTCTCTTCAAACATAGCGCGCAGTGCAGGTGACTTGCGCAGGCGGCGGGGGCGTGCAATTAAATCGGTCATGGTATGCCTGATGTTTGTGGAACAAAGAGGGATAGTGTACATCAAAGTGAAGACGGGTGTTTTACTAAAGTGGGCATTTTGTTTTTGCGAAAGGCAGCGATGAAATATTTGCGCTGCTTCTATATTAAAGGTAATACATGGTTGGATGTTATTTATTATTTTTAGGTTATATATTTCGTGACGGCTGGCCAGTATTTTAACGTTGTGTTATTTATAATATTTATCTATTGTACCTTATTCTTTTCTTGTGCCAAAAACCTAATTGTCTGGATGCGGACTTAATGGAAACATTCATTGAACCTTTCCGAATTGAAACTGCATAATTCCCTCCGCAATAAAACATTGCCAAATGATTTGATGGACAAACTTGCTTACGTCCCTGAGGAGGGATGACCCAATGCAAACATGGAAAAAGAAACTGGTTGTATCTCAACTTGCATTAGCCTGCACCCTGGCTATCGCTTCTCAGGCCAATGCGAAGGATATTTCCGGTACGACATATAATACTTTTGTATACGATAATACAGCATCCATCCCCGGGTATTATGGTTATACTGACTGGAATGACTCTGACGTTGCTCACGACGGTGATATTTATCCAGTGATGAGTAAATCCACCGTGAATGGTATTATTTCCACATATTATCTGGATGAGGGTGTTAATGGTCGGGCGAATGCATTAAGCATTTCCAGTAGCACCATTAATGGCATGATCACCTCTCAATGTATGACCGCTTCGTGTTCTGATGGCCTGGATACCGACGGTACGATCCATTCGCAGTACGATCGTTTTAGCCTGACCGTCGACAATTCCACTATTAACGACACTTACGAGCACTATGCGTATGACGTTGTTAACGGGGAGAATACGGAAACACATTATCTGGATACTTATGGTCTGGGTAATGCGATTACCCTGGATATGGAATCGGATATTGTTATCCAGAATAATTCTCACGTCGCCGGTATTACCCTGACGCAGGGTTATCAGGAGCGGGATAATACCCCGTACGACGGCGTTGAAGGCGTGGCTAACAGCAGCAAGGTGTTTACCGACACGCTTCTGGTGAAAGATTCTGTACTGACTTCTGGTGCGTATAGCGATCTGGGTACCAGCGGGTTCTATGGTCAAACCGCGAAGCCGAGCGATTATGGTGAAACCAACGCGACAGCAGCAGATGATGCAGCGCTGATTGTGGCAGCCAGCGCGTCTGATAATGCGATGCAGACCTCTGCCACGTTCGATCATTCCACCATCACTGGCGACATTCTGTTCTCCAGCACCTTCGACAACAACTTCTACCCGAATGGCGATCCGGCAACCGATACCACCGAAGATGGCATCTATAATCCAACCACCAATGGTTGGGACGGCACCGATAAGCTGGATGTCACTCTCACCAATGGCAGCAAATGGGTTGGCGCGGCGCAGTCCAGGGTTGACGCCATCGGCACTGCGCAAATGTACGGCCTGGGCTATAGCAACGTAGACTGGAGCACACTGTCCCCTAACAGCATTTGGCCGGACTCCACCTATGACGGCAACGGACACGTTGCGGGGGAGGCGGTTTATCAGAGCGGTCTTTTCAACGTTACGCTGGATAAAGGCTCTGAGTGGGATACCCGCAAGGTTTCTAACATCGACACGCTGACGGTAAACAACCAGTCTCAGGTCAATGTTGAAAACTCTGCCATGTTGGCTGATTCCATTACTCTGACCAATGCTTCATCGCTGAATATCGGCGACAGCGGCGATGTGGCCACCGACCATCTGTATCTGGACAACGATAGTCGTGCAGCACTAACGGAAGAAACAGCCGATCTCTACGCCAACACCATCACTGTAGATCACGGTGCTGAGCTGGCTCTGGGGCTTGGTCAGGTTGATACGCACAATATGGTGCTGACCGATGGTGGTGTGCTGAACGTTGCCAGCCGTGATTACGTGCTGAACAGCGATCTGAACAACGCTCGCTATATCACTAACGATAAGCACAATGCCGATTATGACTACGGTGTTGTGGCGATTAACTCGGACGGCCATCTGGCGGTGAACGGTGACGTTGCGGGCAACTACAAAGTACGCATTGACGATGCGACCGGTGCTGGTTCCGTAGCCGATTACAAAAACAAAGAGATCGTTCGCGTCTATGACAATAATGCGGAGACTGCAGCCAGCTTCACTGCCGCAAACAAAGCCGATTTAGGTGCTTATACCTATCAGGCGCAGCAGCAGGGTGACACCGTTGTTCTCCAGCAGAAAGCGCTGACCGACTACGCGAATATGGCGCTTAGCATCCCTTCTGCCAATACCAATATCTGGAACCTGCAGCAGGATACCATCGGAACGCGTCTGACCAACAGCCGTCACGGACTGGCGGATAACGGCGGAGCGTGGGTGAGCTACTTCGGTGGCAACTTTGACGGTGATAACGGTGTAATCAGCTACGATCAGGACGTGAGCGGTATTATGGTGGGTCTGGATACCCAGATTGACGGTAATAATGCGAAGTGGATCGTCGGTGGCGCGGCAGGTTTCGCGAAGGGGGATATCAGCGATCGTACGGGTCAGGTCGATCAGGACAGCCAGACGGCGATGATCTACGCGTCGGCGAAGTTCATGAACGATCTGTTCCTCGACAGCTCCCTGAGCTACACCCGCTTTAACAGCGATCTCTCTGCAAACATGAGCAACGGTCAGTATGTTGACGGTAACACCACCAATGATGCAGTGGGTTTTGGGCTGAAACTGGGCTATGACTGGAAGCCAAACCTCTCTGGCTACGTTACGCCATACGCAGCGGTGTCTGGCCTCTTCCAGTCCGGCGATGATTATCGTCTCAGCAATGACATGCGCATGGATGGGCAATCTTACGATAGCCTGCGTTATGAACTCGGTGTTGATGCGGGTTACACCTTCAACTATGGCGGCGATCAGGCTCTGACCCCTTACTTCAAACTGGCCTACGTCTATGATGATGCCGACAACAATGCTGATATAAACGGTGACAGCATTGATAACGGTGTGAAAGGCTCAGCTGTGCGGGTAGGGCTGGGCACCCAGTTCAGTTTCACGAAGAACTTCAGTGCTTACACTGATGCCACTTATCTGGGCGGCGGCGACGTTGACCAGAATTGGGGGGCAAATCTGGGTGTGAAATATACCTGGTAATGAATAAAGCGGGGGAGTGATATCCCCCCGCTTTTTATATACAACAATAAAAATAATATTGAACCGACAAATACGGATGCCTTGAGGTCTGCATGAACGTTAATGCGAAACCACTTTCTGAATTACGCCGGCTCGAACAGTGTTTGAAATCAGCCAGTACCCCTTTTAAATGTGCCCCACAACAGCTAATTACCTCTGGCGAGTGTAGTGAGTCCCGCACGATCGTGTTACAAACAGGTATCATCGAAATCTATCGTCATTCTGATGAACTGCTTGTAGGCATCGCGACAGCGCCTTTTATTTTTGGTTTGTCTACCGTGATGATTAATCACTGTCAGGAATATAGAGTGAAGGCCAAAACATCCTGCACGGGCTTTTATTTGCCCGCTGAGACCACCCGCCAACTGATACAACAGAACTCTTTGTGGCAAGACGCTTTCGGCTGGCTATCCTGGATAAATTACATTCTGGGAAAACGCGATATGCAGCTGGTGGGAAATAACTCTTATCACCAGATCCGCGCCATGCTGCTGAATATGGCGGAGTGGGACGAAACGTTGCGCTCAAAAATTGGTGTGATGAATCATATTCAACAAAGTACGCGTATTTCGCGCTCGGTTGTTGCAGAGGTTCTCGCTGCTTTACGGCAAGGAAACTATATCAATATGAGCCGGGGCAAACTGGTTAGTATCAACCGTTTGCCCTCGGAATATTAAGGTCAGTTAGACGCAGTGAGCACCTGGGCTTTATTGGCACTCAGTTCAGCCACTAAGTTATTAAGACCGTCACTCATATTGACGAAACGCGTATGCGGAGAGCGGGTGACCACCACAAATGCGCCTACGTTAGACTGCGGGATCATCGCCATATACGTAATAAATCCACCGCCGCCGCCGGTTTTCTGAATAATACCCGGACGACCATTTTTCGGGGCCAGATAGACCCAGCCCAGGCCGAGCGCATCGGCTTTACCCGGAACGTCCATCCCGATGACGCGGTGCAGTTGAGTACGCTGATAAATCAGGGTCTGCATACGATCGGCCTGGTTGCTGCGAGAATAGAAATCCGAAGAAAGGAACTGCTGCATCCAGCGCATCATGTCGCCAGGAGTGGAATACACCCCGCCACTGCCCACGGCTGCCAGCGTGTTATTACAGGGGCTGGCGCCTTTCTCTGCCACCATCAGACGACGGCACTGATCCGGGGAAGGGGTAAAGGTGGTGTCTTTCATGCCCAGCGGGCGGGTTATCTGTTCTTCAAACAGTTGCGGGTAGGGTTTGCCAGCCGCCGTTGAGAGAGCATCTGCCAGCAGGTCAAACGCCAGGTTTGAATAAGAAGCTTGCGAGCCCGGAGCTGCCTTCAGCGTGGCGGTGCTCAGGTAATTCCAGCGCTGGTCGCGCGTTGGCCAGACAAATACGTCGCGATGCGCTGCCCCACCAGGCTGCTCACGCGGCAGGGCGCTGGTATGGGTGGCAAGGTTCACAAGCCGGATCGGTGTGCCCTGGTAGGTTGGAACACGTGCGCCCGGCGGGGCGTACTTGCTGAGCGGATCGTCGAGCTTAACCACGCCCTGATCGAGCAGTTTCACCAGCATTTCACTGGTCATCAGCTTGGTTAAGGATGCGATGCGGATAACAGAATCCAACTGCGGGTGAATGTTATTTCCTGGGCGTGTTTCGCCAAAGCTGCGGAACACACGCTGGTTGCCGTCGATCACGACCATCGCCATCCCGGTTGCGCCGCTGCCGTAATAGATAAGGTTCGCGTAACGATCGGCAATATCTGAAGCCAGAACGGGCGCCGTCAGCGGTTGGGCTGCCTGGGCGGTAGAAAAGCTCACCGCACACAGCGCGGCAAAAGAGAGCAGACAACGTTTCAACGAAAAGCATCCATGAAGTGAATGAGGAAAGTAATGGGTATTTATACTACTAATCGGAACCGTGCAATGCCCCGAATTGCATAACGATAGCGAGAAAAACGTAACCATGGGTAAATATGAACAATTTACCTGGCAAGCCATCTCCCATTTTGTGACATCGGGCTTATGATAAGCACCAGTGTCACTCAATATTACGGAGAACGGTATGTCTGAAAAGCGTGTGGTTATGGTTGTCGATATGCAGAACGGGGTATTTGAAACGCCTCGTCATCAGCGTGAAAAGTGTGTCTCTCTGATCAACCAGCTTACGCAGGCAGCCGACAAGGTGATTTTTATCCAGCATACCGAGGCCGGGGGGCTGGAAGAGGGAAGTGATGGGTTTGCATTGCTGCCTGAACTGCACCAGCCTGCTGATGCGCTCTATGTTACCAAGACGGCCTGCGATGCGTTTTATAACACCCCGCTTGAGGCGCTATTACGCGAGCAGGGTATTCAAGAGTTTGTCATCTGTGGTTGTGCCACGGATTATTGTGTCGATGCCACGATCAAGAACGGCGTCAGCCGTGGTTATCACATCACCGTGGCGGAAGATGCCCATACTACCGCCAATCGCCCGGCGGCAGAAGCGCAGATCCTGATTAACCACCACAACGACGTCTGGCGTAACTTCATCGCGCCGGCAAATCCTCTCGCAGTGAAACGCACCGAAACAATTCTCGAAAACTGGAAAGCGAACTAATAATTAACCCTCGGGTCTGACCTTTTTGCCTGAGCCTGACGACGGGCTCAGGCACGATTTTCGTGTGGTGATGTGTTGAGCACAGCAACAGCCATAACAACAAGAAGGAAGCATTATGTTTAAGTCTTTTTTCCCAAAGCCGGGACCTTTTTTCCTGTCGGCATTTATTTGGGCACTCATCGCTGTCATTTTCTGGCAGGCGGGCGGCGGCGCATGGCTGACGCGCATCACGGGCGCGACAGGTGATGTGCCGATTAGCGCGGCGCGCTTCTGGTCGCTCAGCTACCTGCTGTTTTATGCCTACTACACGGTGTGCGTAGGGGCGTTTGCGCTGTTCTGGTTTGTGTATTCTCCGCACCGCTGGCAGTACTGGTCGATCCTCGGCACATCGCTGATTATCTTTGTGACCTGGTTCCTCGTAGAAGTGGGCGTAGCAGTTAACGCCTGGTATGCACCGTTCTATGATCTGATCCAGACCGCGCTGAGTTCACCGCATAAAGTGACCATTAATCAGTTCTACCATGAGGTAGGTATTTTCCTTGGTATCGCTCTTATTGCTGTGGTCATTGGTGTGATGAACAACTTCTTCGTCAGCCACTATGTTTTCCGCTGGCGTACTGCGATGAACGAACACTATATGGCGCACTGGCAACACCTGCGCCATATCGAAGGTGCGGCGCAGCGTGTGCAGGAAGACACCATGCGTTTTGCCTCCACCCTTGAAGATATGGGCGTAAGCTTTATCAACGCCATCATGACGCTGATCGCCTTCCTGCCTGTGCTGGTTGCGCTCTCGGCACATGTGCCGGATCTGCCTGTTGTCGGCCATCTGCCGTACGGTCTGGTGATCGCGGCAATCGTCTGGTCTCTGATGGGGACAGGCTTGCTGGCGGTGGTTGGGATCAAACTGCCGGGTCTGCAGTTTAAAAATCAGCGTGTCGAAGCGGCTTATCGTAAAGAGCTGGTATACGGTGAAGATGATGCTAACCGCGCATCGCCGCCGACCGTACGTGAACTGTTTAGCGCTGTGCGTCGTAACTATTTCCGTCTCTACTTCCACTATATGTATTTCAACATTGCGCGCATTTTGTACCTGCAGGTGGATAACGTTTTCGGTTTGTTCTTGCTGTTCCCGTCCATTGTTGCGGGTACGATTACGCTCGGTCTGATGACGCAGATCACCAACGTTTTCGGCCAGGTCCGTGGTGCGTTCCAGTATCTGATTACCTCCTGGACCACCCTGGTAGAACTGATGTCTATCTATAAACGTCTGCGCAGCTTTGAACGTGAGCTGGACGATCGTGACCTGCAGGAAGTGACCAATACTTTTAGCTAATACAGGGAGTTGTTATGTCTTTTGCCGTACCGCGTGCGTTACCGTTGTCCTTACTGGCTGCTCTCGTCCTGGTGGGATGCGCCGAAAAAGGGGCCGCTCCGCTCAAGAAGGGCGAAAAGCCGGTTGATGTGGCAAGCGTTGTGCGGCAGAAAATGCCCGCCAGCGTGAAGGATCGCAATGCGTGGGCAGATGCACTGGCAAAAACCTTTGTAAGCCAAAAGATCGCGCCGACCGAGGAGAATATCTGCTCGGTGCTGGCGGTGGCGCAGCAGGAGTCGATGTACCAGTCAGACCCGGTGGTGCCGGGTCTGAACAAAATTGCCTGGAAAGAGATCGACCGTCGCGCGGAAACCATGCATATCCCGGTCTTCCTCGTTCACACCGCACTTAAAATCACCTCGCCAAACGGCAAAAGCTACAGCGAACGGCTGGATACGGTGAAAACTGAAAAACAGCTCAGCGCCATCTTTGATGATTTCATCAGTATGGTCCCAATGGGGCAGAAACTGTTTGGCTCACTTAACCCGGTACATACCGGTGGGCCGATGCAGGTGAGCATTGCGTTTGCCGAGAAGCACACCGATGGTTATCCGTGGAAAATTGACGGTACGGTGCGTCAGGAGGTCTTCTCCCTGCGCGGTGGGCTGTGGTTCGGCACGTATCATCTGCTGAACTATCCGGCGAACTATAACGAACCACTGTACCGCTTTGCCGACTTTAACGCGGGATGGTATGCCAGCCGCAATGCGGCATTTCAGAGTGCGGTCAGCCGCGCAAGTGGTGTGAAGCTGGCGCTGGACGGCGATCTTATCGCTTATGGTAGCAGCGAGGCGGGTAGCACCGAACTGGCAGTACGGAAATTATCGACAAAGCTTGGTCTGAGCAACAGCGACATTCGCCGTCAGCTTGAGAAAGGTGATAGCCTGGCCTTTGAGAAAACGGACCTCTACAAGAAAGTCTTTGCACTTGCTGAGCAGAAGAGCGGGAAAACGTTACCGAGAGCTATTCTGCCGGGTATTCAACTGGAAAGCCCGAAGATCACGCGTAACCTGACAACGGCATGGTTCGCAAAACGGGTGGACGATCGTCGGGCGCGTTGTATGGGGCTTTAATGGCGGCGGCGAATACGCAGAACTAATGCCACGACACCTAAAATCATACAACCCGCGAGGAAGGGAACCAGGCCAAACAGGGTACTGACACCAAACCCAATCTCAACTCGCGGGCGTCCGTTATCCTGTACCTGCATCAGGTGCTCATATACCCCAGGTGCATGAACCAGCATATTGAGCAACTGTGAGCCTGCCCAGAAGCAGAACAGAACAAACAGGGCATAAGCAATATTACCTGCCGTGGAGGTTTTTGGTTTGCCGGCAAAAATCGGTTTCGACAATGTAAAATCAGCCATGATGACCTCCTGAAATATCACTCTGCTCAATACGCGTTTTTACAGGGGAAGTTTGACAGGTCATCGCATTTGTCAATATCAGAATCGTGGTAATTTACCCTCAGGAATTCTCCTGGATTGTCGATTTCTGCAGCACATCACAATTTCATTACTTAAGTGAAATTGCGTCGCGTTTCAGAATTTCCGTATCTGCCACAGACCTGGCCGTAAAACTGTGAGAGGATGTCTTTTTTTCCTGCCGGAGTTGTTATGAAGCTCACGTCCAAACTACGCCGTGACTGGCACTACTACGCCTTTGCTATCGGGCTGATCTTTATTCTTAACGGCGTCGTGGGGCTGCTGGGATTTGAAGCAAAAGGATGGCAAACCTATGCTGTCGGGCTGGTGACCTGGGTGATCAGTTTCTGGCTGGCAGGATTGATTATCCGCCGTCGTCCTGAAGAAACGACAGCGGATGAGACGGAGACGGCGAAGAGAGCCGATTAACCGTTTACGGAGCTTTTAAGGGCGCTGTCGGCTGCATGACGCTCCAGCGCCAGCTCGATCAGGCGGGTGATAAGTTCAGAGTAGCCCAGCCCGCTCGCCTGCCACAGTTTCGGATACATACTGATATTCGTGAAACCCGGCAGCGTGTTGATTTCATTGATGACCACCTCGTTTTCCGGTGTCAGGAACACATCCACACGTGCCATGCCACTGCAGCCTAGTGTCTGATAGGCGTTAATGGCGATCGCCCGGATCGTATCGTTGACCGCCGGATCGATATTTGCTGGCACGACTACCTGAGCGCCTTTGTCATCAATGTATTTGGTGTCGTAAGAGTAGAAGTCGCTGTTTAAGACCACTTCACCGCAGGTGCTCGCCTGTGGAAAATCGTTGCCCAGCACGGCGCACTCAATTTCACGACCTTTAATACCCTGCTCAACCACCACTTTATGGTCGAATTCAAACGCCAGACGGACAGCCTGCGTGAATTCAGCTTCGCTGGTGACTTTGCTGACGCCTACGGAGGAGCCCTGGTTTGCCGGTTTCACAAACAGCGGCAGGTCCAGTTGGTCAGCAATTTGCGCGAAGCTGTGTTTGTCGCGGTTGGCGCGGGTGAGCGTGACGAAAGGCGCAATATTCAGCCCGGCATCACGCAGCAGGCGTTTGGTGACGTCTTTATCCATGCAGGCGGCAGAACCCAGCACATCGGAACCTACGAACGGCAGGTTGGCCATGCGCAACATCCCCTGGAGGGAACCATCTTCACCCAGAGTACCGTGAACGATGGGGAACACGACATCAATCTGAGCGAGAGCCTGTGCATTGCCAGCGTCGATGAGTTGCCCTTTCACGACGCCGGGCACAGTGGCGACGCTAATTTCCGAAGGATTAAGGGCGATATGTGCTGGATCGTTGGCATTAAGCAGATACTGGCTGGCATCGTTAACATGCCACTGGCCCTGTTTATCAATACCCAGCAGCACCACCTCGAAACGGCTTTTATCAATCGCATCAACGATATTTTTGGCCGATTGCAATGAAACCTCGTGCTCTGCTGATTTTCCCCCAAAGACAATACCTACGCGCTGCTTTGCCATCTCACTCTCTTCCAGTATGACGAAAAGCCAATAACATACCACGATGCCCTGCGGGTTTCGCGGCCTTCCGCCATAATGTTTTGGGGAATGTTGATGGGGAAGTCTGAGAAGAAAAATTCTTCTGAAGCAGAATGTTCCGCCATAAAATGGATGTTTTGTGACTTATTTCACAAATATGATGACTGGGAAGATAAAACACCAAAGTCATTACGGCCGCATCTCTGGTGCGACGTCAGTATGCGTAGCTTGCTAATCTGTAGGCGAATTCGCCTAAAAATGAAGACTGTTTCTTTATGGAATCATGGAAAGTTAATCTTATCTCGGTCTGGTTCGGTTGCTTCTTTACCGGGCTCGCCATCAGCCAGATCTTGCCGTTCCTGCCGTTGTACGTTTCACAGCTGGGGGTAACCTCGCATGAAGCACTCTCCATGTGGTCCGGTCTGACGTTCAGCGTGACTTTTCTGGTCTCTGCGATTGTGTCACCGATGTGGGGCAGCCTGGCCGATCGGAAAGGGCGTAAACTGATGCTGCTGCGAGCATCACTCGGGATGGCCATCGCCATTCTGCTGCAGGCCTTCGCCACCAATGTCTGGCAGCTGTTTTTCCTCCGGGCGGTGATGGGGCTGACTTCCGGGTATATTCCGAATGCCATGGCGCTGGTCGCCTCTCAGGTGCCACGCGAACGTAGCGGCTGGGCGCTGAGTACGCTTTCCACCGCACAGATTAGCGGTGTAATTGGCGGCCCGCTGCTGGGGGGCTTTCTGGCGGACCACGTCGGGCTGCGTGCCGTATTTATCATCACCGCGATCCTGCTGGTGGTCAGTTTTCTGGTCACGCTTTTTCTTATCAAAGAGGGCGGTCGGCCCGTTATCAGCAAATCTGAACGTCTGAGTGGTAAGGCCGTCTTCGCCTCTCTGCCTTACCCTGGGCTCATGATTAGCCTGTTTGTTACTACCATGGTGATCCAGCTCTGTAACGGTTCGGTCGGGCCGATTCTGGCGCTGTTTATTAAGTCGATGGAGCCAGACAGCAATAATATCGCCTTTCTCAGCGGCATGATTGCCGCCGTGCCAGGCGTATCCGCACTGATTTCTGCACCACGGTTGGGAAAACTGGGAGATCGGATCGGTACCGCGCGTATTCTGATGGCCACGCTGATTTTTGCCGTAGTGCTCTTTTTCGCCATGTCGTTTGTGACTTCTCCGCTTCAGCTTGGCGTGCTGCGATTTTTGCTCGGCTTTGCCGATGGCGCAATGTTGCCTGCGGTACAGACCTTACTGGTCAAATATTCCAGCGACCAGGTGACAGGGCGTATTTTTGGATATAACCAGTCGTTTATGTATTTGGGGAATGTTGCCGGTCCGCTTATTGGCGCATCTGTTTCCGCGATGGCTGGTTTTCGTTGGGTATTTGCCGCGACGGCAATTGTTGTTTTGATCAACATTATCCAGTTGGCTATTGCTCTGCGTCGCCGCAGACACATGGCGGAGGTAAAATCGGCAAGATAATACTTTTGTCGATGTATTATATATTCTTATTGTTGCCGCATTTTTCTATAACCAAATGCGGCATTTTTTATAGAAAAACGTTTCGCTGATAATCCCTCTGCACTATTTTTGCGGCGCTGCCACTTTTGCATAAGGTAATACCTTTCTCCGCTTTGCATATTTGACTCTTGATGTTAATTTCAGGAATAAATCACATAAGGAAATAACACGATGAAAAATCTCATTGCTGAGTTGCTGGTCAAGCTTGCACAAAAGGAAGAGGAGTCAAAAGAACTGGTCGCCCAGGTCGAAGCCCTGGAAATTGTTGTCACTGCGCTATTACGACAGATGAGTCAATCTGACCAACAGGCATTGATAGAGAGCGTTGAAGGTGCGCTGGATAAGGCGCAACCTGATACTCAGGTTCCTGTGCAGGATGCAGAGTTGCTCCAGCAATATGTAAAGAAGCTCTTGAGGCATCCGCGCAGCTAAACCGTCGCCGGACATAACGACGTGTCATAGAATTGTCATGCAGGATGCCTATAGTCGCTCTGTTTTTATTTTTATGTATTTGTACATGGAGAAAATAAATTGAAACAGAGCGCACTTTTCATCGCATTACTTCCCCTGCTAATTACCCCTGCCATTTATGCTGATATGTCCAATACCCACGTGCTGGATAATCGCGCAGCGAAAGGGGATATCACCCAGCCAGGCGGCGCGCGTCGATTATCAGAGGATCAAACCGCAGCCATTCGCGCTTCGCTGAATGAGAAACCGGCGAAAAATATTATTCTGCTCATTGGCGATGGAATGGGTGACTCCGAAATCACGGCAGCGCGAAATTATGCCGAAGGGGCAGGTGGATTTTTTAAAGGTATCGACGCATTACCGCTTACCGGACAATATACCCATTACTCACTGGATAAAAAAACCGGTAAACCGGATTACGTAACGGATTCGGCTGCCTCTGCTACGGCGTGGTCTACGGGGGTAAAAACCTATAATGGCGCGCTGGGTGTTGATATTCACGAAAAAGATCATCAAACCATTCTGGAAATGGCAAAAGCAGCGGGGCTGGCCACCGGTAATGTCTCTACTGCTGAACTTCAGGACGCGACGCCGGCGGCGCTGGTATCCCATGTGACCTCACGTAAGTGCTACGGTCCGTCGGTGACCAGTGAAAAATGTCCAACGAATGCCATGGAAAAAGGCGGTAAAGGTTCAATTACTGAACAACTGCTGAATGCACGCGCTGACGTCACGCTGGGCGGTGGGGCGAAAACCTTTGCAGAAACCGCGACGGCGGGTGAATGGCAGGGGAAAACGCTGCGTGAACAGGCACAGGCTCGTGGTTATCAACTGGTGAGCGATGCAAGCTCTCTGGCAGCAATAACTGAGGTGAATCAGGACAAACCGCTGCTGGGGCTGTTCTCTGATGGCAACATGCCTGTGCGCTGGGAAGGTCCAAAAGCCTCTTATCACGGCAATATTGATAAGCCTGCAGTGACCTGCACACCTAATCCGAAACGCACTGACAGCGTGCCGACGCTGGCGGCGATGACTGACAAAGCGATCTCTCTGCTGAGCAAGAGCGAAAAAGGGTTCTTCCTGCAGGTGGAAGGCGCGTCGATCGACAAGCAGGATCATGCGGCGAATCCGTGTGGCCAGATTGGCGAAACCGTCGACCTGGACGAAGCAGTCCAGAAGGCACTCGAATTCGCGAAGAAAGACGGAAACACTCTTGTGGTGGTCACCGCGGACCATGCGCACGCGAGCCAGATCATCCCGGCTGATACCAAAGCCCCTGGCCTGACGCAGGCGCTGAACACGAAAGATGGTGCTGTAATGGTGCTGAGTTATGGCAACTCTGAAGAAGAGTCGATGGAGCACACGGGCACACAGCTGCGTATTGCCGCCTACGGACCGCATGCGGCAAATGTGGTAGGGCTGACCGATCAAACCGATCTGTTCTACACCATGAAAGCGGCGTTGGGTCTTAAATGATAAAAGCCCGGCGGAAATTGTCTCTGCCGGGTGGTTTTTTTCCTGTCACGGACCAGACTTACAGGGAATGTTCACAAAAGGATGGTGCAATGAAAACAACATTACTGGTTACTCTGCTCTCTGGCCTGTTCCTGATTTCATCGGCGAACGCTGAAGAAAAAACATTAACGCCTCAACAGCAACGCATGACCACCTGTAACCAACAGGCCACGTCCCAGAGTCTGAAGGGGGATGCCCGTAAGACCTATATGAGCGACTGCCTGAAAAATGGCGCGTCAAAACCGGCTGAAAAAAGCCTGACGCCACAGCAGCAGAAAATGCGCGACTGTAATGCGAAGGCCACGGAGCAGTCTCTGAAAGGTGACGATCGCAGTAAATTTATGAGCACTTGCCTGAAGAAAAAAGCGTAGTTCTAACGGGTGAGTGGCTCTGGCGACTCACCCGAAATTTCATACTTTCCTCGCACCCCCCCTCTCTATAATTTGGGAAAATGTTTCAGAATATTCCCAAAAATGATGAATGATGAATCTTATTACGACAAAAAATGCATTCGCGAAGAGTGGGATTTAACCCTTTCTCTGGATGCCCCTCACCGTGCTGGTATTCAGTTTGCTCGGCGAGTTCGGCTGGCGCGCGTTATCGGGCTGGCGGCGATGTTTTTCCCTGTCGCGGGGATACTGGTCACCCATTTTTTAGCTGGTGGCTGGTGGCTTTTACTGGTGGGATGGGCGTTCATCTGGCCTCACCTCGCGTGGCAGTTATCCTGTCGTGCTTCATCACCCCATCATCAGGAAATCTTCAATCTCAAGATGGATGCCATTATCGCCGGGCTCTGGATTGGCGTGATGGGGATTAACGCGTTACCCACGACCGCGCTGGTGATGATGGTGGGGATGAATATGATGGGCTCCGGCGGCTGTCGTCTCTTCATTCCGGGGATCATATTGACCTTTCTCTCCGCACTGTTGACGCTGCCCCCGGTCGGGAGAGTGGTGGTGTTCAATCCTGATCCTGTGGAGTGGGGCTTAACGCTTCCTGTGTTTGTGCTTTATCCCATGCTGTTTGCCTGGCTCAGTCATCGCACAGCCGTCAGGCTGGCTGAGCATAAGCGGCGGCTGGAAATGATGAGCACTCGCGACGGAATGACCGGGGTCTTTAATCGTCGACACTGGGAAATGCTGCTGCGAAACGAATTTGAGCAGTGCCGTCGTCATAATGGTACGGCCACGATCCTGCTCATTGATATCGACCACTTTAAAAACATCAACGATACCTGGGGGCATGATGTGGGCGATGAGGCGATCATTGCGATTACGCGTCAGTTGCAGATATCGGTACGCTCAGGCGATGCAATAGGCCGTTTTGGTGGGGATGAGTTTGCGGTGATTATGTCGCGGACAACCGCTGACAGCGCAATCGCCGTCATGTCCCGGGTTCACGAACGGCTGGAAAAACTGTCGTTACCCTGCGCGCCTAAAGAAACGTTGCGCATAAGCGTAGGTGTTGCCACCTGGGGGCCGCAATTTGGGCACTACCGGGAATGGTTGAAGGCCGCTGATGTAGCGCTGTACAAGGCAAAAAATACCGGGCGCGGCCGCACCGAAGTGGCTGCCTGACACCCGGTTGAGATGATCAGGATTTACTCAGTTTCTCTGATTTTTCCATACATTTTGCCATCGCTTCGATGACGGCAGCACGGAATCCACGTTCTTCCAGTACCCGCACCGCTTCGATGGTGGTACCACCAGGGGAGCAAACCATATCTTTCAGCTCACCAGGATGTTTACCGGTTTCCAGCACCATTTTGGCAGAACCCATAACTGCCTGTGCTGCGAATTTATACGCCTGCGCACGTGGCATACCGCCCAGTACCGCGGCGTCGGCCATCGCTTCTAAGAACATGAAGACATACGCAGGGGCTGAACCACTCACGCCGACAACCGGGTGGATCATGGATTCGGCAATGACTTCCGCTTCACCGAAGCAGCGGAAAATGTTCAGGACATCTGCCACGTCTTCCGTGGTCACCAGTGCGTTTGGCGTGACGGAAGTCATGCCAGCGTTGACCAGTGAAGGGGTATTAGGCATCGCCCGGACGATTTTACGATCGTGCCCCAGCGCACGCGCCAGTTGATCCAGCGTGACGCCAGCAGCGATGGAGACGACCAGCGTCTCTTTATTCAGGCTGGAGGTGATGTCGCTCAGCACTTTGATCATGATGTTCGGCTTAACGGCACCAAAGACGATATCGGCGACCTGGGCGACTTCCTGAGCGCTTTCGGCGGCGTTAATCCCGTGTTGATCGCGCAACGCGGCGACTTTATCAGGTGACGGGGTATAGACCCAAATCTGACCCGGCAGAACCTGGCCGCTGGCGATCAGGCCGCCCAGGATGGCTTTGCCCATGTTACCGCAGCCGATAAACCCGATTTTCTTATCCATCACGACTCTCCGTCATTATGCGTTGTTTTCTCTGATTGATAGCTTAACAACGAAATGCAGGCGACAATAGTCGGCAGAGTCATTAAGGGGAGACAATATGGCGATTTGGGTTGATGCGGACGCGTGTCCGAATGTGATTAAAGAGATTTTGTTCCGCGCCGCCGAGCGTGTTCAGATGCCGCTAACGCTGGTGGCGAACCAGAATATTCGCGTCCCTCCTTCCAGATTCATTCGCGCGTTGCGGGTTCCGGCCGGGTTTGACGTGGCGGATAACGAAATTGTCCGTTTGTGTAGCGCGGAAGATCTGGTGATCACGGCGGATATCCCTCTGGCTGCAGAAGTGCTGGAGAAAGGGGCTGCGGCGCTGAACCCTCGGGGGGAGCGTTATTCACCTGCGACCATTCGGGAAAAACTCACCATGCGTGATTTTATGGATACGCTACGCGCCAGCGGTGTACAGACGGGTGGGCCAGACAGCTTATCCCAGCGCGATCGCCAGCAGTTTGCCGCAGAGCTGGATAAATGGTTACTGGAAGTGAAGCGCCGCACTGCGTAATGATAACCATTGTCAATTTGTGGTACAGTATGGCCTCCACAGGGTTGTCATCCCGTACCGCTTTGCAGTAAAGTAATCGAAACATCTTCTGCAATTATTTCTTTACACTCTTCGGCCATCCGGCATCAAGGGGAACACCTGGTTATGACCCAACCCATCTTTTTAGTTGGCCCCCGTGGCTGTGGGAAAACCACCGTTGGCCTGGAACTGGCACGCGCGTGCGATCGTCAGTTTGTGGATACTGACCACTGGCTGCAAACAGAGGCCGGAAGAACAATCGCGGACATCGTCGAACAGGAAGGATGGGACAGCTTCCGCGCACGTGAAACGGCTGCGCTGAAAGCGGTAACCACACCGTCTGCCGTTATCGCGACAGGAGGGGGCATTGTTCTGGCTGAATGTAATCGCCACTTTATGCGCGAAAAAGGCATTGTGATCTATCTCTGTGCACCTGTTTCGGCTCTGGTAGGGCGTCTGGAAGCATTTCCGGAAGAGGGGCAGCGTCCTGCACTGACGTCCAGACCGCTTAGCGAAGAGGTGAGAGAAGTACTGGCTGAACGTGATGCGCTATACCGTGAAGCAGCACATCACGTGGTGGATGCTGCTGCGTCCCCGGAAGATGTGGTTACCCAGATTATCACTGCCCTGCGTTTGGCTTGTGCCAGCTAACCGGCGTCTATACTTATAGCTCTGACATAAAAAAAGGATGAGCTATGCCAACCAGACCTCCCTATCCTCGTGAAGCGCGTATTGTTACCGTTGAAAAAGGCCATACGGGTCATACCGTGACCTGGTATCAACTGCGTGCCGATCACCCCAAACCGGATTCGCTGATCAGTGAACACGAGACTGAACAGGAAGCGCTGGATGCCAAACGGCGCTACGAAGATCCCGATATGTCCTGAATGTTTTCCGTAATACTCCAATACCGTGCCTGAATCACACTTTTTACTCATCGTGAATGTTAAGCAGGGGTTAATATTTAGTTATTACAGGTGACTCCGTAATCGACAGGCGATCTTTACATTTCGATGTGAAGATCACCTGCTACGCTTGGTGCTGTTTTGTTGAAAAAATGAACTGTGCAGCGTAGTGAGCCTGTACCTGTATGCATGATGTTGTAGTAATGGAAGGCGATAAAGATGAAGGCGACGTTGGCGATCCTCACCATTGGTGTGGTCCCTGTAAGCGAAGTGTTACCGCTCTTAACCGAGCATGTCTCTGAACAACAGATAACGCATCTTAGCCTGCTGGGGAAGATGAGTCGGGAAGAGGTCATGGAAGACTACGCTGTAGAGGCGGGGGAGGATCCCCTGGCGACGTTATTAAGTGACGGTAAACTGGCGCATGTTTCGCGTCAGAAAATCGAGCGCTCGCTGCAAGGGGTGATAGAAGTGCTCGATAATCAAGGTTATGACGTTATTTTGCTGATGAGTACCGCACCCATTAAAGGTCTCACGGCGCGTAATGCGATACTGCTGGAACCGATGCGCATCATCCCGCCTCTGGTGGCCTCAATTGTTGATGGCCATCAGGTGGGGGTCATCGTCCCGCTCGAAGAGTTGATGGATAACCAGGAGGTGAAGTGGCATGTGCTTGAAAAAGTGCCCTTATATGCACTGGCAAATCCGTTCTGGGATAGCGATGCCGCACTGATCGAGGCCGGACGTGAGTTGCTGGAGAGGGGGGCGGATGTGTTGATTCTCGATTGTCTTGGCTTCCACCAGCATCATCGCGATTTACTGCAAAAGGCGCTGGATGTGCCGGTGTTGTTATCCAATGTTCTGATGGCTCGCCTGGCTTCAGAGCTTCTGACGTAATGATTTTGCGTGACAGGTGATGAGCATGGCCCCTATAGTGAATTTTTATCTAAAAATATAAGGGCCAGTTCATGCTTCAAAGTAACGAATACTTTTCCGGTAAAGTGAAATCCATTGGTTTTACCAGCAGCAGCACTGGCCGCGCCAGTGTCGGTGTCATGGCCGAAGGGGAATACACGTTTGGTACGGCCGAAGCGGAAGAGATGACGGTCGTTAGCGGTGCGCTCAACGTCTTACTGCCGGGTGAAACGGAATGGAAAGTTTACGCAGCCGGACAGGTTTTCAACGTTCCTGGCCACAGCGAGTTCCATCTGCAGGTTGCTGAACCGACCTCTTATCTGTGCCGCTATCTGAAATAAAAAATAAGCCGGGTGGCGCTAACGCTTACCCGGCCTACGCTTTGCCTGTTATCTCTGCGCTTCGCCGCCGAGACCTTCCACCAGATTCTGAATCAATGCGGCCAGTTCCCCGGTCATCAGGATGAAGTCCGCATCAAAACGCTGGGCGTAATCTTCCCGGTCGATATCTTCATTCTGATCGCGCAGTTCATCGCAGAACTTCAGACGCTTCACGGAACCGTCATCGCACATCATGAACTGAATCCGCTGCTGCCAGTCGAGCGCCAGTTTGGTCACCACTTTGCCCGCTTCGATATGTACGGCAATTTCGTCGCTCACCAGATCCTGTTTCTTCGCGCGGATCACGCCGCCATCTTCCAGCAGGGCTTTTAGCTCGGCTTCATCGAGGATCTGGAAACCTTGCGCGGCAGCACCGCTGCGTACCCACTCGGTCAGGGTCAGCTCGATTGGCGTTTCCAGCGCCAACGGTACAACCGGCAGGGAGCCGATGCTTTTGCGCAGCAGAGCCAGCGTATCTTCTGCTTTTTTGGCGCTGGCGCAGTCCACCATAATCAGCCCGTTAACGGTATCGATCCACATCATGGTCTGGCTGAAGCGACTAAAGGCGCGCGGCAGCAGAGAGTGCAGAACTTCGTCTTTCAGCGAATCTTTTTCGGTTTTCTTCAGCTTGCGACCCTGTTCGGCTTCCAGCTTGAAGATCTTCGCTTCGAGCGCCTGTTTAACCACCGGCGTTGGCAGAATTTTCTCTTCTTTACGGGCGCAGACGATGATTTGACCCGTGCTGCTGGCGTGGGTCAGTGCATCGCTTTGTGAACCCATTGGCGGAACCCAACCGGTTTTTGCCATATCCTGGCTACCGCAAGGGGAAAAGGTGTAAGCGGCTAACTGTTTTTCCATCTCTTCTGCACGCAGCGAAACGTCGCGGCTGAGACGGTAAACCATCAAATTTTTGAACCACAGCATGATAATTTCCACGGCCTTGTCGTTAAATCAGCGGGCATGATAACGAATTGTCGCATCGCTTGCATTGCTAATCGGGAAGCGTGCTTCTACTCTGTTGATAATCAAAATAATGAGGAGAGTCTTGTGCGTATTGGGATTGATTTGGGCGGCACCAAAACAGAAGTCATCGCACTGAGCGAGCAGGGGGAACAACTGTTCCGCCACCGTCTGCCGACGCCGCGCGATGATTATCACCAGACTATCGAGACGATCGCGAGACTGGTTGAGATGGCAGAGCAGGCGACAGGGCAAACGGGCACCGTCGGAATGGGGATCCCGGGGTCGATCTCGCCTTATACCGGGGTGGTTAAAAATGCTAACTCGACCTGGCTCAACGGTCAGCCTTTTGATAAAGATATGAGCGCGCGTCTGAACCGGGAAGTGCGTCTGGCCAACGACGCTAACTGTCTGGCGGTTTCAGAAGCGATTGACGGCGCGGCTGCCGGTGCCCATACCGTTTTTGCTGTCATCATTGGTACCGGTTGCGGTGCAGGCGTGGCCTTTGGCGGACGAGCCCATATCGGGGGTAACGGTACGGCGGGCGAGTGGGGGCACAACCCACTGCCGTGGATGGATGAAGATGAGCTTAAATACCGCGCTGAAGTTCCGTGTTATTGCGGTAAACAAGGTTGTATTGAGACGTTTATCTCCGGTACCGGTTTTGCTACCGATTACCACCGTCTGAGTGGTCAGCCGCTAAAGGGTAACGAGATCATGCGTCTGGTCGAAGAACAGGACCCGGTAGCTGAACTGGCGCTCCGCCGCTACGAAATGCGTCTGGCGAAATCGCTGGCGCATGTGGTGAATATTCTCGATCCGGACGTGATTGTGCTGGGTGGTGGTATGAGCAACGTTGACCGGCTGTATACCACTGTCCCGAATCTGGTGAAACAGTGGGTCTTCGGCGGCGAGTGTGAAACCCCGATCCGTAAAGCACTACACGGAGACTCCAGCGGCGTGCGAGGCGCGGCGTGGTTGTGGCCGGAATAAAAGCAAAGAGTGTTTATTCCCTCTCCTTGTGGGAGAGGGCCAGGGTGAGGGCACCAGACAGCACAGATCTCCCCCACCATCACTCCACCGCAAACGCGTTATCCAGCCTGCTATACCCCAGCCCGTTGATCTTTTTCACTTTGATCTGCACCGGTATACGCTCTTTCATCGCCTCGACGTGGCTGATCACACCGATCGTTTTCCCGGTGGCGTTCAGCGCGTCGAGGGCATCCAGCGCGGTATCCAGTGTTTCACTGTCGAGCGTGCCGAACCCTTCATCCAGGAACAGCGAGTCGATCCGTGTTTTGTGACTCACCAGATCGGAAAGTGCCAGCGCCAGTGCCAGACTGACCAGGAAACTTTCACCGCCAGAGAGCGTACGGGTGTCGCGCACGGCATCCGCCTGCCAGGTATCGACCACTTCCAGCTCCAGGGCATCGCTGGCTTTGCGCTGGAGCAGATAACGCCCGTGCAGGCGGTTAAGTTGCTGGTTAGCAAGCCAGACAAGATTGTCCAGCGTCAGCCCCTGGGCGAACTTACGGAACTTGTCGCCGGTACTGGAGCCGATAAGCGCATTCAGGTAGCCCCAGTCGTCTGCCAGACGGCTGGCCTCTTCAATTTGCTGCATTAAAGCCAGTTGGTGCAGGCGGTTATCGCTATCCTGCTTAAGCTGCTGGCGGATTTCTCCCTGCCGCGTGGTGTTCTCACGAAGCTGCTGCGTCAGGTGTTGTAGCTGGATTTGCTGGCCTGGTGCATCGGTGTCGAGTCCTTCTGGCTGCAGTGCCTGGTGCGCCTGCAACTGTTGGTTTGCCTGTCCGGACAGGGTGGTGGCCTGCTGTATCTGGTTTTCCAGCGAGTGTTTCAGTTGTTCGAGGTGGAGGAGGGTGCTCTCCTCCAGTAACGCAGCAAGGAACGCGTCCTGATCGGCAAAACAGCTTGCCGAGAGTGCCTGGGTGAACTGCGCCTGCGAGTGCTGCAGGCGCTCACGCTCCAGCGTTTCCTGCTGCTGTTGTGCCGCCAGTTGGCTCTGCAGAGACACGCATTCGTCGTGGATTGCGCGCCAGTTGTCAGGAATGGCGGGTTCGATCTCTTCGCTGTTGGTAACCGGAAGTGCGTCAAGCAGTGGTTTCAGGGCGTTTATACGTTCCTGAACCGCACCTTGCTGTGTCTGTTTCTCCTGCCACTGCGCGAATTCCGTCTCACGGGCGTTCAGCCAGGTGGCCTCAGTACCTTCTTCAGGTACGCTGAGTGAAAGAGCGACGAGGGCGCTTTCCAGCCCCTGACGCGTTGTCGCCAGTTGCTGCTGATACTGGCGTTCCTGCTCTTCCAGTTCGTTGAGCTGGTTTTGCAGCGTCAGGCGCTGGCTGAGCTGATAAAGCTGGCGTTCATAGTGCTCCTGTTCGCTCATCCAGACGGCAATATCTTCCTGAATATTCAGCGAAATATTTAATGCCGCGCAAACCTCCAGCCACTCTTTAGTGAGTGCTTGCTCTTCCTGAGAGAGTGTCTGCGCTTCGCCTGTCTCGCGCTGGATCTGTTGAGTCAGGGCATTAACCTGGCCCAGGACCAGCAGTCCTTCCTCTTTTAGCGAGGCGACTTCTTTTTCCAGGGCATCACGGCGACGCTGATTATCAGTCAGTTCAAGCGCTTGATATTTCTCCACGGCAGGATGTTCGCTGGAGCCGCACAGTGGACAGGGTTTGCCTGCCTCAAGCTGAGAACGATAGCTTTCCAGATCTTTAATCGTCGCTTCACGTTCACACAGGGCTTTCAGGTCCAGATAGTGCTGGTTTTTCTCTTTGTATTGCTGGCGACGTAGCGTCAATGTTTCATTGAGTTTTACCTGCTCAGCCAGGGCTTTCTGCACGCTTTCACCGTTCTGGTGCAGGCGTTTTTGTAGCGGCTGATAGCGGGCATGGAGCGAGGTCAGACGTTGACGCATCGTTCGTGATTGCGCCTGTTGTTCCATCGCTACTGCAACCTCATCCGCCGTCAGCGTCAGGGTTGTTTCCGGCAGGGCGGCCCGTTTATGGCGTAATTCAGTGAGGCGGACGGTCAGGGCAGTAAGCTGATTTTTATCACGGCTAAGCTGAGCGAAGTGCGCTCGCCAGCCTGCTATTTCCTGTCCCCACAAGCGGAATCGATCATGTTCTGTCTGCCACTGCGCCAGTACCGTTAATTCGGTCTGAAGCTGCTCATGGGTACGAATGGCGGTATTACGGATACGCGAGCGCAGCGCGGTTTTGTCTTGTAAGCGAGTATTTACTTCGATAATTCGCTGCTGGGTTTGAGCCAGACGCGAGGCTTGTTCTTGCTGGTGCTCCCAAAGCGGTCGAAGCTGAGCGGCGGGTTGAGCAAGCTGGAGCTTTGCCAGGTCAGGCGCGGCATCGGTCAGCGCCTGTTGTGCCTGCTGTTGTAACAAGGTTACGCGCTGTTGCTCGCGAAGAAGCTCATCACGGCGCGTAAGCCACTGATAATCCTTCTGCTGTCTCTGTTGTTGTGCCAGCAGTGTTTTTTCTTCGTCAGTAAGTGCCTGCAAACTTTGCTGTAACTGCTGCTGTTGCTCTTCGCTCAACAGCACCACACCCGCTGCCTGTGCCTCGCGCATTTCAAGTACGTTTCGGGCGGCTTTGTGTTTCTCAAATATCCTGGCGGAAATCTGGCCATAGATCTCGGTTCCGGTCAGTTCTTCCAGCAGCTCTGCGCGATCGCTCGGTTTGGCATTGAGGAAAGCGGCAAACTGCCCCTGAGAGAGGAGCATTGAACGGGTAAAGCGGCCATAGTCCAGCCCGGTGAGCGCGGCGGTTTGCTCCAGTTTATCTGTCACTTTGTCGGCGAGAATCTTGCCATCTTCACAGCGAGCCAGTTCCACACGCGGTGCCTGCAGGTTCCCGTCCGGCTGATTACGCGCCCGGTTCTGGCTCCAGAAGGCGCGGTAGGCGGTACCTTTTACTTCAAACTCAACCTCGGCCAGACACTCGGCGGTATCACGCGTCATCAGGTCGTTTTGCGCCTGAGACACTTTTTGCAGACGCGGCGTTTCGTGATAGAGCGCCAGACAAATGGCGTCGAGCAGGGTGGTCTTGCCTGCACCGGTCGCACCGGTAATGGCAAACAGCCCGTTGCTGGCAAAGGGCTCAGCGGTAAAGTCAATTTTCCACTCGCCCTTGAGTGAGTTGAGGTTTTTCAGACGCAGGCTCAGGATTTTCATGCGTTTTCTTCCTCGTTATTCAGTGCGTGCAGCGTATCGGCGAACAGCTCGTTCAGCCGGGCGCGTTTTGCATCATCCATCTCTTCCTGGGCCAGTCGGCGTTCAAAAACCTCTTCGACCTTAAGTTCGCTCAGCGTTTCGCGCTGAGCACTCAGCAGGATTTTTTCGCGCTGCTCGCGACTACGGCGTACCAGTAAAACCTCGACAGGAAGATCTTCCGTCAGCGCCTGAATTTTTCGCTGCATATCATGCAGATAGTCGTCTGTCGTGATTTCGATATCCAGCCAGACGGGGGGATTAAGCGCAGTGCCACGCCACTGTTCAAGCTGGGTGGTGATGGCATCAAGGTCACCCTTCAGCACCGCCAGCGGCTGGGTGACAGGGACCTCCAGCGTTTCGACGGCGCTGAGTTTACCTTCGTTAAAACTCACCAGATGCACAGATTTGGCTTTACCTGTCTCATCAAAACTTAGCGAAATGGGCGAGCCGCAATAGCGAATGTGTTCGCAGCCACCGATGATCTGCGCGCGGTGAATATGCCCAAGCGCAATGTAGTCGGCAGGCGGGAAATTTTGCGCCGGGAACGCATCCAGCGTGCCAATATAGATGTCACGTACGGCGTCACTTTTACTGGCCCCGACGGTGGTGAGATGTCCGGTCGCAATCACCGGAATGAGCTGTTCGCCGCGCAAGGTACAGGCATCGGTATATTGTTGGTGATAATAATCAGTGATGCTCTGCAACAGATGCTGCTGTTTTTCCCCGCCGGACATCCCCGCCTGGCTCTGCACGATATCGCGTGGGCGCAGGAAGGGAACCGGGCACAGCACCGCCCCCGGTGTACCATCGCGTTTTTTCAGGATCTGCGGAGCATGCCCGGCACTGGCCACCACGGTAGTGTTCAGGAAGGCCAGGATGTCGCGGGACTCATTCAGCGTGGCGACGGAGTCGTGATTACCGGCGACAATAACCAGATGACAGCCGGTTTGCTGCAGATTTACCACGAAGCGGTTGTACAGCTCACGCGCATAGCTTGGCGGCGAACCGGTATCGAAAATGTCACCCGCAACAATAATCGCATCCACTTCGTGCGATCGGGCCGTATCCAGCAGCCAGTTCAGGAACGCTTCATGCTCCGCTGCCCTGCTTTTGCTGTAAAAGTTTTGACCCAGATGCCAGTCCGAAGTGTGAAGTATGCGCATAGGAGATCCGTGGCGAAAAAAGATGTTGGCGATTATAAACATTCAGGGGGCGGAAAATAACCGCTGTAATAAAACAACAGTTTGCCATTTATGGTGGTAAGGTTTTTCATAAATCTGTCATAAATCTGACGCATAATGACGCCGCATTACAAACTTGTAACTTAAATAAGATAAGACAGGGCAAAGTATGGCGAGACGTATTCTGGTCGTAGAAGATGAAGCTCCAATTCGTGAAATGGTGTGCTTCGTGCTCGAACAAAATGGCTTCCAGCCGGTTGAAGCGGAAGATTATGACAGCGCGGTGAACCAGTTGAATGAGCCCTGGCCCGATCTGATTCTGCTCGACTGGATGTTGCCTGGCGGCTCTGGACTGCAGTTTATCAAACACATTAAACGTGAAGCGATGACCCGCGATATCCCTGTTGTCATGCTGACGGCGCGTGGCGAAGAAGAAGATCGCGTACGTGGGCTTGAAACGGGTGCCGATGATTACATTACTAAGCCGTTCTCCCCGAAAGAGCTGGTTGCTCGTATCAAAGCCGTAATGCGCCGCATTTCACCGATGGCAGTGGAAGAGGTGATTGAGATGCAAGGTCTGAGCCTTGACCCGACCTCACACCGTGTCATGACGGGCGAAAATCCGCTCGACATGGGACCTACCGAATTTAAACTCCTGCACTTCTTTATGACTCACCCGGAACGCGTTTACAGCCGCGAACAGTTGCTGAATAACGTCTGGGGAACTAACGTATATGTCGAAGACCGGACGGTTGACGTCCATATCCGCCGCCTGCGAAAAGCGCTGGAACTGAGCGGCCACGATCGCATGGTGCAGACGGTCCGCGGCACGGGTTATCGTTTTTCTACCCGTTTCTGAACAATGACAGGAGTGTGACGCGTGCTGGAACGTCTGTCATGGAAAAGGCTCGTCTTTGAACTGATCTTATGTTGTATTCCGGCCTTCATTCTGGGGGCCTTTCTTGGATACCTGCCGTGGTTTCTGCTGGCTTCGGTCACCGGGCTGCTGATCTGGCATTTCTGGAACCTGTTACGCCTCTCCTGGTGGCTATGGGTTGACCGAAGTATGACACCGCCGCCGGGAAGCGGCAGTTGGGAACCGCTGCTTTACGGTCTGCACCAGATGCAGATGCGCAATAAAAAGCGCCGCCGCGAACTGGGAAGCCTGATCAAGCGTTTTCGCAGCGGGGCGGAGTCGCTCCCGGATGCGGTCATTCTGACGACCGAAGAAGGGACTATCTTCTGGTGTAATGGTCTTGCGCAACAGTTGCTGGGGTTGCGCTGGCCGGATGATAATGGCCAGAATATCCTCAACCTTCTGCGTTATCCTGAGTTTGCTCAGTATCTGAAAAAGCGTGATTTTACTGGTCCGCATAATCTGAAACTCAATAATGGTCGTCATCTGGAAATCCGCGTGATGCCCTACAGCGATCAGCAGTGGCTGATGGTGGCGCGCGATGTCACCCAGATGCACCAGCTGGAAGGCGCGCGACGCAACTTCTTCGCGAACGTGAGCCACGAATTACGTACCCCGTTGACCGTACTTCAGGGTTACCTGGAGATGATGCAGGAGCAAACGCTTGAAGGTGCGCCACGTGAAAAAGCGCTGCACACCATGCGCGAGCAAACGCACCGTATGGAAGGTCTGGTAAAACAGCTGTTGACGCTATCGAAGATTGAAGCGGCGCCAACGCTTGCGCTGAATGACACCATTGATGTCCCCATGATGCTGCGGGTGGTGGAGCGTGAAGCACAAACGTTAAGCCATAAGAAGCACCACCTAAGCTTTGAGGTCGACAATACGCTGAAGGTACTGGGCAGTGAAGATGAACTGCGTAGCGCCATTTCCAATCTGGTGTATAACGCGGTGAATCATACGCCGGAAGGGACGGAGATCGTGGTGCGCTGGCAGCATACCCCAACGGGCGCTGAATTTAGCGTCGAGGATAATGGTCCGGGGATTGCACCGGAGCACCTCCCGCGTCTGACCGAACGCTTCTATCGCGTGGATAAAGCGCGATCGCGGCAGACAGGGGGAAGTGGCCTGGGGCTGGCAATTGTAAAACATGCCGTCAATCACCATGAAAGCCGTCTCGATATTCAGAGTACACTGGGTAAGGGAACCCGCTTTAGTTTCGTGATCCCGGAACGATTAATTGCCAAAAAGATCGCCTGATAACGGGTGTGTCATTTTACCTTTCCACGGGTCAGCGTTTGCTGGCCCGTTTGCTTTGCAGTCAAACGAAACGCGAATGAATTTTATACGGCTGACTGTTTTTTGTTCGCATGATTAGCCATGGGTTTTTCTGATAATTAGCGTATTGTGCTGGTGTGTATTTTCATGCTGGCATATTGTTCTGGTTTTACGATCCCACCTTGCCTTTAAACGTTATAAGCGTTTAAATTGCGCCCCAGATACTGTCAGACCGACTGTATTTGCGTGGTAAATCGAAAAACTATTCTTCTCCACGCCAGGACGGGAGCATTTCCCGCTGAAATTGAGCAATTTTTCGGCTGTATCTTCCCACCAGGGAAATCGAAAAGCTCAATGTTTTCAACACCACATCCACAGGCAGTAAGGTTTTATGACCCATCACTTAAAATCGCGTGACATCATCGCGCTGGGCTTTATGACATTTGCGCTGTTCGTTGGCGCAGGCAACATCATTTTCCCTCCAATGGTTGGCTTACAGGCGGGTGAACACGTCTGGACTGCTGCATTTGGTTTCCTGATTACTGCTGTGGGTTTGCCGGTACTGACCGTTATCGCCCTGGCGAAAGTGGGTGGCGGTGTTGATAGCCTCAGCACCCCGATCGGCAAAGTGGCGGGTGTCCTGCTGGCAACCGTCTGCTATCTGGCTGTTGGCCCACTGTTTGCGACCCCCCGCACGGCAACCGTTTCCTTCGAAGTAGGTATTGCTCCTCTGACGGGTGACGGCGCGATGCCGCTGTTTATCTACAGCCTGATCTACTTCGCGATTGTGATTCTGGTTTCCCTCTATCCGGGCAAGTTGCTGGATACCGTCGGTAACTTCCTGGCTCCGCTGAAAATTGTGGCACTGATTGTGCTGGCGGTTGCGGCGATTGTCTGGCCGGCAGGCCCGATTAGCGACGCCATGGATGCCTACAAAAACGCCGCGTTCTCTAACGGTTTTGTGAACGGCTACCTGACGATGGACACGCTGGGTGCAATGGTGTTTGGTATCGTAATCGTTAACGCTGCGCGTTCCCGTGGTGTGACCGAAGCACGTCTGCTGACCCGTTACACCATCTGGGCTGGTCTGATGGCCGGTGTGGGTCTGACGCTGCTCTATCTGGCGTTGTTCCGTCTGGGTTCCGATAGCGCCATGCTGGTTGATCAAAACGCGAATGGTGCGGCTATTCTGCATGCTTATGTTCAGCACACCTTCGGTGGTGCGGGCAGTATGCTGCTGGCGGCGCTCATCTTCCTGGCATGTCTGGTGACGGCCGTTGGCCTGACCTGCGCCTGTGCGGAGTTCTTTGCGCAGTATCTGCCGCTCTCTTACCGCGCACTGGTGTTTATTCTCGGCATCTTCTCCATGGCGGTGTCAAACCTCGGTCTGAGCCACCTGATTCAGGTCTCTATTCCGGTGCTGACGGCTATCTACCCGCCATGTATCGTGCTGGTGGTACTGAGCTTTACTCGTCCGTGGTGGAACAACTCCTCACGAATTATTGCGCCAGCCATGTTTATCAGCCTGATTTTTGGTATCCTTGACGGGATTAAAGCATCAGCTTTCGCAGAAATTTTGCCAGCCTGGACACAGCGTCTGCCACTGTCCGAACAAGGCCTGGCCTGGCTGATGCCTACCGTTGTTGCACTGGTTCTGGCGGTTATCTGGGATCGTGCTGCAGGGCGTCAGGTCGCATCGAACGCCCATTAATCAACGGCAACAAACTGTTTAACCACGGGGCTTAAGGCCCCGTGGTTTTTTGTTTTTTTCGTGTTGAATGGCAAGATTTAAATGGAAAGCACTAACAAACTTAAACGTGGGCTGAGCACGCGCCACATCCGCTTTATGGCGCTGGGCTCCGCTATCGGTACCGGTCTTTTTTATGGCTCGGCAGATGCCATTAAAATGGCCGGTCCAAGCGTTCTGCTGGCGTACATCATCGGCGGCGTGGCGGCATATATCATCATGCGCGCCCTCGGCGAAATGTCGGTTCACAATCCTTCAGCCAGTTCGTTCTCCCGTTACGCGCAGGAAAACTTAGGTCCGCTGGCCGGGTTTATTACCGGCTGGACCTATTGCTTTGAAATCCTGATTGTGGCGATTGCCGATGTGACCGCGTTTGGTATCTATATGGGGGTCTGGTTCCCGGCGGTACCGCACTGGATTTGGGTGCTGAGCGTGGTGCTGATCATCTGCGCGGTTAACCTGATGAGCGTGAAAGTCTTTGGTGAACTGGAGTTCTGGTTCTCTTTCTTTAAGGTCGCCACCATTATCATCATGATTGTCGCCGGTTTCGGGATCATCATCTGGGGGATTGGTAACGGCGGTCAGCCGACGGGTATCCATAACCTCTGGAGCAACGGCGGTTTCTTCAGTAACGGCTGGCTCGGCATGGTGATGTCGCTACAGATGGTGATGTTTGCCTACGGCGGTATTGAGATTATCGGTATCACCGCCGGGGAAGCGAAAGATCCTGAGAAGTCGATTCCGCGCGCCATCAACTCGGTGCCGATGCGCATTCTGGTGTTCTATGTGGGTACGCTGTTCGTAATCATGTCTATCTACCCGTGGAACCTGGTGGGCACGAACGGTAGCCCGTTTGTACTGACCTTCCAGCATATGGGCATTGCGTTTGCTGCCAGCATTCTGAACTTTGTGGTGCTGACTGCGTCGCTTTCCGCGATCAACAGTGACGTCTTTGGCGTAGGGCGTATGCTGCACGGCATGGCGGAGCAGGGCAGTGCGCCAAAGGTATTTGCCAAAACATCACGTCGCGGTACGCCGTGGGTCACCGTGGTGGTGATGACCGTCGCACTGCTGTTCTCGGTTTACCTGAACTACATCATGCCGGAAAACGTCTTCCTGGTGATTGCGTCGCTGGCAACCTTCGCGACGGTGTGGGTGTGGATTATGATCCTGCTGTCACAGGTTGCATTCCGCCGTCGTCTGTCACCGGATGAGGTGAAAGCGCTGAAGTTCAAAGTGCCGGGCGGTGTGGCAACGACCGTGGTCGGCCTGCTCTTCCTGGTCTTTATCATCGCCCTGATTGGCTACCATCCGGATACCCGTATTTCCTTATACGTGGGCTTCGCGTGGATCGTCCTGCTACTGGTGGGCTGGATGTTTAAATGCCGCCGTGACCGTCAACTGGCGGAAGCACAGTAATGTTAATGCCCGACGATGTCGGGCATTTTTTCTCCTCCCCCATCCTCCTCCCCCAATAAACCGCATCATGATGAGCTAACCTTAATCACCCTGTGGCAAGGTGACGTCAATTTCATCAAAGGGGATTCGTGATGTTAAACGCCTGGCACCTTCCGGTTGCCCCATTTGTTAAGCAAAACAAAGACAACCTTGTGATTACGCTCTGGCTGACGGGGGAGAATCAGCCTGAACGCGTGACGCTACGCGCCGAAATTGATAACGAAGAGACCGCGCTGAAAATGCACAAACAGCGCAGCCAGCCGCAGCCGGGGATCACGGCCTGGCGGGCAAATATCGACTTGCGCAGCGGGCAGCCCCGTCGCCGTTACAGTTTCAAACTGCTGTGGAACAACCGTCAGCTGTGGTTTTCCCCGCAGGGGTTGAGCCGTTTTCCTCCGGCCCGTCTTGAGCAGTTTGCGGTGGATTACCCGGATAACGGGCCGCAATGGGTTAACGATCAGGTCTTTTACCAGATCTTCCCGGACCGCTTTGCCCGCTGTGAAAAACGCACCGCCGACCAGGATAAGATCTATCACCACCATGCGGCGGGCCACGATATCATCCTGAAAGCATGGGATGAACCACTGACTGCGCAGGCTGGCGGCTCGACGTTCTACGGCGGCGATCTCGATGGTATCAGCGAAAAGCTGCCGTACCTGAAAAAGCTCGGCGTGACAGCGTTGTATCTCAATCCGGTGTTCAGTGCGCCGAGCGTACATAAATACGATACCGAAGATTATCGTCGCGTTGACGCGCAGTTTGGCGGCGACGAGGCGTTATTGCGCCTGCGGCAGAACACCAGAAGTGAAGGCATGCGCCTGATTCTGGACGGTGTGTTTAACCACAGCGGAGATTCACACGCATGGTTTGACCGTCATAATCAGTCGATGAGCGGAGCATGCCATAACCCGGATTCACCACAGAGAAGCTGGTATAGCTTTAATGAGGAGGGACGTGCGCTGGACTGGCTGGGTTATCCGAGTCTGCCAAAGCTGGATTTCCAGTCACCTTCTCTGATCAATGAAATCTACGGCGGTGAAGACAGCATTGTACGCCACTGGCTGAAAGCACCGTGGAATATGGATGGCTGGCGCCTGGATGTGGTGCACATGCTGGGCGAAGCGGGCGGGGCGCGGAACAATATTCAACACGTCGCGGGTATTACCCGTTCTGCAAAAGCGGCTCAGCCAGAGGCATTTGTATTTGGCGAGCATTTTGGCGATGCGCGCCAGTGGCTGCAGGCCGATGCGGAAGATGCAGCGATGAACTATCGTGGCTTTACCTTCCCGCTATGGGGATTCCTGGCGAATACCGACATCTCCTACGATCCGAATCACATTGATGCCGAAACCTGTATGGCGTGGATGGATAACTACCGCGCCGGTCTGTCGCATCAGCAGCAATTGCGGATGTTTAATCAACTGGATAGCCACGATACGGCGCGCTTTAAATCCCTGCTTGGCAAGGATGTGGCGCGTCTGCCGCTGGCCGTCACCTGGCTCTTCACATGGCCTGGCGTGCCTTGTATTTACTACGGTGATGAAGTGGGGCTGGACGGTAACAACGATCCGTTCTGCCGCAAAACCTTCCCGTGGGAGCCAGCGAAACAGGATAAGGTGCTGTTGGGTTTGTATCAGCGTATGGCGAAGTTACGTAAACAGAACCTGGCGTTACGTTATGGCGGCTGCCAGGTGGTGTATGCCCACGATAACGTGGTGGTATTTGCCCGTGTTTATAACCAGCAGCGCGTGCTGGTGGCGATTAACCGGGGTGAGGCCTGTGAAGTGGTGCTGGATGATTCTCCATTGCTGCACGTGAAGGCGTGGCAATGCAAGGAAGGTAAAGGGACTCTTCAGGAAGGCATACTCTCACTTCCTGCAATTTCTGCTTCCGTGTGGTTCGGTAATTAACCGCTGTCTGCAACCGGTACGGTGTACTGGTTGCAGAATATTCCCCTGGGTTGTTCGGTTTTATTCAACAGAGGGGACAAATATCTTTACTATCCGCTCAGTCAATTCTCGCTATACTCAATTTGCTTTATCAGTCAGGGCCCTTTCTCATATAGCACACCAAATGTTTGCTTTTAACCTATTGTTTAAAAGGTACTTTTATGTCTATTCGTGAACTGATTGATCCATCCAATTCCGCACTGATTTTTATCGATCACCAACCGCAAATGTCCTTTGGTGTCGCTAATATTGACCGTCAATTGCTGAAGAATAATACGGTAGCACTGGCGAAAGCAGGCAAAATTTTTGATGTTCCTGTTATCTACACATCGGTCGAAACGAAAAGCTTCAGCGGTTATATCTGGCCAGAATTGCTGGCGGTTCATCCGGATGTCAAACCCATTGAACGTACCTCGATGAACTCCTGGGAAGACGATGCGTTTGTTGCGGCAGTTAAAGCAACGGGCCGTAAGAAACTTATCATCTCAGCCCTGTGGACCGAGGTTTGCCTGACCTTCCCGGCACTGATGGCGCTCGACGAAGGTTTCGAAGTGTACGTGGTAACCGATACATCCGGCGGTACCTCTGTTGATGCGCACGAACGCGCGATTGATCGTATGGTTCAGGCCGGGGCCGTACCAGTGACCTGGCAACAGGTCCTGCTGGAGTACCAGCGTGACTGGTCACGCAAAGGCACTTACGACGCGGTGATGGACCTGGTTCGCGAGCACAGCGGGGCTTATGGCATGGGCGTTGATTATGCCTACACCCTCGTTCATGGCGCACCAGAACGCAAAGCGTAAACCTTTCAGGGCGGGGTTCTCCCGCCCATCAATGACCAGGGAGCTTTTATGGCGCAAACATCACATGTGACGCTGGTGATTACTCACACGTTACTTCCGGGACAGGCTGAGCACTACGAACAGTGGCTTGGCAGGATCATGCCCATCGCGGCGGAATTTCCCGGCCATTTGGGCGCGAACGTAATCCGCCCGTCCGAAGGGCAAAACCTGTGGACGGTGATCATCCGCTTCGACACCCTCGAACACCTCTATGAGTGGACTCAGTCCGATACCCGCAATGCGCTGGTGAAAGAGATTGAACCGCTGCTGGCGGAAGGCGACAAAACCGAAGTGCGTACGGAACCTGCGTTCTGGTTTACGCCACCGGAGACACACGTACGTAAGCCAAAACAGTGGAAACAGTTTCTGATCACGCTTCTGGTGATCTTTCCCAGCACCAATCTGGTACCACAGGTGACTGGCGCGCTGCTTCCTGGCCTGAAAGGCTCATTGCTGCTGCATTTGATTAACGATGCCTGTGTGGTCGCGCTGGTGGTCTGGCTGTGGATGCCCATCGTGACCCGTCTGTTTGCCGGATGGCTAAAAAAAGCCTGATTCGGCCGAAAGGAGTACGTTATGCCTCAAACTGCCACACTGATCTTAACTAAGGGTAAGATCCATACACTCGATCGTGAAAATCCGCTTACCGAGGCGGTAGCGATCGCCAACGGCAAGATCCTTGCTACGGGTAATCACGATCGCATCATGAGTTATGCGACGCAGGGAACGCAGATCGTCGATTTACAGGGAAGCACGGTAATCCCCGGTCTGAACGATTCTCACCTGCACCTGATCCGCGGTGGGCTCAATTACAACCTTGAGCTGCGCTGGGAAGGTGTCCCTTCACTGGTGGATGCCTTGCGCATGCTTAAAGTTCAGGCCGACCGCACACCGTCACCACAGTGGGTGCGTGTTGTCGGCGGCTGGAGCGAGTTTCAGTTTGCTGAACGTCGGATGCCGACCATTGAAGAGCTCAATGAGGCGGCGCCGGATACCCCGGTATTTGTGCTGCATCTCTATGATCGCGCGCTGCTCAACCGTGCGGCGTTGAAAGCTGTCGGGTATACCAAAGAGACTCCGAACCCACCGGGCGGCGAGATTGTGCGCGATAACAACGGTAACCCGACCGGGATGCTGATCGCCAAACCTAATGCGATGATCCTCTACGCCACACTGGCGAAAGGGCCGAAACTGCCGATTGAGCAGCAGGTGAACTCTACGCGCCAGTTTATGCGCGAGCTGAACCGCCTGGGATTGACCAGCGCAATTGATGCAGGGGGCGGTTTCCAGAACTACCCGGAAGATTACGAGGTAATTGCTGAGCTGCACGCCAAAGAGCAGATGACTGTGCGCATTGCTTATAACCTCTTTACCCAGCGCCCGAAACAGGAACTGGAAGATTTTGAGCGCTGGACAGATATGCTCAAACCGGGTCAGGGAACAGATTTCTATCGCGCGAATGGGGCCGGTGAGATGCTGGTCTTCTCGGCGGCAGATTTTGAGGATTTCCTTCAGCCGCGTCCGGACCTGCCAGAGGGAATGGAAGACGAACTGGAGCGTGTGGTGCGTCATCTGGTGGAAAACCGCTGGCCGTTCCGCCTGCACGCGACCTATGACGAATCCATCAGTCGGATGCTGGATGTGTTCGAGAAAGTGAACCGCGACATCCCGTTTAACGGGTTGCACTGGTTCTTCGACCATGCAGAAACCATCACCGAGCGAAATATCGAACGCGTTAAGGCGTTGGGCGGTGGGATTGCGGTCCAGCACCGCATGGCATTCCAGGGCGAGTACTTTGTCGACCGTTATGGTAAAGAGGCGGTGAAGCACACGCCACCCGTGGCGAAAATGCTGGAACTGGAGGTGCCGGTTGGGTTAGGTACGGACGCGACTCGCGTGGCGAGTTATAACCCGTGGACAGCGCTCTACTGGCTGGTATCCGGGCGAACCGTAGGCGGGCTGGCGATGTATGACGACAACAACCGCCTGCCGCGCGACGTTGCCCTTGAGTTGTGGACGGCAGGTAGTGCGTGGTTTTCCAGCGAGCAGGGTAAAAAAGGTCGCCTGGTCGAAGGGCAACTGGCGGACCTGGTGGTGCTGTCGAAAGACTACTTCAGCGTGCCGGAAGAAGAGATCAAAGGCATTGAATCGGTACTGACCGTGGTGGATGGCAAGGTGGTGTATGCCGCCGGACATTTCAGCCCACTGTCGCCACCGCCAATTCCGGTTGTGCCTGAGTGGTCGCCGGTGGTGAAGGTACCCGGACATTATCGCTCCGCACCGCCAGCCGCAAGTAAAGTGGGTGCGGTGGTACAGATGCACCAGTGCATCGGGAGTTGTGGTGTGCATGGGCATGCGCATGGTATTGCGCGCCAGTCGGATATTCCTGTCTCTGATGAGCAGGCATTCTGGGGCGTGTTAGGGTGTTCGTGCTTCGCGTTCTAAAACAAAAGGCCCGCATAAGCGGGCCTTTTTCGTAAACCGTGCCGATTACAGGCTGGATACGTTCTCAGACAGGTATTTCGCTACGCCGTCTGGAGAGGCTGCCATACCTTCTTTACCTTTTTCCCACTGAGCCGGGCACACTTCACCGTGCTCTTCGTGGAACTGCAGCGCGTCAACCATACGCAGCATTTCGTCGATGTTACGACCCAGTGGCAGATCGTTCACAACCTGGTGACGAACGATGCCGTTTGCGTCGATCAGGAAAGAACCACGCAGTGCAACACCAGCGTCCGGATGTTCGATACCGTAAGCCTGTTGGATTTCACGTTTGATGTCCGCAACCATTGCGTATTTCACCGCACCGATGCCGCCTTTGTCGACAGGGGTGTTACGCCATGCGTTGTGTACAAATTCAGAGTCGAAGGAGACGCCAACAACTTCTACGCCACGCTTCTGGAATTCTTCGTAACGTTTGTCGAACGCGATCAGCTCAGACGGGCAAACGAAAGTGAAGTCCATTGGCCAGAAGAACAGAACGGTCGCTTTACCGTTGGTGTGCTGTTTGAAGTTGAAGTTTTCAACGATTTCACCGTTGCCCAGAACTGCTGCAGCTGTAAAATCCGGAGCCGGACGAGTTACCAGAACCATATGATTCTCCTGTAGATACTAAGGTTATTTGGAACGCAACGCGAGCCAGTATAGAGAGTGTTCATGGATAAGACAAAGAGGTGGTGACAATCGTTCCGCCAGCTTTTACCTATCAATAGAAATTCTGTCAGAGCTGTTTGTTTTTCGCCTGCGCCATCATGCGTGGATAGAATTGCCAGAAACGGGTCTCCAGTGCATCGTAATGTTCATCTAGGTCATACCAGGAGTCGCGCAGCGCATCCAGGCGCGGTCGGCGGCTGGCCATCCCGTTTAACACATTCTGAATGAAGTCCATCTCGCGATAGCGCTCCAGCCAGCGTTCTGACCACAGGTAGTTGTTCAGATTCACAAAGCGCGGCGGCGAGTCGGGCAAAATGATTGCCACCTGCTGGTGGGCATAGCGCACAAAATCCGGCAATGGCAACTCCGGCGAGAGTTGTGCCCAGTGGCGCGACAGGAAATGATCCCACATCACATCAAGCGTGATAGGCGCAACGCGGCGGGTTTCAGGGCGAAACCACGCTTTGGCTTCCGTCACTTCTGGCAGGTTATCTGTCAGCACGTCGATACGGCGATGCATAAAAATACCGTCGACGATCTCAGGAGAATAGTTCTCAGCGGGGTTACCGCGCACGAAATCGGCCAGCAAATTACCGGAAAGGGAGCTGTCAGCGAGGTGGGCGAGATGCAGGTGAGCGAGAAAATTCATGCGTTTTATTTGTCCGGGGGTGGCTAGTTGTTGCAGCAAGAGGGTGTGAGCACTAGACTATGCCGCCTGTTTTTAAGTCACGAGTATACGTCATGCGCGTCGCCGATTTCTCCTTTGAACTACCTGAATCCCTGATTGCTCACTATCCAATGCCTGAGCGCAGTAGCTGTCGTTTGCTGTCACTGGATGGGCCAACGGGCGAGCTGACGCACGGTACTTTCACCGATTTACTCGACAAGCTCAACCCTGGTGATCTGCTGGTCTTTAACAATACCCGTGTGATCCCGGCGCGTCTGTTTGGCCGTAAAGCCAGCGGCGGCAAGATTGAAGTGCTGGTCGAACGTATGCTCGATGATAAACGTATTCTGGCACATATTCGCGCCTCTAAGGCACCGAAGCCGGGTGCTGAGCTGCTGCTCGGTGATGACGAGAGCATCAAAGCGACCATGACCGCGCGCCACGATGCGCTGTTCGAGGTGGAATTCGATGACGAGCGTACTGTGCTCGACATTCTGAATGCTATCGGCCACATGCCGCTGCCGCCGTACATTGAGCGTCCGGACGAAGAGGCCGACCGCGAGCTGTACCAGACTGTCTACAGCCAGAAACCTGGCGCAGTCGCCGCGCCGACCGCGGGTCTGCACTTTGATGAGCCGCTGCTGGAAAAACTGCGTGCAAAAGGCGTTGAGATGGCGTTCGTGACGCTGCACGTTGGCGCGGGTACCTTCCAGCCGGTGCGCGTGGACAGTATCGAAGATCACATCATGCACTCCGAGTATGCCGAAGTACCGCAGGACGTGGTGGATGCTGTTCTGGCGGCGAAAGGTCGGGGTAGCCGCGTGATTGCCGTCGGCACTACCTCTGTGCGTTCGCTTGAGAGCGCCGCACAGGCCGCGAAGAACGATCTTATCGAACCGTTCTTTGGCGATACGCAGATCTTCATTTACCCGGGTTATCAGTACAAAGTGATTGATGCCCTGGTGACCAACTTCCATCTGCCTGAATCCACGCTGATTATGCTGGTGTCTGCATTTGCGGGGTATCAGCATACGATGAATGCCTACAAGTCTGCGGTAGAACAAAAATATCGCTTTTTTAGCTACGGGGACGCGATGTTTATCACGTACAATCCGCAGGCTTTGAATGAGCGTGTCGGGGAATAAGTCCGCGGCACTGTTTTACAACGTTGGACTGTTTTTCTGACGTCGGAGAAAAAATGAAATTTGAACTCGATACCACCGATGGCCGCGCGCGTCGCGGTCGTCTGGTGTTTGATCGCGGTGTGGTGGAAACCCCCGCGTTTATGCCTGTGGGCACCTACGGCACCGTAAAAGGGATGACGCCGGAAGAAGTGGAAGCCACTGGCGCACAGATTATCCTCGGCAACACCTTCCACCTGTGGCTGCGTCCGGGTCAGGAGATCATGAAGCTCCACGGTGACCTGCACGACTTCATGCAGTGGAAAGGCCCAATCCTGACCGACTCCGGCGGTTTCCAGGTCTTCAGCCTGGGTGATATTCGCAAGATCACCGAGCAGGGCGTACACTTCCGTAACCCGATCAACGGCGATCCTATTTTCCTCGATCCAGAAAAATCGATGGAGATTCAGTACGATCTCGGTTCTGACATCGTCATGATCTTCGACGAATGTACACCGTATCCGGCCGACTGGGATTACGCTAAACGCTCGATGGAGATGTCTTTGCGTTGGGCGAAGCGTAGCCGCGACCGTTTTGACTCCCTGGAGAACAAAAATGCGCTGTTCGGCATTATTCAGGGCAGTGTTTACGAAGATTTACGTGATATCTCCGTTAAAGGTCTGGTAGAGATAGGTTTTGATGGCTACGCTGTCGGCGGTTTGGCTGTGGGTGAGCCGAAGGAAGACATGCATCGCATTCTGGAACATGTCTGCCCGCAAATCCCGGCAGATAAACCCCGTTACCTGATGGGTGTGGGTAAACCAGAAGATCTGGTTGAAGGTGTACGCCGCGGCATTGATATGTTCGACTGCGTGATGCCAACCCGTAACGCGCGTAATGGTCATCTGTTTGTTACCGATGGCGTGGTGAAAATCCGTAACGCGAAGCATAAGAGTGACACCAGTCCGCTCGATGCCGAGTGCGATTGCTATACCTGTCGCAATTATTCTCGCGCGTATCTGCATCATCTCGATCGTTGTAATGAGATTTTGGGTGCGCGTCTCAATACCATTCATAACCTTCGCTATTATCAGCGCTTAATGGCTGGTTTACGCAAGGCTATCGAAGAGGGTAAATTAGAGAGCTTCGTGACCGATTTCTACCAACGTCAGGGTCGAACCGTTCCACCTTTGAACGTTGATTAATTTTAATAATGAGGGAATTTGAATGAGCTTTTTTATTTCTGATGCGGTAGCGGCAACAGGTGCTCCGGCGCAGGGCAGCCCGATGTCTCTGATTCTGATGCTGGTTGTGTTCGGTCTGATCTTCTACTTCATGATCCTGCGCCCACAGCAAAAGCGTACCAAAGAGCACAAAAAGCTGATGGACTCCATCGCGAAAGGCGATGAAGTGCTGACCAATGGTGGTCTGGTTGGTCGCGTAACCAAAGTGGCTGAAAGCGGCTACATTGCTATCGCGCTGAATGACACCACTGAAGTGGTTATCAAACGTGACTTCGTAGCTGCCGTTCTGCCGAAAGGCACTATGAAGGCGCTGTAATCCCAACTTTTCCCAAAGGGAACTGCCGTGTTAAACCGTTATCCTTTGTGGAAGTACATCATGCTGGTCGTCGTGATTCTCGTCGGCCTGCTGTACGCGCTTCCCAACCTGTATGGTGAGGATCCGGCTGTTCAAATCACTGGCGCGCGCGGTGTCGCCGCCAGTGAGCAAACGCTGATCCAGGTCCAGAAAACGTTACAAGAAGAAAAAATTACCGCTAAGTCTGTGGCTCTGGAAGAGGGTGCAATTCTTGCTCGCTTCGACACCACCGACACGCAGCTCCGCGCCCGTGAAGCGCTGATGGGCGTGCTGGGTGATAAATATGTCGTGGCGCTTAACCTTGCTCCTGCAACCCCTCGTTGGCTGGCTGCGCTGAACGCAGAGCCAATGAAACTCGGTCTTGACCTGCGTGGTGGTGTTCACTTCCTGATGGAAGTGGATATGGATACCGCGCTGGGCAAACTGCAGGAACAGAATATCGACAGCCTGCGTAGCGATCTGCGTGAAAAAGGCATCGCGTACACTACCGTGCGTAAAGAAGATAACTACGGTATGAGCATCACGTTCCGCGACAGTGCGGCGCGCGACCAGGCTGTAACTTACCTGTCTCAACGTCACCGCGATCTGGTGATCACCTCTTCAGGCAGCAATCAGCTGCGCGCGGTGATGACCGATGCGCGTCTGAGTGAAGCGCGTGAATACGCCGTTCAGCAGAACATCAACATTCTGCGTAACCGTGTAAACCAACTGGGTGTGGCTGAGCCTCTGGTACAGCGCCAGGGTGCTGACCGTATCGTGGTCGAACTGCCAGGTATCCAGGATACCGCACGTGCGAAAGAGATTCTGGGTGCGACCGCAACGCTGGAATTCCGTCTGGTTAACTCCAATGTTGATCAGTCCGCTGCCGCTGCAGGCCGTATTCCAGGTGACTCCGAAGTGAAACAGACCCGCGAAGGTCAGCCTGTTGTGCTGTACAAACGCGTGATCCTGACCGGTGACCATATCACCGACTCCACTTCCAGCCAGGACGAATACAACCAGCCGCAGGTTAACATCTCGCTCGATAGTGCGGGTGGTAACATCATGTCTAACTTCACCAAGGACAACATCGGCAAACCGATGGCGACCCTGTTCGTAGAGTACAAAGACAGCGGTAAGAAAGATGCCAACGGCCGTGCGGTACTGGTGAAAGAGGAAGAGGTGATTAACATCGCCAATATCCAGTCTCGTCTGGGTAACAGCTTCCGCATCACAGGTATCAGCAACCCGAACGAAGCGCGTCAGCTCTCTCTGCTGCTGCGTGCCGGTGCTCTGATTGCACCAATCCAGATTGTTGAAGAACGTACCATTGGTCCTACTCTGGGTATGCAAAACATCCAGCAGGGTCTGGAAGCGTGTCTGGCCGGTCTGGTGGTCTCTATCCTGTTCATGATCTTCTTCTATAAGAAGTTTGGTCTGATTGCGACGTCCGCGCTGCTGGCGAACCTGGTGCTGATCATCGGCATCATGTCTCTGCTGCCGGGTGCGACGCTGACCATGCCGGGTATTGCGGGTATCGTTCTGACCCTTGCGGTGGCGGTCGACGCCAATGTCCTGATCAACGAGCGTATCAAAGAAGAGTTGAGCAACGGTCGCTCTGTGCAGCAGGCGATTGAAGAAGGCTATAAAGGCGCGTTCAGCTCCATCTTCGATGCGAACGTAACAACACTGATTAAGGTTCTTATCCTGTATGCAGTGGGTACTGGCGCGATCAAAGGCTTTGCGATTACTACCGGTATCGGTGTTGCAACGTCGATGTTTACCGCTATTGTCGGCACCCGTGCCATCGTGAACCTGCTGTACGGCGGCAAGCGCGTCAAAAAGCTGTCTATCTGAGGAGTGCGTTGTGGCACAGGAATATACTGTTGAACAATTAAACCACGGCCGTAAAGTCTGGGACTTTATGCGCTGGGACTACTGGGCCTTCGGCATTTCAGGTTTTCTGCTGATTCTGTCCATCGTCATTATGGGCGTGAAAGGCTTTAACTGGGGGCTCGATTTTACCGGTGGTACGGTAATTGAAATCTCCCTGGAAAAACCGATTGATATGGACCAGATGCGCGAATCGCTGCAGAAAGCGGGCTTTGAAGAGCCGCTGCTGCAAAACTTCGGCAGCAGCCGCGATATCATGGTGCGTATGCCTCCGGTACACGATGCCAACGGCAGCCAGGAGCTGGGTAGCAAGGTTCTGAACGTCATTAACGAATCGACCAGCCAGAATGCGGCTGTGAAGCGTATTGAGTTCGTCGGCCCAAGCGTAGGTGCTGACCTGGCGCAAACCGGTGCGATGGCGCTGATGGTGGCGCTGATCTCCATCCTGATCTACGTTGGTTTCCGCTTCGAGTGGCGACTGGCGGCAGGTGTGGTTATCGCGCTGGCGCACGACGTGGTGATCACCATGGGTGTACTGTCTCTGTTCCACATTGAGATTGACCTGACTATCGTGGCATCCCTGATGTCCGTTATCGGTTACTCACTGAACGACAGTATCGTGGTATCTGACCGTATTCGTGAAAACTTCCGTAAGATCCGTCGCGGTACGCCGTACGAAATCTTTAACGTGTCGTTGACCCAGACGCTGCACCGTACCTTGATCACATCCGGTACAACCTTGATGGTGATCCTGATGCTGTATCTCTTCGGTGGCCCGGTACTGGAAGGCTTCTCGCTGACCATGCTTATCGGTGTGACTATCGGTACGGCGTCTTCTATTTACGTCGCATCCGCACTGGCACTGAAACTCGGCATGAAGCGCGAGCACTTACTCCAGCAGAAAGTCGAGAAAGAAGGGGCGGATCAGCCGTCAATTCTGCCGTAAGACGTTTATCGCGTTATCGAAATCCCGGTCTGATGACCGGGATTTTTTTTATCTGCTCCTGACAAACACTCCTGACAGTATGCTGTCAGGAGCCCTGTCGTAGACTCTTTTCGAACCCAAACAAACAGTCAGGAGGATGTATGAAAAGTGTAATTAACTGGTTTGAAATCCCGGTCACGGATATGGATCGCGCGATTACTTTTTATGAGCCAGTGATGCAGGTTTCGTTAAAACGCGAGAAAATGGACTGCGCTGAGCTGGCCGTTTTCCCGCATGAGGATCCGGGTACCGGCGGAGCGCTGGCAAAATTTGAGGGCATTGTGCCGTCTCACGAAGGCGCTATTATCTACCTGCATACTGACAATCTGCCTGCCACGCTCGATCGTATCGTTACCGCAGGCGGTGAGTGTGTATTCGGCCCACTGGAATTACCTCGTGGGATTGGCACTATCGCATTGTTTACCGACAGTGAAGGTAATCGCGTCGGTCTCCACCAACCTGCCTGAGAGTTAACGAAGATATGACCCGACGCGCTGACCGTTTGTTTCAGATTGTGCAGATCCTGCGGGGCAGGCGTCTGACAACGGCAGCGCATCTGGCGGACAGGCTTGGCGTGTCTGAGCGGACGGTCTACCGCGACATCCGCGACTTGTCACTTTCCGGCGTGCCGGTGGAGGGCGAGGCGGGAAGCGGCTATCGGCTGATGTCGGGTTTTGATTTACCGCCGCTGATGCTGACAAACAAGGAGTCCGAGGCGTTAATGGTGGCGATTCGCCTGCTCAAAACCTGGGGAGGAGAATCGCTGTCGCGCGAGCTGGAGTCGGCTCAGGAAAAGGTGTTAGCAATTCTGCCTGAGGAGAGTCGTCGAAAGGCGGAGCAGACGCGGATCTACGCCCCGGATTTTTGCATGCAAAGCCACTCCCGCAGCGATTTTGACATGATTCATCAGGCAATTTCCGCTCAGCGCGTTCTGGCGTTGCATTACCGCGACGAAGTTGGGCAGCTCTCACAGCGTGACGTTCAGCCGTTAGGATTGTTCTTCTGGGGTGAGCGCTGGCTGCTGGCGGCGTGGTGTGAGCGGCGCGATGACTATCGCTGTTTCCGGCTCGACAGATGTCTCAACATTGTGATGACGGAGAGGCGGTTTAGCGAGAGTGCTGACAAGTCTTTGGCCGATTTTTTGCGGAAGGTTAAGCAGTAAAAAAGCCAGCTCCTGAGCTGGCTTTTTGCCCGGCGACAACCACAAGGTTAGAAGTTGTAACCCACGACCAGGTAACCACCCCAACCGGTAGAACGAACGCTGAAGTCACCCTTACCGAAGTTCAGGCTGGCATCGTCGTTCCACTGACCACCGTTGTGCCAGTAACGAGCAACAACAGAGTAGTGCCAGTGATCGTAGTTCAGGGCCAGGATGTGGCTGGAAGCGATAGAGTTGCTGGTGCGAGCGTGCTTCCCGTTGTTGTCATAGAAGTTGTCGTCGCCCAGATCTGAACCCCAGTCAAAGTTGGTGAAACCGATGTAGCTCAGGTTACCGCCCCACAGCTGAGTCAGCGGAACAAAGTATTTCACTTTGAAACGGTATCCATCCCACTCGTTTTCGTTGGAGGCACCGTAGTTCTGCCACTGGTATTTCGCGTAAATGTTCATGGACAGGCTCATCGGCAGGCCAGTGTCGATGTCGGTACCCAGACCCATATACCAGGTGCTTTGTTCCTGAGAATCGTTGCGACCCATGTCATAGATGTAGTTGTTCGCGAAGTACCACTCTTTGAACGGACCGAAGCTCAGATCGGTGCCGGTCAGTTTATCGATAGAGAAGCGTGGTTCGATTTCCATGAACAGCGGGGAACCGTTGTTCCAGATACCTTTCGCATCGGTATTACCACCGAAGAATACCGGCAGATCCACGTAACCGTAGAAATCAAACCAGTCTTTCTTGGCGAACGCTTCGTACTCCAGGTAGGTATCGTTGCGGATCTGTGGTCCGAAACGGGTGTGGTAGCTGCCGACGACGTTAACACTCTGGTGCCACCAGTCGGAGAGGTACTGTGGTTTATCGTTTTCCGCTGCGTTAACAGTGAAAGAGGAGGAAAGTGCCAGCACAGCGCCGGCTGCAAGTAATGTTTTTTTCATAATCATGCCACTGATTGAAATTCCCTTCCGGGAGTGAAAAATGCGCGAATTGCGTTTCTAAATATTTCGTGTTTCTGCGGTGCCTATTATAGGAATCCCTGCTCACAAAAATATGTGTTGTTTCACATATCTCTCACGCGCGTAATCGATTGCGTTCACGTTTGCGTACTTTAAACGGCCGGGATTGTAGCGACAATCATTTATGTTGCCAATCCATACGAAATGTAAATGTTAGCGGAGTGACATTGCACTCCGCTGAAGGAGGGATTACTGCGCGGCGGGCTGGATATCGTGGATGCGGATAAAACCTAACTGATCTGGCGTGAGTCCACTCAGTTGAAGCGGGATATCAACATCGCTGGGCGCCAGTATACTCGCGGGTGCAGTGAACAACTGGTTCTTCACATTCACTTCCTGATAGCTCTCGGTTGTGCCCTGGATCTGGCCCCACTCGACGGTGCCACTGAAGGCCGGAAGTGGATCGTTGGATTCTCCCTGGATGCGTAATGTTGCGCGAGTACCATCTGCATTCGCCGCAACGTTCACCAGCGACATTTTAAGCGTGCCAATCTGGCTGTTGAGCCGCGCAGGCGTATTGGCACCAGGCAGCAGATACACCCCGCTGCTGGATTTTGCGTTCAGCGCGTTTTGTTGGGTGATCTTCACCGTTTCTTTATTCAGTTTGTCCATCGCCGTATTGAGCGTGTTGACGCTTTGTTTCATCTGGCGAACTTCGGTTTGCTGTGCACAGGCGCTAAGGGTGAAGAGGCTCCCCACCAGCAAAATCTTCAGGTAACGTCTTGTCATTGCGTTTATTTCCTTGAAATAACGGATCCTCATTATGGTAGCCAGCATCCACCTGTCAGACATAGATCCTTTGTCTCAAAAAGCTCTTCCTTTGTTGTCAGGCCAGATCAGGGTAAAATGAAATGAGTTAACCAGATAACAGGGATACCGTATGCATTGCCCATTCTGCTCCGCTGTGGATACCAAAGTCATCGACTCTCGTCTTGTGGGCGAAGGGTCTTCTGTACGCCGTCGTCGGCAGTGTCTGGTGTGTAATGAGCGTTTTACGACCTTCGAGGTTGCAGAGCTGGTCATGCCGCGCGTGGTAAAAAGTAACGACGTGCGCGAGCCGTTTAACGAAGAGAAGTTGCGCAGCGGAATGCTTAAAGCTCTGGAAAAACGCCCCGTCAGCGCGGATGACGTTGAAATGGCGTTAAATCACATTAAATCTTATCTTCGTGGTCTGGGGGAACGTGAAGTGCCAAGCAAGATGATTGGCAACCTGGTGATGGAGCAGTTGAAAAAGCTCGATAAGGTCGCTTATATCCGCTTCGCCTCGGTCTACCGGAGTTTCGAAGATATCAAAGAGTTTGGCGAAGAGATCGCCCGCTTACAGGATTAAGCTCATGCAGGATGAGATTTACATGGCGCGAGCCATGAAGCTGGCGCAGCGCGGTCGTTTTACCACCCATCCTAACCCGAACGTCGGGTGCGTTATTGTCAAAGATGGCGAGATTGTGGGCGAAGGTTTTCACTATCGTGCGGGCGAGCCACATGCTGAAGTTCACGCGTTGCGTATGGCTGGTGAGAAGGCGCGCGGTGCTACGGCCTACGTCACGCTGGAGCCCTGCAGTCATCACGGTCGTACGCCACCGTGCTGCGAAGCACTGATTGCGGCGGGTGTTTCACGCGTCGTCGCGGCGATGCAGGACCCGAACCCGCAGGTTGCCGGTCGCGGTTTGTATCGTCTCCAGCAGGAAGGGATTAACGTAAGCCATGGGCTGATGATGCAAGACGCGGAAGCGATCAATAAAGGCTTCCTCAAGCGCATGCGCACCGGGTTCCCGTACATCCAACTTAAGCTGGGTGCCTCTCTGGACGGTCGCACGGCAATGGCGAACGGTGAGAGCCAGTGGATCACCTCGCCGCAGGCAAGGCGCGATGTGCAACGTCTGCGTGCGCAAAGCCATGCTATCCTCACCAGCAGTGAAACCGTTCTGGCTGACGATCCGGCCATGACCGTGCGCTGGAACGAACTGAATGCCGATACCCAGGCGCTTTATCCGCAGGAGAACCTGCGTCAGCCGCTGCGTATTGTCATTGATAGCCAGAACCGCGTCACACCTGAACACCGCATTGTGCAGCAGCCTGGTGAAACCTGGATTGCGCGCACTAAAGAAGATTCACGTGACTGGCCGGAAGGCGTGCGCAGCATCATGGTGCCGGAGCATAACGGGCATCTGGATCTCGTGGTGCTGATGATGCTGCTTGGCAAACAACAGGTAAACAGCATCTGGGTCGAAGCGGGTCCAACGCTCGCCGGTGCGCTCTTACAGGCCGGGCTGGTGGATGAGCTGATTGTTTACGTTGCGCCTAAACTGTTGGGTAGCGACGCGCGTGGCCTGTTTGTGCTGCCCGGCCTTGAAAAACTGGCCGATGCACCACAACTCAAATTTAGCGAGATTCGTCCGGTGGGTCCGGATGTCTGCCTCCATTTAACGACAGCGTAATTGCTCCTGAAATAGGGAAGCAGTGCGCAAAGTATTATGATAAAATCCGCCCCCCTGCGGGGCCAAATGAACCCGTAAAGGAAGAGTATGAACATTATTGAAGCTGCTGTAGCTACCCCGGACGCTCGCGTCGCCATCACCATTGCGCGTTTCAACAACTTCATCAACGACAGCCTGCTGGAAGGTGCCATTGACGCCCTGAAACGTATCGGCCAGGTTAAAGATGACAACATTACCGTTGTTTGGGTTCCAGGTGCTTACGAACTGCCACTGGCAGCAGGCGCGCTGGCAAAAACCGGTAAATACGACGCGGTGATTGCTCTGGGTACTGTTATTCGTGGCGGCACTGCGCACTTCGAATACGTTGCGGGCGGTGCAAGCAATGGTCTGGCACACGTTGCACAGGATGCTGAAATTCCTGTCGCGTTTGGCGTGCTGACCACCGAAAGTATTGAACAAGCCATCGAACGTGCTGGCACTAAAGCCGGTAACAAAGGTGCAGAAGCTGCACTGACCGCGCTTGAAATGATTAATGTATTGAAAGCCATCAAGGCCTGATTTTTTTGTAAGGGGAATTCCGTGAAACCTGCTGCTCGTCGCCGCGCCCGTGAATGTGCCGTTCAGGCACTTTACTCCTGGCAGTTGTCCCAGAACGACATCGCTGATGTTGAATACCAGTTCCTGTCAGAACAGGACGTGAAAGACGTTGACGTTCTGTACTTCCGTGAACTGCTGTCGGGAGTGGCGACTAATAGCGCGTATCTCGATGGTCTGATGAAGCCATACCTGTCTCGTCTGCTCGAAGAGCTGGGTCAGGTTGAAAAAGCAGTGCTGCGCATTGCGCTGTTTGAGCTGTCTAAACGTGATGATGTGCCGTATAAAGTGGCCATCAACGAAGCGATCGAACTGGCGAAAACCTTCGGCGCTGAAGACAGCCACAAGTTTGTAAACGGCGTACTTGATAAAGCAGCACCTGCGATCCGTCCCCACAAAAAGTGATCCGCAAACCGGAGTTCTGCATTGCCTGATGGGCAGTGCGGCTCCGGTTTTTTCTTTTATTTGCTGAGGCATAACGTATGGCATGCGGCGAATTCTCCCTGATTGCCCGTTATTTCGACCGTGTCAGAACCTCTCGTCTTGATGTTGAAACCGGCATTGGCGATGACTGTGCACTTCTCAATATTCCCGAAAAACAGACGCTGGCAATCAGCACCGACACCTTAGTGTGCGGACGTCATTTTTTACCGGATATCGATCCTGCCGATCTGGCGTATAAAGCCCTGGCGGTGAACGTCAGCGATCTGGCGGCGATGGGTGCCGATCCTGCATGGTTGACGCTGGCTCTGACGCTGCCAGAGGTAGATGAAGTCTGGCTGGAAGCCTTTAGCGATGCGTTGTTTGAGCAGCTCAACTACTACGATATGCAGTTGATTGGCGGTGATACCACTGGCGGGCCGCTGTCGATGACGCTGGCGATCCATGGCTATGTACCGCTTGGTCGCGCGCTGAAACGATCGGGTGCAAAACCCGGCGACTGGATCTACGTGACCGGTACGCCAGGAGACAGCGCCGCGGGGCTGGCGATCCTCCAGGACCGCTTAACCGTGAAGGATGCTGACGACGCGGCGTACCTGGTGAAACGCCATTTGCGGCCAACGCCACGTATTCTGCACGGCCAGGCGCTGCGCGAGCGGGCAAGTTCGGCTATCGATCTCTCTGACGGGCTGATTTCAGATCTCGGCCATATTCTGAAGGCCAGTGGCGTGGGTGCGCGCGTTGACCTGGATCTCTTCCCGCTGTCAGAGCAACTGCTTCGCCATGTAGAGCCTGAGCAGGCGCTGCGCTGGGCACTCTCCGGTGGTGAAGACTACGAGCTGTGCTTCACGGTGCCTGAGCTCAACCGTGGAACGCTGGACGTGGCGTTAGCCCATCTCGGCGCGAAATTTACCTGCATCGGGCAGATCATGCCGGAGAGCGAAGGGCTGAAGTTTGTGAGAGACGGTGCGCCCATTACGCTGGACTGGAAAGGATACGATCACTTCGCGTAAGTTTGTGCGCTCTGTATTGCCGGGTGGCGGCTTCGCCTTACCCGGCCTACGGATTAGAGGGTGAGGGCTTACTTAAACCCTACCACCGGATGCTGTTGATATGGTGTCTCCAGCTCGGCAATCTGCTCCGGCGTCAGCGTGATGTCCACCGCATTCAGCAGTTCATCAAGCTGTTCTTCCCGCGACGTCCCAATAATCGGTGCCGCAACCCCGCGTTTACCCAGCAGCCACGCCAGCGCCACCTGGGCCCGGGTGGCACCGGTTTCGTCAGCAATCCCGGCTAAACGTTCGGCAATCAACGCATCGCTGGACTCTGTGCCTTCATACAGATTTTTTCCCACTTCATCCGATACCAGGCGGGCCGTGGTTTCCCCCCACGGACGAGTCAGGCGACCGCGTGCCAGCGGGCTCCACGGGATCACCGCCACGCCCTCCTGATGGCACAGCGGCAGCATCTCACGTTCTTCTTCGCGATAGATCAGATTGTAGTGATCCTGCATGGTGACGAAGCGCGCCCAGCCATGCTGTGCCTGGAGATCGAGCGCCTGTGCAAACTGCGACGCGTGCATTGATGAGGCACCGATGTAGCGTGCTTTACCCGCTTTCACAACGTCGTTGAGCGCTTCAAGCGTCTCCTCGATCGGCGTGTTGTAATCCCAGCGGTGGATTTGCAGAAGATCGACGTGATCCATGTTCAGGCGTCTGAGGCTGTCATCAATAGAACGCAGGATCTGCGCGCGAGAAAGTCCCTGAGCCAGATCGCCCACCGGGTAATACACCTTGGTGGCGACCACAATTTCATCACGACGGGCAAAATCGCGCAGGGCACGGCCGACAATCTCCTCGCTGCTGCCGTCGGAGTAGCTGTTGGCGGTGTCAAAGAAGTTAATGCCACCTTCGATGGCGCGTTTGATGATCGGGCGGCTACTCTCTTCCGGCAGCGTCCAGGCGTGATTACCCCGGTCAGGCTCGCCAAAGGTCATGCACCCCAGGCAAAGTCGGGAAACGTTAAGATCTGTTTTTCCTAATGTCGTGTATTGCATGGTTCCACTCCTGCTTTTTAAACAATACGTTTAAGCATAGCAGGAGCGGAAAAGGGGAGGGATCAGGCAAGCCAGGTACGAATTTTGGCTTCAATGCCTGCAGCATCCAGGCCAATCGCCGTGCGGGCTTCGTCCTGAGTACCTTGCGGAATGAAGTGATCCGGTAGACCGAGGTTCAGCACCGGAACGGCTTTACGGTTCGCCATCAGCACTTCGTTCACGCCGCTGCCCGCGCCGCCCATGATGGCGTTTTCTTCCAGCGTCACCAGCACGTCATGGGTTTCCGCCATGTTCAGGATCAGGGATTCATCGAGCGGTTTTACAAAGCGCATATCCACCAGAGTGGCATTCAGCGATTCAGCGACCTTTGCTGCTTCTGGCATCAGGGTACCAAAGTTCAAAATTGCCACTTTCTCACCGCGACGCTTCACCAGACCTTTACCTATCGCCAGCTTCTCAAGCGGTTGCAGCTCAACGCCTACCGCATTACCGCGCGGGTAGCGAACCGCGCTTGGGCCGTCCTGATAGTGGTAGCCGGTAAACAGCATCTGACGACATTCGTTCTCGTCGGATGGCGTCATGATGACCATATCCGGGATACAGCGCAGGAACGACAGGTCAAAAGCCCCCTGGTGTGTCTGACCGTCCGCACCGACAATGCCCGCACGATCGATAGCAAATAGCACTGGCAGTTTCTGAATAGCAACGTCATGGATCACCTGATCGTAAGCGCGCTGCAGGAAGGTGGAGTAAATCGCGACAACCGGTTTGTAGCCGCCAATTGCCAGGCCTGCTGCAAACGTCACCGCGTGCTGCTCGGCAATGGCCACGTCAAAATACTGATCGGGGTATTTTCTGGAGAACTCCACCATGCCAGAGCCTTCACGCATGGCCGGGGTAATCGCCATCAGCTTGTTGTCTTTTGCGGCGGTTTCGCACAGCCAGTCACCAAAGATTTTCGAATAGCTCGGCATGCCGCCGCTGCTTTTTGGCAAACAACCACTGGACGGGTCGAATTTCGGTACCGCGTGGAAGGTGATCGGATCTTTTTCCGCCGGCTCGTAGCCACGCCCTTTTTTGGTCATGATGTGCAGGAACTGCGGGCCTTTGAGATCACGCATGTTCTTGAGCGTCGACACCAGCCCCAGTACGTCATGGCCATCAACCGGGCCAATATAGTTAAAGCCCAGCTCTTCAAACAGGGTTCCCGGCACGACCATGCCTTTGATGTGTTCTTCGGTACGCTTGAGCAGTTCTTTGATCGGCGGTACGCCAGAGAAGACTTTTTTCCCGCCTTCACGCAGCGAGGAGTAAAGCTTACCGGAGAGCAACTGCGCCAGATGGTTGTTCAACGCGCCGACGTTCTCGGAAATCGACATTTCGTTATCGTTAAGAATAACCAGCATGTCTGGCTTGATATCACCCGCGTGGTTCATAGCCTCAAAGGCCATGCCAGCAGTGATGGCCCCGTCGCCAATCACGCAGACGGTGCGGCGCTGCTTGTTCTCTTTTTCGGCGGCAACGGCAATACCGATACCCGCTGAAATAGAGGTGGACGAGTGACCGACGCTCAGCACGTCATACTCGCTCTCACCGCGCCACGGGAACGGGTGCAGGCCGCCTTTCTGACGAATGGTGCCAATTTTATCGCGACGCCCGGTCAGAATTTTGTGTGGATAGGCCTGGTGACCCACGTCCCAGATGAGCTGATCGAACGGCGTGTTATAGACATAGTGCAGCGCCACGGTCAGCTCTACCGTGCCAAGCCCGGAGGCGAAATGACCGCTGGAGCGGCTTACGCTGTCGAGCAGGTAACGACGCAGCTCGTCGCACAGCTTCGGCAGGCTCTCTTTCGGCAACAGACGTAACTCCTGGGTGGAGTCAACTAACGCCAGTGTCGGGTATTTGGCAATATCAAAACTCATCAAAGGCTCATCGAGATAGTGTGTTTATTTATCACGCTGGATTATATAGTCCGCTAGCGCTTCCAGTGCCGAAGTATCCAGTGATTGCGCGGCCAGTTGATTCAGCGACTGGCGGGCATCCTCTATCAGATCCCGGGCTTTACGTTGGGCTTGCTCAAGACCCAGCAGGGCGGGGTAGGTACTTTTGCCAAGCTGCTGGTCCGCACCCTGACGTTTACCCAATGTTGCAGTATCGCCCACCACATCCAGAATGTCATCCTGAACCTGGAATGCCAGACCGATACTTTCTGCGTATCTGTCCAGAATCGGCAGGGCTTTGCGCCCTTGCTCACCCGCGCTCAGCGCGCCCAGGCGAACGGCGGAACGAATCAATGCCCCGGTTTTATGGCGATGAATACGCTCCAGCTGTTCCAGATTAACCTGACGTCCTTCGGCGTCCAGATCCAGTGCCTGCCCCCCGCACATACCGGCCACACCGCTGGCCATGGCCAGTTCGGAGATCATTGCCAGGCGGTCGCGATCGGCCACTTCAGCCATCGGTGCATCGCTCAAAATCGAAAATGCCAGTGTTTGCAGGGCATCTCCCGCCAGAATGGCATTTGCTTCGCCAAACTTGATATGGCAGGTAGGTTGACCCCGACGTAAGTCGTCATCGTCCATTGCCGGTAAATCATCGTGGATCAGCGAGTAGGCATGGATACACTCAACGGCGGCTGCCGGAGCGTCCAGCGTGTTTTCGCTGATACCAAACATATTGCCTGTGGCATAGACCAGGAATGGGCGCAGACGCTTTCCACCCAAGAGTGCGCCATAGTGCATGGCCTCAACCAGTGGAGTGTTCTGAAAAGGCTGTGGCTCGATAAAACGGCGCAGCGCATCGTTGGCACGCGCGACGCATGCCTGAAGCTCGTTGGCAAAATCCATTTACTCGGCGTCCGGTGTAAAAGGCGTGGTTTTAGCGTCTTCGCTATCGGACAGCAGGATCTGCACACGCTGCTCGGCCTGCTGCAGTTTGACCTGACCCTGACGTGCCAGTTGCACGCCACGCTCGAATTCGTTGAGTGCCTCTTCCAGCGGGAGATCGCCGCTCTCAAGACGGGTAACGATTTGCTCCAGTTCACTCAGCGCAGTTTCGAAACTGGCCGGTGCGTCGTTCTTCTTCGGCATAGTGAATTGACTCTTATATTCTCAGCCCCGACATGGTAACGGACTCAGGGCAATTATCAAATAACGCGCAATGTGCACAGGAGCGGCGCGATGGTGGTATACTTGCGCGCCTGGAAGCAGCCTTCGGTTATAGGGGCTGCTGTATTTTTCCATTACAAGCCTTATAAGCTTGCCTAAGAAACATTGCCGCCATGAAGTTTATCATTAAATTGTTCCCTGAAATCACCATCAAAAGCCAATCTGTGCGTTTGCGCTTTATTAAAATTCTCACCGGGAACATTCGTAACGTATTAAAGCACTACGACGAAACCCTCGCCGTGGTGCGCCACTGGGACCACGTTGAAGTCCGTGCGAAAGACGAAAACAAACGTCAGGATATCCGCGACGCACTGACCCGTATTCCGGGCATTCACCATATTCTGGAAGTGGAAGATGTTCCTTTCACCTCCCTGCATGACATCTTCGAAAAAGCGCTGGTGCAGTACCGCGATCAGATCGAAGGCAAAACCTTCTGTGTCCGCGTGAAGCGTCGCGGTAAGCATGAATTCAGCTCCATTGAAGTGGAACGTTACGTTGGCGGCGGTCTGAACCAGCATGTCGAGTCTGCGCGCGTGCGTCTGACCAACCCGGACGTGACCGTTAACCTGGAGATCGAAAACGATCGTCTGCTGCTGGTAAAAGGTCGTTACGAAGGTATTGGCGGTTTCCCAATCGGTACTCAGGAAGATGTGCTGTCGCTGATCTCGGGTGGCTTCGATTCCGGCGTCTCCAGCTATATGCTGATGCGTCGCGGCTGCCGCGTGCACTACTGCTTCTTCAACCTGGGTGGCGCGGCGCATGAAATCGGCGTTCGCCAGGTCGCGCATTATCTGTGGAACCGCTTTGGCAGTTCTCACCGGGTGCGTTTCGTCGCGATTAACTTCGAACCTGTGGTCGGCGAAATCCTTGAGAAAGTCGACGACGGTCAGATGGGCGTGGTGCTGAAGCGTATGATGGTGCGTGCAGCATCCAAGGTGGCTGAGCGCTACGGCGTGCAGGCGCTGGTTACCGGTGAAGCGCTTGGCCAGGTCTCCAGCCAGACGCTGACCAACTTGCGTCTGATCGACAACGTGTCAGATACGCTGATCCTGCGTCCGCTGATTTCCCACGACAAAGAGCACATCATCGACCTGGCGCGTGAAATCGGTACTGAAGATTTTGCCCGTACCATGCCGGAATACTGCGGCGTGATCTCAAAAAGCCCGACCGTCAAAGCGGTGAAGGCGAAGATCGAAGCAGAAGAAGAGAACTTCGATTTCGGTATTCTGGAAAAAGTGGTGGCGGAAGCGTCCAACATTGATATCCGTGAGATTGCCCAGCAGACCGAGCAGGAAGTCGTAGAAGTTGAAACCGTGAGCGGTTTCGGCGCTAACGATGCAATTCTGGATATTCGCTCCATTGATGAGCAGGATGACAAGCCGCTGCAGGTTGAAGGCGTCGAAGTGGTTTCTCTGCCGTTCTACAAGCTGAGCACCAAATTTGGCGACCTCGACCAGAGCAAAACCTACCTGCTGTGGTGTGAGCGTGGGGTAATGAGCCGTCTGCAGGCGCTGTATCTGCGCGAGCAGGGCTTTGCAAATGTGAAGGTGTATCGCCCGTAGTTTCTCGCCCGGTGGCGCTTCGCTTACCGGGCCTACGGGGGTATGCATTTGTAGGCCGGGTAAGGCGCAGCCGCCACCCGGCTTTTCTTTGCACTACTCTTCGTAATAATTATAAATCCCCGCCGGTATCACCAGCGATGACGCCACTTCGTACGCCTTCTCTCGCCCGACCAGCAGGTCAATAATCTTTAAGCCAAAATCAATCGCCGTGCCAGGTCCCTGGCTGGTGAGCAGGTTGACGCGCGGATCCCAGACGACGCGTTTATCCACCCAATGCTCTTCCGGGATCGTATCCTTAAGCCCCGGGAAGCCGGTCATATTGCCGATGGGGAAAATATCGTGCGGAACCAGAACCGTTCCGGCGGCGGCGCAGATGGCTGCGACGATACGGCCGGATAAATGAAACTGGCGCACGGTTTCGACCAGCAGCGGGCTGTCGCGAAAACACTCTGCGCCCTTCAGGCCACCAGGCAGGACGATGATGTCGTATTCCCCGTCGGCCACCTGCACAAGCGGGGCATCTGCGAGGATCTTCACCCCTCGAGAGCAGGAGATTGCCAGATTACCGTCGCTGGCGACGCTGGCAGTTGTCACCTTAATACCGCCGCGCACCATCAAATCAATGGTGGTGACCGCTTCTGTCTCTTCGCTACCAGGAGCGAGGCAGACCAGTGCCGACGCGCTCATATTCACTCTCCTTACATTTAACCAGGTCATACAGACGGGCGTTTTCCGGTACCGCGATGCCGTGTGCGCGTGCGCGTTTTAGCAGATAGCCGGTAATGTAGTCGATTTCAGTGTGGCGTAATGCCCGAACATCCTGCAACATCGAGGAGATGTTTTCTGCAGTACTATCAATAACCTGCTCGACATAATAGCGTAAATCCTCCGCCGAGGTATGCAAGCCTTCCCGTTCAATGACCTCCGCGACTTCCGCACACAGCATCGCAACCTCCTGCGGATGATTTTTCAGTTCTCCGTTCGGACAGTTCCACAACGCGGTTAGCGGGTTAATCACGCAGTTTACGGCCAGCTTGCGCCAGAGCTGAGGACGGATATTGTTATGCCAGGCCACGTCCGGCAATACCTTCTGCAGTACGTCGGCAAGATAACTGTAGTCGTCATCCTGTGTTCTGGCAGGGCCGATATGCGTTACACCGCTGGCAACATGTACGATGATATTGCCGTCGCGACGTGCAGCGTGAGTGGTCGTCGCCATCAGCAGGGGCTGTGGGATACTTTTAAGTTCATCAAGCGTCCCCATGCCGTTATGCAGCAGCAGAACAGGGGAAGTGGGGGGGAGCTGAGCGGCCAGTGCTTTTACGGCGTCTGAAACCTGCCATGCCTTGAGCGTCACCAGTAAAAGGTCACTTTGCGCCAGGAAGTCAGGATCGTTCGCGGTGAGAGATTCGTTAAAGATGCTTCCGTCTTCACCAATCAGGTTTACACTGCAATAGGGCTGGGGCACGCGCAGCCAGCCCTGAACCTCATGTCCGTGCTTGCACAGCGCGGTCAACCACAGCTGACCAAGCGCTCCGCATCCGAGCACTGTAATTTTCATTGTTCCTCCTCACCTGCAACTGCGCCAGGTGTTACGGCTTAATTATACAGCTAAGCTTCTGTTGAGTTATGCCTCGTAGCGGGTATTATGCAACGCAACAAAAGTGAAGGGAGAAGAAAAGATGCCATCTTTCGATATTGTTTCCGAAGTTGATATCCAGGAAGTTCGCAACGGCGTAGAGAACGCAACCCGCGAAGTTGAGTCACGTTTCGATTTTCGTGGCGTTGAGGCATCGTTTGAGCTGAACGATGCAAATAAGACTATTAAGGTGCTGAGCGAGTCTGATTTCCAGGTAAATCAACTGCTCGACATTCTGCGTGCCAAGCTGTTAAAGCGCGGCATTGAAGGGACATCTCTGGATGTGCCGGAAGAGTTTGTGCACAGCGGTAAAAACTGGTTTGTCGAAGCCAAACTGAAGCAGGGTATTGAGAGCGCGGTGCAGAAGAAGATCGTTAAGCTCATCAAAGACAGCAAGCTGAAAGTGCAGGCGCAGATCCAGGGCGAAGAAATTCGTGTAACGGGCAAATCCCGTGATGATTTGCAGTCCGTGATGGCGCTGGTGCGTGGCGGTGATCTGGGACAACCGTTCCAGTTTAAAAACTTCCGCGATTAAGACGAAAATGCCCGGTCTGGCCGGGCATTTTTTCAGGCTTTGAGCGCCTGCTCGACTTCAAAGCGGTTGGTCACCTTACTGTCTATTTTGACATAGGCACTACGCTCTTCCGGGGCTATCAGCACTTCACTTACCCCCTCCGTGGTTTCAAGACGCTGTTTTAGCGCGTCGTTGATCTCAACATCATCAGGGATTTCTACTCGCAGACTGCTGACGTAGCGCGGCTCTTTCATGGTGCTGGCGACCAGCAGCCAGACAGTGGCCAGCAGCGCGCCTGCAAGGAATACGGTTTGTGAGTCAAACAGACCATCCACCCAGCCGCCAAGCGAACCGCCAATTGCCACGCCGATAAACTGGCTGGTGGAGTAAATACCCATCGCCGTGCCTTTGTAACCCGCAGGAGATTCTTTACTGATAAGCGACGGCAGCAACGCTTCCATCAGGTTAAACGCAAGGAAGAAGAGTTGCACACCCGCTACCAGTTCCCAGAAGTGCGGGCCGGAGCCCCAGAGCACAATCTCGGCAATCAGTAGTACCGCCACGCAGCCCACGAAAACACGCTTCATCTTGCGTTTCACTTCGGCGTAGATAATAAACGGTACGACAGAGACAAACGAAATCAGCATCGTGACCAGATAGATTTTCCAGTGCTCAGCGGCCGGGAAACCCGCCGCAGCAAGCTGGCCTGGCAGGGCGACAAAGGTCGACATCAGCAGGATATGCAGGCACATAATGCCAAAATTGAGCTTGAGCAGGCGCAGCTCGACAATCACTTTGCTGAAGCAGCCTTTTACCATCCCGGATTCACGGTTGAGGACGTGGTTTTTGCTGTCTGGCACCACCCATAGGGTTAAGACGATACCCATTGTCGCCAGCACGGCAATCATCCAGAACAGGGCGTGCAGGCCGAGTGCATGGGTAATAATGGGGCCGAGCACCATTGCAATGGCAAAGGTGACGCCAAAACTTACACCGATAAACGCCATCGCCTTAGTGCGGTTTTGCTCGCGGGTTAAATCTGACAGCAATGCCATCACCGCAGCAGCTATTGCACCGGAACCTTGCAAGGCCCGGCCAAGAATAATGCCCCATATGGAGTGGGAGAGGGCGGCAATGACGCTCCCGAGAACAAAAATAAGCAGACCACCGACAATCAGCGGTTTTCGTCCAACCCGGTCAGAGAGCAGGCCAAACGGGATCTGGAATACAGCCTGCGCCAGTCCGTAGATGCCGATTGCGAGTCCAATCAGTGCCTCGCTGGCTCCCTGCAACGCCATACCGTACGTGGTCAGAACAGGCAGGACCATAAACATGCCAAGCATCCGTAGCGAGAAGACAGTCCCTAAGCCCCAGGTCGCGCGAAGCTCGCCTGGCGTCATTTTATAATCGTTCATTACCACCTCAGTTCAAAAGCAGGCCATAGTGTAGTGCGGGGAAGGGGCGGGGTAAATAAAGGGTTATTTAACAAATATTACATGCGTTATTAATAGATTCAGTGAATAAAAAGGGGTGCCTAAGCACCCCTTTATTCACCTGTTGTGGCTTACCAGACGTAAGTCAGCAGGTTGTGTGATTCAGGCACCATGAAGTCTACGGACATCATCACGGACAGCGAGGTGATGGCCACAATCGAGAACACAAACAGTTTGCGCGCCCAGACTTTGTCATCTTCCACTTTGTAACCGCGCAGCGCCATACCGAGCCACCAGACGCTCACTGCGGCCGCTACCGCCAGATATTTGTATCCAGCGTAGCCGCCCAGAGAGAGCATCAGCGTTGCCACGGCAAAAGCGATGATGTACAGCGTGATGTGGTTCTTGGCAACGGAGATGCCTTTCACGACCGGCAGAACCGGGATATTCGCTGCCTGATAATCCTTAAAGCGGAAAATCGCGATGGCATAGGAGTGCGGCATCTGCCACAGGCTAAAGATAGCCAGCAGGATAGCTGCACCACTGTCGAACTCGTTCGTGACCGCGCAGTAACCAATCACCGGCGGCGCAGCGCCGGAGAGAGAACCAATCAGCGTGCCGTAAACGGAGTGACGTTTCATATACAGGCTGTAAACGCCCACATAAACCACGAACCCCATCACCCCCAGCCAGCAGGCCAGTGGGTTAGCACCAAACCACAGCAGCATAAAGCCAGCAATACCCAGCAAGGTGGCGTACACCAGCGAGACGGAAGGGGCGATCAGGCCTTTAACCAGCACCCGATTTTTGGTCCTTTCCATCTTCTTGTCGATATCCATGTCGATGTAGTTGTTAAATACACAACCGGACGCAACAACCAGTGACACACCGACCAGCGTGTAGATAAAGAGGGTGTAATCAATGCTACCTTTAGAGGCCAGCAGGAACCCTCCGATCACAGAGATCAGGTTGCCAAAGATGATGCCTGGTTTCGTTACTTGCAGGTATTGCTTAAACATACTCGCCGCTCTTAGTGAACCATCATGTTGTAGTTGAGGTTCCACATAATCCAGATGGAACCGACTACCAGGATAGCGATGATAATCACGGTAAAGACGAAGGCCGTCATGTTCCAGCCTTCATCGGACTTGGTGTTCATGTGCAGGAAGCAAACCAGATGCACCAGAATCTGAACCACAGCGGTGACCAGGACAGTGCCCAGAATCGCCGCGTGAGAAGCAGAACCGCTCATCACCATCCAGAACGGGATCACCGTCAGGATGATCGACAGGATAAAACCTGTCATGTAGGTTTTTACGCTACCGTGGGAAGCGCCATGATCGGTTGAATGACTCATTACATCGCCCCCATCAGATAGACAACAGAGAACACACAGATCCATACCACGTCCAGGAAGTGCCAGAACAGGCTCAGGCACATAATACGGGTACGGTTAGTGCTGGTCAGGCCGCGACGGGATACCTGGAACATCAGTACCGCCATCCAGATCAGACCTGAGGTTACGTGCAGACCGTGAGTACCGACCAGCGCGAAGAACGCGGACAGGAAGCCACTACGATCAGGCCCGAAGCCTTCCATAATCAGGTGATGGAATTCATAGATTTCCATCCCGATAAATCCAGCACCAAACAACCAGGTCAACGCCAGCCAGGAGACAACCTGGCTCTTGTTGTTTTTGTACATGGCGATAGCCGCCATGCCGTAGGTGATAGAGCTGAATAACAGCAGTGCGGTTTCAACCAGAACGAACGGCAGTTCAAAGATGTCCTTGCCAGCCGGGCCGCCCGCTGTGCCGTTCACCAGAACGGCATAGGTCGCGAACAGACAGCAGAACAGAATGCAGTCGCTCATCAGGTAGATCCAGAAACCGAAGACTTTGGTCGGTCCTGTATCGTGGTGCGCATGGCCATGCGCGTGGGCAGTTGAGTGCGCCAGAGTATCAGTTGCCATTTTTCAGCCCCGCTTTAGAAATCTCGTCGAAATGCTGGTTTTCCAGTTTTTCGACTTCACGGACTGGTACGTAGTAGTCCACGTCCTCGTCAAAGCTCTTCACAATCCAGCTAATGATGACGCCAGCGAAGCTCGCAATCGCCAACCACCAGATGTGCCAGATCATTGCGAAACCAAACACCGTTGCGAAAGCGGCAATCACAATGCCCGCACCGCTGTTTTTCGGCATATGGATCTCTTCGTAATGAGCAGGTTGCTTGTACGCTTCACCTTTTTCTTTCATTTCCCAGAATGCGTCACGCTCATGAACGTGTGGCACGATGGCAAAGTTATAGAACGGAGGTGGAGAAGAGGTCGCCCACTCCAGCGTACGGCCACCCCATGGGTCACCGGTCAGGTCACGGTTCTGATCGCGGTCGCGAATAGAAACGTAGAACTGAATCAGCTGGCATGCGATACCCAGTGCAATCAGCACCGCACCACAGGCTGCAACAACCAGCATTGGGTGGAACTGAGGGTCAATCTGCTGGCTCAGGCGACGGGTCATACCCATGAAGCCCAGCACATACAGCGGCATGAACGCCACGAAGAAGCCGATGATCCACAGCCAGAACGCACGTTTGCCCCAGGTCTCGTTTAGCGTGAAGCCGAACGCTTTTGGCCACCAGTAAGTGACGCCAGCGAAGCAACCGAAGACCACACCACCGATGATAACGTTATGGAAGTGTGCAATCAGGAACAGGCTGTTGTGCAGTACGAAGTCAGCACCCGGTACCGCCAGCAGTACGCCGGTCATCCCACCGACGGAGAAGGTCACGATGAAGCCGATGGTCCACAGCATTGCTGAGTGGAACACGATGCGGCCCTGGTACATGGTGAACAGCCAGTTGAAGATCTTCACCCCGGTAGGGATGGCGATAATCATGGTGGTGATACCGAAGAAGGCGTTTACGTTCGCGCCGGCACCCATGGTGAAGAAGTGGTGCAGCCAAACGATGAACGACAGCACGGTAATACACACGGTTGCCCACACCAGAGAGGTGTAACCAAACAGGCGCTTACGTGAGAAGGTCGCTGCGATTTCGGAGAACACACCGAAGACAGGCAGAACCAGAATGTACACTTCCGGGTGACCCCAGGCCCAAATCAGGTTGATGTACATCATCATGTTGCCACCCATATCGTTGGTAAAGAAATGGGTGCCCAGGTAGCGGTCCAGGGTCAGCAGCGCGACGGTGACAGTCAGAATTGGGAAGGAGGCAATAATCAGGATGTTGGCGCACAGAGATGCCCAGGTAAATACTGGCATCTTGAACATCGTCATGCCAGGGGCACGCATCTTGATAATGGTCACGAAGAAGTTAATACCGGTCAGGGTTGTACCGATACCGGAGAGCTGAATCGCCCAAATCCAGTAGTCGACACCTACGCCAGGACTGTATTCAATTCCCGAAAGAGGTGGATAAGCCAGCCAGCCGGTCTGAGCAAATTCGCCCACACCCAGTGACAGGTTAACCAGGATTACACCGACAACCGTGAACCAGAAGCTCAGATTGTTCAGGAACGGGAATGCAACGTCGCGCGCACCGATTTGCAGCGGAACGACAACGTTCATCAGACCGATAACCAGCGGCATCGCCACGAAGAAGATCATGATAACGCCGTGGGCGGTAAAGATCTGATCGTAGTGGTGAGGCGGCAGGAAGCCCGCTTCACCCGCAGAGGCAAGCACCTGCTGGCTACGCATCATGATCGCATCCGCAAAGCCACGAATTAACATGACGATACCGACGATGCAGTACATGATACCGAGTTTTTTGTGGTCAACCGAAGTCAGCCACTCATTCCACAGGTAGCTCCACTTACCGAAGTAAGTAATTAAGGCCAGTAAAGCCGCACCACCAATGATAATTGCAGCCACCGTAACCACGATAATGGGTTCATGGTATGGCACTGCATCCAGTGTCAATTTTCCGAACATTTTCTTCCTCGGCCCCTTAGTGAGCGGTTTCCGCGTGGCTCATGTCCATGCCTTCCATACCTTCGTGCGCGCTGTGCTCGCCTTCTGGCTGGGACATGTTCATGCTCTTACCGTGATCCATAAATTTGCCAATAACGTCTTTGAACAAATCTGGTTTCACGTTAGAGAAGTACTCCACCTTGTTGTATTCGCTAGGTGCAGCCACTTTATCGAACGCCGCCATGTCAGACATGGTGTTTTGAGACTGTTTCGCTTTTTCAACCCACTGGTCGAAAGCGGCACGGTCTGGCGTCGCAATAGCTTTGAACTTCATACCTGAGAAGCCCGGACCGCTATAGCTGGCGGAGATACCATCATAGGTGCCTGCTTCATTGGCAATCAGGTGCAGGTTAGTCTGCATACCGGCCATCGCGTAAATCTGGCTACCCAGACGCGGGATGAAGAAGGAGTTCATTACGGAGTTGGAGGTCACTTTGAACTGAACCGGAGTGTTCGCCGGGAAGGCGATTTCATTCACGGTAGCAATGCCCTGTTCCGGATAGATGAAGAACCATTTCCAGTCCATGGAGACCACTTCGATGGTAATCGGTTTTTCATCATGAACCAGCGGTTTGCTTGGTTCGAGGGAGTGAGTGGTTTTCCAGGTCAGTACGGCAAGGAACAGGATGATCAGAATAGGCACTGTCCAGACCACAGCTTCCACTTTATTGGAGTGTGACCAGTTAGGGCTATACTTCGCATCTTTATTGCTCGCACGATACTTCCAGGCGAAACCAACAGCCATCAAAACGGCAGGAATAACCACAATCAACATCAGGCCAAAAGCCGTCAATATCAGTGAACGTTGTTCCAGTCCAATCTGCCCTTTGGGGTCTAGTAGTGCAGAATCGCAGCCACTGAGTAATACAGTGCCCGCGAATAATGACAACCATCCCAAACTTTTATTGTATTTCCCGAGTCTCATTTAACGACCTCAATTCCACGGAGTCTGGTGGCGTTTAAAGTGTGCGGGCATTTTACGGGAAGGTTACATTACTGTAAACATCATTAGGGCTGTGTCAGGAAGGTGTTACCGGGTTCTGCCGCACGTGTCACAAGTGTTGCAAATTATGTCGGTTTTTATGACCGAAGCCGCATGGCAAGGGCTTTATAACGAAAGGACCCCCAAGCATACCCTAAAAGGGGCAATTGGTATAACCATTGTTAAAAATAAACAAAAAATTAACAATTAATTATCAATAAAGAGACATATAAAAAACGAAAAATCAAACTCTCTTATGCTGAATCGGTTAATGAAAAATAGCGTTTTGGAACAGGCTCCAATAATTTCCAAATTTTATCCCGCACAAAACAACAATTATTTTTTTCAGCGGTTGGCGGCTATTTCACCGTTATAATTTCGTTTAGTGATTACAACGGGAAATAACCTTTCGCATTTCTCTTCAGGTCATCTGCGTTTTACGCAGAGCCATGAAATCGAGTAGACCCCCGATCAGGATCCCGGCGACAGCCAGCAGGGCTCCGGCATCCAGCAGAAGGGTATCAAGGGGAAGTGCCAGAGAGGTACTGGCATTAATAATGAGCACCACAAGCCAGAGCACCAACGCGAAGCAACCCGCCATTAACAGACGTAACGCGAAACGGTAAGCCCGGTGATATTCAGTGCGCGGCATAAAGTGTTCTGTCCGTTGGGTGTATTCCAGCGTCTGGCGACAGACCAGTAACAATAAAATACCCGGCACGGCAGCCACCACGGAGAAGAGATAAAACGTCGGCCAGCCGTGGGCTTCTACAAACCAGCCTGCAATCGGCCCAACATACACGCGGCCAACAGCAGAGAGCGCCGAGAGCAGAGCGAATTGCGTTGCGGAAAAGGATTTGTTGCACAGGGTCATCAGCAGCGCGACAAATGCTGCTGTACCCATACCGCCACAGAGATTTTCAAAGAACACCGCTGCGGCCATGCTGATCATATGTTTATCGGTAATCGACAGCAGCCAGTAGCCTGCGTTGGAGGCCCCCTGAAGAATGCCGAAGATCAGCAGCGCACGGAACAACGTCAGACGCTGCATTAATACGCCGCCGTAAAGTGCGCCGACAATGGTTGCAAACAACCCGAGCGTTTTGTTCACCACGCCCACTTCCCCCGCATCAAAACCCACACCACGAATGAGGAAGGTGGTGGTCAGGCTCATCGCAAAGGCATCGCCCAGCTTATAAAGGACGATAAGCAGCAGGATCAGCCAGGCATTGTTACGGCCAAAGAAATCACGTAGCGGTTCGGCGACGGCCTGTTCCAGCGATCGTGGTACCGGGATCACATCGCTGGGTTCGGGGGCGAACAGTGTTGCAATAATGCAGGGGATCAGCAGGGCAGCCATCAGCCAGTACATACCCTGCCAGCCGAGGTAGCGGTCGGCCAGCCACAATGCCAGGCCACCAGAAACCAGCATCCCGAGGCGATAGCCCAGCACGCTGATGGCCGCACCGGCTCCGCGTTCTTCCGCAGGCAACACGTCCGTCTTCCAGGCATCAAACACAATATCCTGGGAGGCGGAACAGAAGGCGATTACCACCGCAAGGGCGGCCATCCAGCGAAGTTGTGTTGACGGTTCCAGGAAGCCCATGGCGGCAATGGCCAGCAGCAGCAGCACCTGCGTCATAACCAGCCAGCCGCGACGGCGGCCGAGGAACGGTGGGGTGTAGCGATCCATCACCGGCGACCACAGGAACTTAAAGACATACGCCTGGCCGACGAGTGAGAAGAAGCCAATAGTTTTGAGATCGATATTCTCGACCGTCATCCACGCCTGAAGCGTGCCGGAGGTGAGCGCGAGCGGTAAACCGGAGGCAAATCCAAGGATCAGCAGAATGGCTGATTTGGGTTGCTGGAAAATGCGTAAGTAATGACTGGACATGTTCTTAAAAACTGACCCGGCGAAATACCGGGTCAGTCAGCAGGATTAACGCGCGTTCTGCTTGATGAAGTCGTGAATGCTGGTGTCCTGCGCCATATCGGAGATGGTATCGGTCAGCACGCTGTTCACCGCGTTAGCAATGTTCTGATTAGAGGCCTGGAACGCACCTTCTACGGAGTAGCTGGCGCGATAGTTTTTGGTCATCTTGTTGCCGTTCTTCGCGGTGGCGATGATGGCGATATCAGCTTTGGTGGCGATGTTGTAGCGAACGTTACCCTGGGAAACATCAGCGTACAGGTTGTTGACGATGATCTGCAGATCAACTGCACCGCTTGGGCCAATCATGTAGCCACGGGAAGTCATCTGTTTCTCCAGCACTTCCTGCAGCAGGAAGCGCAGGTCACGGGAAGCGGTCAACGTCACCAGTTGATTGTCGCGGGTCACTTTCGCCAGGGCCTGATCCTGACGCTGATCAGCACCGTTGATGCTCACGGTAACGCCCATCAGACTTGGATCCTGCTGAGGCAGCGTAATTTTTGGTGAGACATCAATGGTGGTTGGCGGGGTAGCGCAGCCTGCCAGCATAAAAAGGGCTACCAACGGAAAGAAGAGTTTTTTTAACATTTTCGGGTTCTCAACGAATCGTAAGCATATAGAGAGAAAAATTGCCGCCATCATAACATCGCTAACGGCCAGGGGAAGTGGTCAACGCATGTAAATTCATCGCCTTGTCTGAAAACTGACCAGCTTACTCTTTTTCTCAACCTTTGAATGACAAAACGTATGAGCCTCACAGTAAACTTCATTCGTTTGAATGAGAAAATCAGACGAAAGCTAAATATTTGTTGTCAAGGTGTAATGGAAACGGTAAAAGCGGCTAATATTTAAAGGGATGGGTGACATCCTGGCGTTGTCGGAGGAGTAATTTCATGATGATACGTGAGCAGATAGAAGATAAATTAAGGGCAGCGTTCAACCCTGTGTTCCTCGAAGTCGTCGACGAAAGCTATCGTCATAACGTGCCGGCAGGTTCTGAAAGCCACTTTAAAGTGGTTCTGGTTAGCGATCGCTTCACGGGAGAACGTTTCCTGAACCGACACCGCTTGATCTACAGCACCTTGACGGAAGAACTCTCCACAACCGTACATGCGCTGGCATTGCATACCTACACCATTAAGGAATGGGAAGGCTTGCAGGATACGGTTTTCGCATCGCCGCCGTGCCGCGGTGCTGGCACCATCGCCTGATAAATCGGATTTGCAACGGCTGGAGCTTTTCCAGTATGTTGCTTAAAGATTTCCTCAAAACGGCCTCCGGGCCGTTTTGTTTTGTCTGAGTTTTGAGCGGATGGAGCGATTTTAAGGCTAAAAATAGCCTTAAAGTGTGAAAAAAGCCGCAGCAACATGCCCCAACCGTTCTCGACTCACCTAAGTGATGCCGCTATAATGCCGCGTCTTATTGAATGTCTTCGGGATGATTCTGGCGACAGGGAATGTGAATCTGCACTAAGAGAGCATCCCGGTATAACAGACAGATTCAGAGTTGACCGAGCACTGTGATTTTTTTGAGGTAACAAGATGCAAGTTTCAGTTGAAACCACTCAAGGCCTTGGCCGCCGTGTAACGATTACTATCGCTGCTGACAGCATCGAAACTGCTGTGAAAAGCGAGCTGGTCAACGTAGCAAAAAAAGTACGTATTGACGGCTTCCGTAAGGGCAAAGTACCAATGAATGTTGTTGCTCAGCGTTATGGCGCTTCCGTGCGTCAGGATGTGCTGGGTGAACTGATGAGCCGTAACTTTATTGATGCGATCATCAAAGAAAAAATCAATCCGGCCGGCGCGCCGAACTACGTTCCAGGCGAATACAAACTGGGCGAAGACTTCACCTACTCCGTAGAGTTCGAAGTATATCCAGAAGTTGAGCTTAAAGGTCTGGAATCAATCGAAGTTGAAAAACCGATTGTGTCCGTGACTGACGAAGATGTTGACGGCATGCTGGACACCCTGCGTAAGCAGCAGGCGAACTGGAAAGAGAAAGAAGGTGCTGTTGACGCGGAAGACCGTGTGACCATCGACTTCACCGGTTCTGTAGACGGCGAAGAGTTCGAAGGCGGTAAAGCGTCTGACTTCGTACTGGCAATGGGCCAGGGTCGTATGATCCCAGGCTTCGAAGACGGTATCAAAGGCCACAAGGCTGGCGAAGAGTTCACTATTGATGTGACCTTCCCTGAAGAGTACCACGCTGAAAACCTGAAAGGTAAAGCGGCCAAGTTCGTTATCAATCTGAAGAAAGTCGAAGAGCGCGAACTGCCAGAACTGACTGAAGAATTCATCAAACGTTTCGGCGTTGAAGATGGTTCTGTAGCGGGTCTGCGTACTGAAGTGCGTAAAAACATGGAACGCGAGCTGAACGGCGCTGTGCGTAACCGTGTGAAATCTCAGGCGATCGAAGGTCTGGTGAAAGCGAACGACATCGACGTTCCAGCTGCCCTGATCGACAGCGAAATCGACGTACTGCGCCGTCAGGCTGCACAGCGTTTCGGTGGCAACCAGCAGCAAGCGATGGAACTGCCACGCGAGCTGTTCGAAGAGCAAGCGAAACGCCGCGTTGTTGTTGGCCTGCTGCTGGGCGAAGTAATTCGTACCCACGAGCTGAAAGCTGACGAAGAGCGTGTGAAAGGCCTGATCGAAGAGATGGCGTCTGCATACGAAGATCCATCAGAAGTTATCGAGTTCTACGGTAAAAACAAAGAACTGATGGACAACATGCGCAATGTCGCACTGGAAGAGCAGGCTGTTGAAGCGGTACTGGCGAAAGCTAAAGTGTCCGAAAAAGCGACCTCTTTCAACGAACTGATGAACCAGCAGGCGTAATTTAGCCCCAAAGGTTTAAAGTTTGAACAAAAAACCCGTTGCCTTGTGGCAGCGGGTTTTTTTTATCACACCAATAGCCCAGGAAGAGTGCTAAAACGCCCTTTCAGTGTTAGCGTAACAACAAAAGGTTGTTATGCTTGAAATAGGGCACAGTGAACCCCATAAGTGTGTAATCACGATGAATGAGACTGGCTGATAATCCGTCCGTAAGGTTACAATCAGTACAGCAGGTGTTTTCAATTTTGATCCAGGAGACGGAAATGTCATACAGTGGCGAACGAGATAACTTTGCACCCCATATGGCGCTGGTGCCAATGGTTATTGAACAGACCTCACGTGGTGAGCGTTCTTTTGATATCTATTCCCGTCTGCTCAAGGAACGCGTTATCTTTCTGACCGGTCAGGTGGAAGACCACATGGCTAACCTGATCGTGGCGCAGATGCTGTTTCTGGAAGCGGAAAACCCGGAAAAAGACATTTACCTGTACATTAACTCCCCGGGTGGCGTGATTACGGCAGGTATGTCCATTTATGACACCATGCAATTCATCAAGCCTGATGTAAGCACTATCTGTATGGGTCAGGCTGCATCTATGGGCGCGTTCCTGTTAACTGCAGGGGCTAAAGGTAAGCGTTTCTGCTTACCTAATTCCCGCGTGATGATTCACCAGCCGCTGGGTGGTTACCAGGGGCAGGCGACGGATATTGAAATCCACGCCCGTGAAATTCTGAAAGTAAAAGCGCGCATGAATGAACTCATGGCGCAGCATACAGGTCAATCGCTTGAGCAGATCGAGCGCGATACCGAGCGCGATCGCTTCCTCTCTGCTTCAGAGGCAGTTGAGTACGGCTTAGTCGACTCCGTATTGACCCATCGTAATTGATGCCCGCGACGCGAGTGTGCCGCTATACTAAAGTAAGGCGGCACTTTGCCTGAGAGCAGCTTGCGTCTTAGAATGGCATTTGCGTCGTCATGTGCGGCACAAAGAACTTAAAAAGAGGTTTGGACTCATGACAGATAAACGCAAAGATGGTTCGGGCAAACTGCTGTACTGCTCTTTTTGCGGCAAAAGCCAGCATGAAGTGCGTAAACTGATTGCCGGGCCGTCCGTGTATATCTGCGACGAATGTGTCGATTTATGTAACGACATCATTCGCGAAGAGATTAAAGAAGTTGCGCCACACCGTGAACGTAGTGCGCTGCCAACACCGCATGAAATTCGTCATCACCTTGACGACTATGTCATCGGTCAGGAGCAGGCCAAGAAAGTGCTGGCGGTAGCGGTATATAACCACTACAAACGTCTGCGTAACGGTGATACCAGCAATGGCGTAGAACTGGGTAAAAGTAACATTTTGCTGATCGGCCCAACCGGTTCCGGTAAAACACTGCTGGCTGAAACCCTGGCGCGTCTGCTGGATGTTCCGTTCACTATGGCGGATGCCACCACCCTGACCGAAGCGGGTTATGTGGGTGAGGATGTAGAAAACATCATCCAGAAACTGCTGCAGAAGTGCGATTACGACGTACAGAAAGCCCAGCGCGGGATTGTTTACATCGATGAGATCGACAAGATTTCTCGTAAATCTGACAACCCGTCGATTACCCGTGATGTGTCGGGTGAAGGCGTACAGCAGGCACTGCTGAAGCTGATCGAAGGGACTGTTGCCGCCGTTCCGCCACAGGGAGGTCGTAAACATCCGCAGCAGGAGTTCCTGCAGGTTGATACGTCTAAGATCCTGTTCATCTGTGGTGGTGCGTTTGCCGGTCTGGATAAAGTCATTTCTCACCGTGTTGAAACCGGCTCCGGCATTGGTTTTGGCGCGACGGTGAAGGCGAAGTCAGAGAAAGCCAACGAAGGTGAACTGCTGTCGCAGGTTGAACCAGAAGATCTGATTAAATTCGGTCTGATTCCTGAATTCATTGGTCGTCTGCCGGTTGTGGCCACACTCAATGAGCTGAGCGAAGAGGCGCTGATCCAGATCCTGAAAGAGCCGAAAAATGCGCTGACTAAACAGTATCAGGCGCTGTTCAATCTGGAAGGCGTTGATCTGGAGTTCCGTGACGAAGCGCTGGATGCGATTGCTAAAAAAGCGATGATTCGTAAAACCGGTGCGCGTGGTCTGCGTTCTATCGTAGAAGCAGCGCTGCTGGATACCATGTACGATCTACCGTCGATGGAAGATGTCGAAAAAGTGGTTATCGACGAGTCTGTCATTAGCGGTCAAACCAAGCCGTTGCTGATTTACGGCAAACCGGAAGCGCAGCAGGCGTCTGGCGAATAATTCACCAAATCATACAAGCAGTTAATCAAAAAGGGGGGATTTTATCTCCCCTTTACTTTTTCCGTAATCATGGCGTTGAATGTGTGGGAAACATCCCCATATACTGGATACATGTTAATGGTTGTGTGAAGTACTGTTACATGACCAGCTTACCTGGCGGACACTAAACTAAGAGAGAGCTCTATGAATCCTGAGCGTTCTGAACGCATTGAAATCCCCGTATTGCCGTTGCGCGATGTGGTGGTTTATCCGCACATGGTCATACCCTTATTTGTAGGGCGGGAAAAATCTATCCGTTGCCTTGAAGCCGCCATGGATCATGATAAAAAAATCATGCTGGTGGCGCAGAAGGAAGCATCAACGGATGAGCCGGGTGTAAACGATCTTTTCACCGTCGGGACCGTGGCCTCTATTTTGCAGATGCTGAAGCTGCCTGACGGCACCGTGAAGGTGCTGGTAGAAGGCCTGCAGCGTGCGCGTATCACCACTCTGTCTGACAATGGCGAACATTTCTCTGCGAAGGCAGAGTACCTTGATTCGCCTCAGCTTGATGAACGCGAGCAGGAAGTGCTCGTACGCACCGCGATTAGCCAGTTTGAAGGCTATATCAAGCTGAACAAGAAAATCCCACCAGAAGTGCTGACGTCGCTGAACAGCATCGACGATCCTGCTCGTCTGGCGGACACCATCGCTGCACATATGCCGCTGAAACTGGCTGACAAACAGTCCGTGCTGGAAATGTCCGACGTTAATGAGCGTCTGGAATATCTGATGGCGATGATGGAGTCAGAAATCGATCTGCTGCAGGTTGAGAAGCGTATTCGCAACCGCGTGAAAAAGCAGATGGAGAAATCTCAGCGTGAGTACTATCTGAATGAGCAAATGAAAGCCATTCAGAAAGAACTGGGTGAGATGGACGACGCGCCGGACGAAAACGAAGCGTTGAAGCGCAAGATCGACGCGGCGAAGATGCCAAAAGAGGCAAAAGAGAAAGCGGAAGCGGAACTGCAGAAGCTGAAAATGATGTCTCCGATGTCAGCTGAAGCGACCGTCGTACGTGGCTACATTGAGTGGATGGTGCAAGTTCCGTGGAACGCCCGCAGCAAGGTCAAAAAAGATCTGCGTCAGGCCCAGGAAATCCTCGATACTGACCACTACGGCCTGGAACGCGTGAAAGACCGTATTCTTGAGTACCTCGCGGTACAAAGCCGTGTAAACAAAATCAAAGGCCCAATTCTGTGCCTGGTAGGACCTCCTGGTGTGGGTAAAACCTCTTTGGGTCAGTCCATCGCCAAGGCGACCGGGCGTAAGTACATCCGCATGGCGCTGGGTGGTGTACGCGATGAAGCGGAAATCCGCGGTCACCGTCGTACCTACATCGGTTCTATGCCGGGTAAACTGATCCAGAAGATGGCGAAAGTGGGCGTTAAAAACCCGCTGTTCCTGCTTGATGAGATCGACAAAATGTCATCGGACATGCGTGGTGATCCTGCGTCCGCGCTGCTGGAAGTGCTTGATCCGGAACAGAACGTGGCATTCAGCGATCACTACCTGGAAGTGGATTACGACCTGAGTGACGTGATGTTTGTTGCAACGTCGAACTCCATGAACATTCCGGCCCCGTTGCTGGACCGTATGGAAGTGATCCGTCTCTCCGGCTACACCGAAGATGAGAAGCTGAACATCGCTAAACAGCACCTGCTGCCGAAACAGATTGAGCGTAACGCGCTGAAAGCCAACGAGCTGACCGTAGAGGACAGCGCGATTATTGGCATCATCCGTTACTACACCCGTGAAGCGGGCGTGCGTAGCCTTGAGCGTGAAATCTCTAAACTGTGCCGTAAGGCGGTGAAACAGCTGCTGCTGGATAAGAGCCTGAAACACATTGTGATTAACGGCGACAATCTGCATGCCTATCTCGGCGTTCAGCGTTTCGACTATGGTCGCGCTGACAACGAAAACCGCGTGGGTCAGGTAACGGGTCTGGCATGGACGGAAGTGGGTGGCGATCTGCTGACCATCGAAACCGCCTGTGTACCGGGTAAAGGTAAGCTGACCTACACCGGCTCTCTGGGTGAAGTGATGCAGGAATCCATTCAGGCTGCATTGACTGTGGTACGTGCGCGCGCGGAGAAGCTGGGTATCAACCCGGATTTCTACGAAAAACGCGACATCCACGTGCACGTTCCTGAAGGCGCGACGCCGAAAGATGGCCCAAGCGCAGGTATTGCCATGTGTACCGCCCTGGTCTCCTGTCTGACAGGTAACCCGGTGCGTGCCGATGTGGCGATGACCGGTGAAATCACCCTGCGTGGTCAGGTACTGCCAATCGGTGGATTAAAAGAAAAACTGCTGGCTGCACATCGTGGTGGGATCAAAACGGTATTGATTCCTTACGAGAATAAACGCGATCTGGAAGATATTCCGGACAACGTAATTGCTGATCTGCAGATCCATCCGGTTAAACGCATTGAGGAAGTTCTTAGTCTCGCACTGCAGAATGAACCCTCCGGAATGCAGGTTGTAACCGCAAAATAGTGACCTCGCGCAAAGAGCGTCAATAAAAACAAGGCTGGTAAGTCATTTCGCACTTGCCAGCCTTTTTTTGTATAGCTAATTTAGATTGCTGATTGGGCCAGCCATCAACAACGGGTGTTGTAAGGTCATGGCAGGCCTGATATAACTGCTGCGCGGTCGCGTTGTGAAGGACTCAGGCGCGATATAAATTATAAAGAGAGGAAGAGAACAGTGAATAAATCTCAACTGATTGACAAAATTGCTGCTGGTGCTGATATTTCTAAGGCTGCAGCTGGACGTGCGTTAGATGCATTAATTGCTTCTGTTACTGAATCTCTGCAGGCTGGGGACGACGTTGCACTGGTAGGCTTCGGTACTTTTGCTGTTAAAGAGCGTGCTGCCCGTACTGGCCGCAACCCTCAGACCGGTAAAGAGATCACCATTGCTGCTGCTAAAGTGCCGGGTTTCCGTGCAGGTAAAGCGCTGAAAGACGCAGTAAACTGATTGCTTTCCCGATTCAGGGAAGCTGAATAGTACAAGGGCGCATCATTTGATGTGCCTTTTTTGTTTGTCCAGACCTGATTTGTGCGAGTTTATGCGAGTTGTGGGCTGACAATCGCCCCGTTTTCTTGTCACAATACGACCTTACGCGCGACGGGCAGGATTTTCCGTCAGCGTCAGGTAACCAGTCACCTACAGCGGAGTGTTGTTACACCATGATGGACAGCTTACGCACGGCTGCTAACAGTCTCGTGCTCAAGATTATTTTCGGTATCATTATCGTGTCGTTCATATTGACCGGCGTGAGCAGTTACCTTATTGGCGGTGGCGCAAACTATGCCGCAAAAGTGAATGGCCAGGAAATCAGCCGTGGTCAGTTCGAGAATGCTTTTGCCGGTGAACGTAACCGTATGCAGCAACAGCTGGGCGACCAATTCTCTGAACTGGCGGCGAACGAAGGGTATATGAAAACCCTGCGCCAACAGACACTGAACCGTCTTATCGACGAAGCGCTGCTGGATCAGTATGCCAAAAAACTGGGTCTGGGTATCAGTGATGAGCAGGTGAAAAAAGCCATCTTCTCCACGCAAGCCTTCCAGTCTAACGGCAAATTCGACAACGCACGTTACAACAGCATCGTTAATCAGATGGGCATGACTGCCGATCAATACGCTCAGGCTCTGCGTAATCAACTGACCACCCAGCAGCTCATCAATGCCGTTGTGGGCACCGATTTCATGCTCAAAGGTGAAACGGATGAACTGGCAGCATTAGTGTCGCAGCAGCGCGTTGTTCGTGAAGCGACCATTGATGTGAATGCTCTGGCGGCGAAACAGCAGGTGAGCGATGCTGACATTAATGCTTACTACGAGCAGAATAAGAATACATTTGTTTCTCCGGAGCAGTTCCGTGTGAGCTACATCAAGCTGGATGCCGCAGCGTTGCAGGAAACTGCGTCTGATACGGAAATCCAGTCTTACTACGATCAACATCAGGATCAGTTCACTCAGCCGCAGCGTAACCGCTACAGCGTGATCCAGACCAAAACTGAAGCAGATGCTAAGGCAGTTCTGGACGAACTGAACAAAGGTGCTGATTTCGCCACCCTCGCGAAAGCGAAATCCACCGATATTATCTCCGCGAAAAACGGCGGTGATATGGGCTGGCTGGAAGATGCAACGACCCCTGATGAGTTGAAAAATGCCGGTCTTAAAGACAAAGGCCAGCTCTCTGGCGTAATCAAGTCTTCCGTTGGTTTCCTGGTCGCGCGTCTGGACGATATTATCCCTGCGAAAACCAAGCCACTGGCTGAGGTTCGTGATGATATCGCGGCGAAAGTGAAGCAAGAGAAAGCGCTGGATGCCTACTACGCGCTGCAGCAGAAAGTGAGCGATGCAGCCAGCAATGACAACGAGTCTCTGGCAGGTGCAGAGCAGGCGGCTGGCGTGAAAGTGGTTGAGACGGGCTGGTTTGGTCGTGACAACCTGCCGGAAGAGCTGAATTTCAAACCGGTTTCTGATGCCATCTTCAACGGTGGTCTGGTGGGCGAAAATGGCACTCCTGGCAGTAACTCTGACATCATTACCGTCGACGGCGATCGTGCATTCGTTCTGCGTGTCAGCGAGCACAAACCAGAAGCGATTAAACCGCTGGCGGAAGTGAAGGATCAGGTTGTCGCCCAGGTTAAGCACAACAAAGCGGAACAGCAGGCAAAACTGGATGCTGAGAAGTTTCTGGTTGATCTGAAAGCGGGTAAACAGGACGCGCTGAAAGCCGCTGGCCTGAGCTTCGGTGAGGCGAAAACGCTGAGCCGTACCGGCCAGGACCCAATCAGTCAGGCTGCGTTTGGTTTAACTCTGCCAGCAAAAGACAAGCCGAGCTTTGGTACCACAACGGATATGCAGGGTAATGTGGTTCTGCTGGCGCTGGATGAAGTGAAAGCTGGCACGATGCCAGAAGCGCAGAAGAAAGCGATGGTTCAGGGGATTACCCAGAACAACGCCCAGATTGCTTTCGAGGCGATGATGAGCAACCTGCGTAAAGAAGCCAAGATTAAGCTGGGCGATGTGATGACTCAGCAGCAATAATTACGTATCTGCTCGCAGATTTTCGTAACGCTCTGCAAAAACTAAAGGCCGCTTTCGCGGCCTTTTCCATTTCTGTTATCTGTCGTTTGTACCTGTTTTCCTGGGCGGCTATCGTGGCGTGGCTGTCAACAAACAAGGAGATAACAGCATGAAATGTGGAATTAAAGTACTGCTCATTACACTGATTATTGCCACCACCGGGATGAGCGCTGGCGCGCTGGCTGCAAAAGCACAGGGCGTACAAAGCCAGGCAGAGACACCAGCACAAACGAATGCTCCCGCCAAAACAACAGAGAGTAACAAAGCGACTGACAATGATGGCTCGCGAGTCAGCATCAATTCGGCATCAGCAGAGGATATCGCTCGTGTGATGAATGGGGTTGGGCTGAAAAAGGCGCAGGCCATCGTCAGCTACCGCGAAGAATATGGCCCCTTTAAAACGATCGACGACCTGAAGCAAGTCCCTGGGATGGGTAGCTCACTGGTTGAGCGCAATCTCTCACACCTGACGTTGTAAACAAGCAATTTCTTGCACTGCGGCAAAAATTTGCCAGGATAATGAGGTCATACCAGTTGTGACCTCTAATCCTATAACAACACTAAAGGCTATTGCGCTATGCAGACAAAAATCAAAGTTCGCGGTTTCCATCTTGATATATACCAGCATGTCAATAACGCCCGCTATCTTGAGTTTCTTGAGGAGGCTCGCTGGGACGGTCTGGAAAACAGCGAAAGTTTTCAATGGCTGACTGCGCACAACATCGCGTTCGTGGTCGTCAATATTAATATTAACTACCGTCGCCCTGCCGTACTGGGGGATGTGCTGACTGTCACCAGCCAGGTACAGCAGCTAAACGGGAAGAGTGGCGTGTTAAGTCAGGTGGTGACGCTGGATCCCGAGGGACAGGTGGTGGCTGATGCTCTCATTACCTTTGTCTGTATTGATCTTAAAACCCAGAAAGCGCTACCGCTGGAAGGAGAGTTGCGTGAAAAGCTGGAGCAGATGATTGTGTAAAATTTTTGTCTTTTATAAAAGACAAATGGTTTTTTCAGGGATAGAATCATGGACAGGGACTACGTTGTGGAGCGTTACCAGACCCGAGACGGAAAAGTGCCGTTTGAGGAGTGGGTGGCGAAGATGAAGCGAAAGGATCCGGAGTTAGTGTTTCGGATCCTTTTACGTATAGACCGGGCGGAAAAAGGGAATTTCGGTAATTACCGATACCTCAGAGATGGCGTCTGGGAAATGAAAATAGATTGTGGTCCCGGTTATCGAGTTTATTTTGCAGTAGAACATCGGGAGATCTTATTGTTACTGATTGGCGGTGACAAAAAGAGTCAACAAGCTGATGTTAAACAGGCAATAGGCTACTGGAAAGATCATCAAAAGGATAAACCGGATGAGCAGAAGCGAACGAAAATTTTCTAGTTCCGTCAGTCACGATGAAGCGGTCGTTAAAATGCTTCGCGAAAATCCATCTTACGCACAGCTTTATCTTCAGGTCGCTCTGGAAGAAATCTATGAAGACAAGGGGATACCTGCATATTTAATTGCGTTAAGACGTGTTATCGAATCCCGCGGCGGTATTGGCCTCATCTCTGCTAAAGCGGGTCTGTCCCGCCAACAGCTATACCGAACGTTATCAGACAACGGTAACCCTACGCTGACAACGTTAATGAAAATCACGCGTGCTGCTGGCGTGAAACTGTTCGACAGCACGGTGAAGTAACTTTATTTCAGTCCGGTTTTTTTCTGCATCGCGGCCATTACGCCGGCTTTATCGGCCAGATAGTGATTAAGCCCGTTAGCGCGCAGGTTGCAGGCAGCGCACTGACCACAACCGTTACCTTTGATACCGTTATAGCAGGTGAGGGTTTCACTGCGAACCAGGTCCAGTTTGCCCCAGTAGTCTGCCAGCGCCCAGGTCTCTGCTTTATCCAGCCACATCAGTGGTGTTTCAAAGCGCGTCTCTTTTGCCATCCCAAGATTGACCGCGTGGTTTAGTGCCTTCACGAATTCGTCGCGGCAGTCCGGGTAGCCAGAGAAGTCGGTTTCGCACACGCCGGTGATCACCGCTTCGGCTTGCACCTGGTAAGCATAAATCGCCGTCAGGGTCAGGAAGAGAATATTACGTCCAGGAACAAAGGTATTGGGGATACCGCTGGCGTCAGGTACATAGTCAGGTACAGGAATACTGTCGCGGGTGAGGCTACTGACGGCCAGTTCATTTAACAGCGTAACGTCCAGCACCTTGTGCGCGCGTGCGCCCAGTTTCAGAGCAAGTTCACGCGCAACGTCGATTTCAGCGCGATGGCGTTGACCATAATCGAAAGTGACACAGTGAACTTCATCATACTGATGAAGGGCCTGAACCAGGCAGGTAGTGGAATCTTGTCCTCCGCTGAACACGACGACGGCACGTTTCATAAATCATCTCGATAGTTACGATAAAACGTTATGTTACCGTCTGACCACGACGGCGACCAGCTTCTTCACGATTTGGGGGCGGGCAGCCAGGCTTCGGTAAAATCAAACCAGCCACGAGTGTTAAGCCGAATTCCGTTGACCCCTGGCGGGGCGCTGATCTGGTATTGATAGTTGAACAGTGGCGTTAGTACAGCTTTTTCCATGAGCTGAGAGAAAATAGCTTTGAGCCCGGCATGTCTGGCCTGTTCGTCGGTCTGGGTTTGAACGGCGTCCAGAGTGGCCTGCAGATGGGCAAATTGCGGCGCGTTCAGCAGGTGTGGCCATAAGACGTCACAGCGCAGCCATTGTTCAAGCGTATATTCTGGCGCTTCGCCAATCAGTCTGTCCCCCATCATGATGTCAGCATCGGCAAGATTCTGACATCCGTCCCAGGTTTTCGCATCGTAAAAGATAATCGTAAGCTCACAACCCTGTTGCGCAAGATACAGTTTTAGTTGGCTTGCCATCGTATGTAACTCGACGGGCAAATGGTAAGCCAGTGTTAATTTTTCCGGCAGAGGGACATTCGTTAAATCAGGCCACTGCGGGATCGCCCAGCCGGGAAGTAACTCCTCTGTCGGGGTAATCAGCCCTTCATCCAGTGGAAGCGTATGCAGAAGCGTTGAGAGATGGATGATATTGATGAGCCGTCGCGCCTGCATTTCACTCAGGCGCGGGCTTTGCTTCAGGGTGAGATAACAAAAACCCAGGCTGGTGCTGTTAGTGACCAGGCGCAGGCGCTCCAGTTCATCCGGCTCGCCAATGGCGATTTGCACCGGATGGCGACAGCTGGTACCTAACCCATAGTCAAACAGCGACGGTGTTATCCAGTATTCGATAGCTTTAAGCAATGGATGGCTGAGATGGTACTGTTCGTGGCTTTCCAGACGCACCAGATCGGGGGCGTACACGCTGAGTCTGAAGGGGCCGCAGCCCGCCATCGGCTGGTCAGGATGCGCAAGCCGGCTACAGTAGGTTGCCAGCCGATGCGCCAGCCAGAAATCCGGTTGATGCAAGATAAAGGTCAGGCACTGGGGATGGGTGACTTCAATACATAAGACACTCTGGAATAGCTTACGCAAGGCAGGCAATGCGAGCAGCGCCATCAGGCTTTGCTGCAGTTGCACGGTTTCGACCTTATCACCGTTATGCCAGTGTAGCGTGGAGCGAATATAAAAATGCCAGCGCAAACCGTCCTCTGACACCTCCCAGTGATGGGCAAGATCGCCAGTTGGTTCACTGCTGTCGCCGTGAAAGCGTGTTAACCCGGAAAAAACCTGCCCTGCCAGGTGCTGTTCTGCCCGGCCGGGTAAAAAACCCGGATGAAGGGGATCCAGTGAGCGGTAATAGGGAATGCGCAGCGTCGGCGTATCGTTTTGCCATTGCCCGCCTAAGAACGGATGCAGCAATGAACGTAACTCTTGTGGTGCAAGCTGGGCCAGCTCAAGCGCATTGTGCTGCTGCCCATGCTTCAGAGCCTCTTCCATCATCGCATTGCGCAGTGACTCAGGGGTGACATGGAACGTCAGTTCACCGCGCTTTCCGCGACCAGACTGTGCACGCCAGGTAAGCCATCCCGCCTCATGAGCCTGACGCAGCAGCGTTCTAACATGTCTTTCACTACAGAAACAGCGGGTAGCCAGTTCGCTGATGGTGACGTGTTGTGTCGCGCCAGCGGAAGGCTGCCACAAACGGTGATACTGGTTGAGTCGGTTAAGCTGACGCATGAGAAACCCGGAACAATAATTATCATCTATTCACTATTACTTCCGTATATCTCACGTAATACTGAAGCACAAGTTAACCGCATCACACTTCAGGAGTAATCATGGCTCGGCTCGCTGCATTTGATATGGACGGTACGCTGTTAATGCCGGATCACCGTTTAGGGGAGAAAACCCTGAACACGCTGAAGCGCCTGCACGAGCGTGATGTCACTCTGACGTTTGCCACCGGCCGCCATGTGCTGGAGATGCGCCATTTACTGGGGGCGTTTTCCCTGGACGCTTTTCTGATCACGGGCAACGGGACGCGCATTCATTCCGTGGAAGGGGACGTTCTGCATCGTCAGGATCTTAACCCGGAAGTGGCGGATATCGTGCTACACAGTACCTGGGATACGCAGGCCAGCCTCCACGTTTTTAACGATAACGGCTGGTTTACCGGGCGTGAAATACCGGAATTGTTGCATGCGCATGTCTACAGCGGTTTTAAATATCAGCTTATCGATCTACGTCGGATCCCTGCCCATGCGGTGACCAAAATCTGTTTTTGTGGCGATCATGACGATCTCTGTCGCTTGCGCATTCAGTTAAATGAGGCTCTGGGTGACAAGGCGCACCTGACCTTTTCGGCGGTGGATTGCCTGGAGGTGCTTCCCGTGGGCTGTAACAAAGGTTCTGCCCTGGCGGTACTGAGTGACCACCTGGGCTTCACACTGCAGGATTGTATGGCGTTTGGCGATGCCATGAATGACCGCGAGATGCTGGGCAGCGTTGGTCGCGGTTTGATAATGGGGAATGCGATGCCGCAGCTAATTGCAGAACTTCCTCATCTGCCTGTTATCGGGCATTGCGGTAACGAAGCGGTGTCCCATTTTTTGACGCATTGGCTGGACAACAACAACCTCCCATATTCCCCCGAATAGTGAGACCCTTCCAGCAAGCCAGACTTCGGTCTGGCTTTTTTTATTTCACCAGCTGTGCAATCTGCGCTTTCCAGGGCTCAATATCGCCGATATTTGCCTGCACCCATTGCGCATTGTAATAGGTCTCAAGGTAGCGCTCGCCGCTGTCGCAGAGCAGGGTGACGATGGAGCCGGTTCGACCCTCTTCACGCATGCGTTCTGCGAGCTGCAGGGCTCCCCGCATATTGGTCCCGGTAGAAGCCCCGACTTTGCGGCCAAGCTGCGTTTCCAGCCAGTGCGCGGTGGCGACACTTGCGGCATCCGGTACGCGCAACATCTCATCCACCACATCCGGGATGAACGATGGCTCCACGCGCGGGCGACCAATCCCTTCAATTTTACTGCCCACCGGGCTGCGCAGGTCGGCATCGCGGTTCTGCCAGTAGTCGAGGAACACGGAGTTTTGCGGGTCAACCACCATCAGTTGGGTGTCGTAGCCCTGACAGCGGATATAACGCCCGATGGTGGCGGAAGTACCGCCCGTCCCGGCGCTCATCACAATGTATGAGGGAACGGGATGCGGTTCGTGGGACATCTGACGGAAAATACTGTCGGCGATATTGTTATTGCCGCGCCAGTCGGTAGCACGTTCCGCAAAGGTAAACTGATCCATGTAGTGGCCGTTCAACTCGCGTGCCAGCATTTCGGATGCCGCGTAGATTTCACAGGCACTTTCCACAAAGTGGCAGCGTCCACCATAGAATTCGATCTGTTCGATTTTACGTTTCGCCGTGCAGGAAGGCATCACGGCGATGAAGGGTAAACCCAGCAGGCGGGCAAAGTAGGCTTCGGACACCGCCGTTGAACCGGATGAGGATTCAATGATGGTGGTACCTTCTTTAATCCAGCCGTTACATAAACCGTATAAAAACAGTGAACGCGCCAGGCGATGCTTCAGGCTACCGGTAGGATGGGTGCTTTCATCTTTCAGATAGAGCTGAATACCGTCAAATCCCGGCAGGGAAAGTCGAATCAGGTGTGTATCCGCCGAGCGCTGATAGTCGGCATTGATTTCGCTGATGGCATGTTTAACCCAGGAGCTATTCATCGTAGTTATCCGTTTGTCATTTTGTGCCCAGCATAGCGAAAAGCACAGAAAAAATTGTTGCTATATAACCTTTAAAATAGAATGAAGGGAGAAAAATTTTCTCTGTGAGGTGGGTATGCTAGATAAAATTGACCGCAAGCTCCTTTCATTGCTGCAAAGTGACTGTACCCTCTCTTTGCAGGCGCTGGCAGATGCCGTTAATCTGACCACCACACCGTGCTGGAAGCGCCTTAAGAAGCTTGAAGATGACGGGATCCTTCTGGGACGCGTCGCGTTATTAGATCCCGAAAAGCTGGGGCTTGGGTTGACGGCATTTGTCCTGATTAAAACCCAGCATCACAGCAGCGAGTGGTATTGCCGTTTTGTCACTCAGGTTTCTGATATGCCTGAGGTGCTCGGTTTCTGGCGTATGGCCGGAGAATACGATTACCTGATGCGCGTTCAGGTGGCGGACATGAAGCGCTATGACGATTTTTACAAGCGACTGGTGAACAGCGTACCGGGTTTGTCGGACGTCACCTCGAGCTTCGCGATGGAACAGATTAAATACACCACAGCACTACCTATTGAATAACTTCGTAAAATACCTTCAGGAACAAACCGCGTGCGATTATTTGCCCAATTAAGCTGGTACTTTCGTCGGGAGTGGCAACGCTATCTCGGCGCAATATTCCTGCTTATTATCATTGCCATTTTGCAGTTGATCCCGCCGAAAGTGGTGGGATATGTCGTGGATGGCGTCACTGAACAACATTACACCACCGCACGGGTGTTGATGTGGGTTGGCACACTGGTGCTGACGGCTGTCATTGTTTATCTGTTGCGCTATGTCTGGCGCGTGCTGTTATTCGGTGCGTCCTACCAACTGGCTGTTGAGCTACGTGAAGATTTTTACCGTCAGTTGAGCCGACAGCACCCAGAGTTTTATCTGCGACACCGCACCGGGGATCTCATCGCACGCGCGACAAACGACGTCGATCGTGTGGTGTTCGCCGCCGGAGAAGGGGTGTTAACGCTGGTGGATTCTCTGGTCATGGGCTGCGCGGTCCTGATTGTGATGTCTACTCAGATCAGCTGGCAGCTCACCCTGCTGGCATTGTTGCCGATGCCGCTGATGGCACTGGCGATCAACCGTTTTGGTGAGCAACTGCATGAGCGCTTTAAGCTGGCGCAAGCGGCGTTCTCTTCACTGAACGACCGTACGCAAGAGAGTATGACCAGCATCCGTATGATTAAAGCATTTGGTCTGGAGGACAGACAATCAGCACTGTTTGCAGCCGATGCCGCAGACACGGGGGCGAAGAATATGCGCGTCGCGCGAATTGATGCGCGTTTTGACCCGACAATCTATGTCGCGATCGGCATGGCAAATCTGCTGGCTATTGGTGGGGGAAGCTGGATGGTGGTACAGGGCTCGTTAACCCTGGGACAATTGACCAGCTTTGCGATGTACCTGGGGCTGATGATCTGGCCGATGCTGGCATTGGCCTGGATGTTTAACATCGTTGAACGCGGTAGCGCCGCCTACAGCCGTATTCGCACCATGTTGGCCGAAGCACCGGTGGTGAATGACGGCAACGAAGCCGTACCTGAAGGGCGTGGTGTCATAAATGTTGACGTCCGTAAGTTTGTTTATCCGCAAACGGAACATCCGGTACTGGAGAACGTTAGTTTTACGCTTCAGCCAGGTCAGATGTTGGGCATTTGTGGCCCTACAGGTTCTGGCAAAAGTACCGTGCTCTCACTGCTTCAGCGCCACTTTGACGTCACGCAGGGCGATATTCGCTTCCATGATATCCCCCTGACGCAACTGTTGCTGGACGACTGGCGAGGTCGTCTGGCGGTCGTCAGCCAGACGCCGTTTCTCTTTTCCGACACAGTGGCCAACAACATTGCCCTCGGACGTCCATCGGCGACACAGGAAGAGATTGAGCATGTGGCGCGTTTAGCCAGCGTACATGATGATATTTTGCGTCTACCGCAAGGCTACGAAACGGAAGTCGGGGAACGTGGCGTCATGTTGTCCGGAGGACAAAAGCAGCGAATCTCAATTGCCCGCGCGCTGCTTCTTAATGCCGAAATCCTGATTCTGGATGATGCGCTTTCCGCGGTGGATGGTCGTACCGAGCACCAGATCCTGCATAACCTGCGCCAGTGGGGCGACGGACGTACGGTGATTATCAGTGCCCACCGTTTGTCGGCGTTGGCGGAAGCCAGCGAAATTTTAGTGTTGCAGCACGGGCACATTGCCCAGCGCGGGCAGCATGAAAAACTGGCCGAGCAACCGGGCTGGTATCGCGACATGTATCGTTATCAACAGCTTGAAGCGGCGCTGGATGATGCTCCAGAACAGGACACGGAGGCCGCTAATGCGTAAATTTGGCTCGATGTGGCCGACGTTAAAACGTCTGCTGGCCTACGGTTCACCGTGGCGAAAACCGCTGTCTGTTGCCGTGCTGTTGCTCTGGATTGCGGCGATTGCTGAAGTGAGCGGTCCACTGCTTATTAGCTATTTCATCGACAACATGGTTGCCAAACGTTACCTACCACTGGGGCTGGTGGCGGGCCTGGGTGTGGCTTACGTTGGCTTACAGCTGACAGCGGCGGGGCTTCATTATGCTCAGTCGTTGCTGTTTAACCGTGCAGCCGTGGGGGTCGTGCAGCAGTTGCGTACCGATGTCATGGACGCTGCATTGCGCCAGCCGCTCAGCGAGTTTGATACCCAGCCCGTCGGGCAGGTGATTTCGCGCGTGACCAACGATACGGAGGTGATCCGCGATCTTTACGTCACCGTGGTGGCAACTGTGCTGCGCAGCGCGGCGCTGATTGGCGCGATGCTGGTGGCGATGTTCAGCCTCGACTGGCGAATGGCACTGGTGGCGATCACCATCTTCCCGGCGGTGTTGATTGTGATGGTTATCTATCAACGTTACAGCACACCCATTGTGCGTCGGGTGCGAGCCTATCTGGCCGATATCAATGATGGCTTCAATGAAGTGATCAACGGTATGAGCGTCATTCAGCAGTTCCGTCAGCAGGCACGTTTTGGCGAGCGGATGGGCGAAGCCAGTCGTTCGCACTATATGGCGCGTATGCAGACGCTGCGGCTTGACGGTTTCCTGTTACGCCCGCTATTGAGCCTCTTCTCCGCGCTGGTGCTCTGTGGCCTGCTCATGCTGTTTGGCCTGACCACTCACGGAACCATTGAGGTTGGGGTCCTGTATGCTTTCATCAGCTACCTTGGCCGCCTTAACGAACCGTTGATTGAGCTTACGACACAGCAGTCGATGCTCCAGCAGGCCGTCGTGGCAGGGGAGCGCGTGTTCGAGTTGATGGACAGACCGCGTCAGACCTACGGCAACGATGACCGTGCGCTGCAAAGCGGGGCCATTAGCTTTGATAACGTCTCGTTTGCTTATCGTGAAGACCGGCTGGTATTGCAGGACATCACACTGGATGTCCCGTCCCGGGGCTTTGTTGCGCTGGTGGGGCATACTGGCAGCGGTAAGAGTACGCTCGCAAGCTTGTTGATGGGGTACTATCCGCTAAGCCATGGTGAGATTCGCCTCGACGGACGCCCGCTCGCATCTCTCAACCATAATGTGTTACGTAAAGGCGTTGCAATGGTGCAGCAGGATCCGGTCGTGATGGCGGATACCTTCTACGCCAACGTGACGCTGGGCCGGGACTATACCCATGAACAGGTCTGGGATGTACTGGAGAAAGTGCAACTGGCAGAGCTGGCACGTGGTTTCAGCGACGGGATCAATACGAAGCTGGGTGAGCAGGGGAACAATCTCTCTGTTGGGCAAAAACAGCTTCTGGCGCTGGCGCGGGTACTGATTGAAACGCCGCAAATTTTGATTCTGGATGAAGCGACGGCCAGTATTGATTCCGGTACCGAACAAGCTATCCAGCAGGCGCTTGCCGCCGTGCGTGACCATACAACGCTGGTGGTGATTGCCCACCGCCTTTCCACGATTGTTGACGCGGATACCATTCTGGTGCTGCACCGTGGACAAGCCGTTGAGCGCGGTACACACCGGGAGTTGCTGGAAGCAAAAGGGCGCTACTGGCAAATGTACCAGTTGCAACTGGCAGGCGAAGAGCTGGCTGCCAGCGTGCGTGAGGAAGAGTCACTGAGCGCCTGATGCACCAAAATGAGGCGACGCACTAACAGTCATTCCTGTTGGTGCAAAACTGAAACGCACCATGCACTGGCATGGTGCGTTTTTTTTCACCCGTTTGTTGATCAAGGCCGTGTAACGCTCCTTGCACCGCGATTCACCCTGTTTTTCATTTCTGGCACATCCCTTGCAATATCTTCTGCGTTAGCTGCGGCCATTACCGAATTCTGACTGGAGGGGATCTATGAAGCTGGTTACGGTTGTAATCAAACCATTCAAACTCGAAGACGTGCGTGAAGCGTTGTCTTCAATGGGTATTCAGGGACTGACTGTCACCGAAGTGAAAGGCTTTGGTCGTCAGAAAGGTCATGCCGAGCTTTATCGCGGGGCGGAATACAGCGTTAACTTCCTGCCAAAAGTAAAAATTGATGTCGCGATTGCTGATGACCAGCTTGATGAAGTCATCGATGTGATCAGCAAAGCGGCCTACACCGGCAAAATTGGCGACGGCAAAATTTTCGTTGCCGAACTGCAGCGCGTCATTCGCATCCGTACCGGCGAATCTGACGAAGCGGCACTGTAAGTAACTCCTGGCACACAGTGATAGGGATCGAGAAAATGAAGATAGCAACACTTAAAACGGGTCTGGGGTCGCTGGCACTGCTGCCGGGCCTGGCGCTGGCTGCTGCTCCTGCGGTGGCAGACAAAGCCGATAACGCCTTTATGATGATCAGCACCGCGCTGGTGCTGTTCATGTCAATTCCGGGCATTGCGCTGTTCTACGGTGGCCTGATCCGTGGCAAAAACGTTCTCTCCATGCTGACGCAGGTTGCCGTGACGTTCGCACTGGTCTGCGTGCTGTGGGTGGTTTACGGTTACTCGCTGGCTTTCGGCACGGGCAACGCCTTCTTTGGTAACTTCGACTGGGTGATGCTGAAAAATATTGAGCTGACCGCGCTGATGGGCAGCTTCTATCAATACATCCATGTCGCTTTCCAGGGCTCGTTCGCCTGTATTACCGTCGGGCTGATTGTGGGCGCGCTGGCTGAGCGTATTCGCTTCTCTGCGGTGCTGATCTTCGTGGTGGTCTGGCTGACGCTCTCGTATGTGCCAATTGCACACATGGTCTGGGGTGGTGGTCTGCTGGCAACGCACGGTGCGCTGGACTTCGCGGGTGGTACCGTTGTACACATCAACGCTGCGGTCGCAGGTCTGGTGGGCGCATACCTGATTGGCAAACGCGTTGGCTTCGGTAAAGAAGCGTTCAAACCGCACAACCTGCCGATGGTCTTTACGGGTACTGCGATCCTCTACTTTGGCTGGTTCGGCTTCAACGCCGGTTCGGCAAGTGCTGCGAACGAAATTGCCGCACTGGCTTTCGTGAACACTGTAGTGGCAACGGCGGGTGCAATCCTCTCCTGGGTATTTGGTGAGTGGGCGGTGCGCGGTAAACCTTCCCTGCTGGGTGCCTGTTCGGGAGCCATTGCCGGTCTGGTTGGTATCACGCCAGCGTGTGGTTATGTTGGTGTAGGCGGTGCGCTGCTGGTTGGCCTGGTGTCCGGTCTGGCGGGTCTGTGGGGCGTGACTGCACTGAAACGTGTTCTGCGCGTTGATGACCCTTGTGATGTGTTTGGTGTACACGGCGTGTGCGGCATCATCGGTTGTATCATGACAGGTATCTTCGCCGCGAAATCTCTCGGTGGCGTGGGTTACGCAGAAGGCGTCACCATGGCTCATCAGTTGCTGGTACAGCTGGAAAGTATTGCTATCACCGTTGTGTGGTCTGCAGTTGTGGCCTTCATTGGCTACAAACTGGCAGACATGACAGTCGGTCTGCGCGTACCGGAAGAGCAGGAGCGCGAAGGTCTGGACGTCAACAGCCACGGCGAGAATGCGTATAACGCATAATAAACAGCAAAACGGCAACTTCGGTTGCCGTTTTTAATGGTTGTTCCCTCAGCCTCTATTACGCATCACCCCTTCCTGTACCGTCGAGGCTACTAACACGCCATCCTGGGTATAAAACTCCCCACGTACAAACCCGCGTGCGCTTGACGCCGACGTACTCTCCACACTGTAGAGCAACCACTCATTCATGTTGAAAGGACGGTGGAACCACATGGAGTGATCAATCGTCGCAACCTGCATCCCTTTTTCCAGGAACCCGACACCGTGCGGCTGCAGCGCCACCGGCAGGAAGTTGAAGTCTGACGCATAACCCAGCAAATACTGATGAACGCGGAAGTCTTCTGGCACATTACCGTTAGCCCGGATCCATACCTGGCGCGTCGGCTCGGCGGTGTGACCTTTCATCGGGTTATGGAACTCGACGGGACGGATCTCAAGCGGCTTGTCACAGAGGAACTTCTCTTTGACCTGCGGTGGAAGCAGGTGCGCCAGCGCGCGGGCGATGTCGGTTTCAGATTTCAGCTCGTCGGGTACCGGTGCCGGAGGCATCGCCTTCTGGTGCTCATAACCGGTTTCAGGTGCCTGGAAAGAGGCGGTCATATAAAAGATTGGCTTACCGTTCTGAATGGCCGCTACGCGTCGCGCACTGAAACTGTTGCCATCTCGTAATACTTCGACGTCATAAACAATCGGTTTTGCGCTATCACCGGGGCGTAAGAAGTAGCTGTGGAATGAATGCACCAGACGGTCTGCCGGGACAGTCTCTTTTGCTGCGTACAGCGCTTGTCCAACGACTTGCCCACCGAAGACCTGGCGTAAGCCCAAATCTTCGCTCTGTCCGCGAAAGAGTCCTTCCTCAATTTTTTCCAGATTCAGTAATGTCAGCAGATTGTTCAGTGCCTGACTCATAGTTGTCCTCAATAAACGCCGTAGCGAAAGATAGGCAGAGTATAACGCAGAAATGAAAGTGGTCCGATGGGTAGAATAATCTGAATATCGGGACGATCTCAGGCATTAATCAGTGATTTGTGCCACACTTGAATACGTTATGTGATTGAAACGACATCGGATGGGATCGATCCCGCTGGTGCATTGATGATAAGGAGACTTCAATGAAACTCGTGCCCATGCTAAGTGGTGTAGCTATTGCGGTGGCGTTGTCCGCCTGTGCCGGTAAGAGCGCCCAGGTGCCAGTGCCAGCAGCAGATCCATACGGGATTAATACCCTTTCTCAGCAATCCATTCAGCAGCCTAACGTTTCCGGTACCATCTGGATTAAACAGAAAGTGGCGTTACCACCGGATGCGATATTAACGGTCACACTGTCTGATGCTTCTCTGGCAGACGCGCCGTCGAAAGTACTGGCGCAGCGTGCCGTACGTACTGAAGGTAAGCAGGCACCGTTTAGCTTCGTGTTGCCGTACAACCCATCAGACGTGCAGCCGAATGCCCGTATCCTCATGAGTGCAGCGGTAACGATCAACGGTAAGCTGGTCTTTATCACCGATACGGTCCAGGAAGCGATCAACAACGGTGGGACCAAAGTCGACCTGAACCTGGTGCCGGTGCAGCAGACCGAAGTGCCTGTGGCTCCGCAGACGAACCAACCGTCTGTACCAACCCCACCGACTCAGCTGTAATTTATACCCCTCTCCTTTGGGGGAGGGGTCAGTATACCCAGCGATACTTCTGTAAATCGATCTGACCTGATCCAGACACCTGCACACCTTCTGAGAGTAACGCCTGACGTTGACGCTGGAGATCCGGACCCGTCAGCGAGATGACACCATGACGGTTGACCACCCGGTGCCAGGGCAGGGTACTCCCTTCCGGTAGTCTTTTCAGAACACCGCCCACCTGCCGCGCTGCGCGCGGGGAACCCGCCAGACGCGCGACTTCACCATAGGTGGTGACATAGCCTTCCGGGATTGAGGCCACGATTTGCCATACACGCTGCGGAAATGAGTCGTGTTCGTCCATACGTTCACCTGTGGGATTTACTGGACAGCCATGTTAAACGAAGATCGTCAGGATTGCTGCGCCAGTTTGCGCAAGAAACCAGCATCCGGTTCCTGGCAGCTTGCAATTGGACGTTAGCACAGGGATAATGCGCCAGCGCGTTGGTTATCAACGCTCTCAATGGGGGCTCTGTTGGTTCTCCCGCAACGCTACTCTGTTTACCAGGTCAGGTCCGGAAGGAAGCAGCCAAGGCAGACGACGTGTGTGCCGGGATGTAGCTGGCAGGGCCCCCACCCATTTGTGCTCCCAATAATTCCTGTTTTCAGTGTTTACCTGGTGCGGCGCAAGTGGTGTATCAATGCCTGATGGATGTGAGCAGCTTTATACTGTCGATCACGAGGTGCGGTTTCCCGCTAACCGTATATTTTTTCATTTATGAGTACTCAGAAATGGATAATTCTCTCAGACGTTTGTCACCTTTATTGAAAAGTGCAGTAGGAACGCCAGGTAAAGCAGGAAACTTTCAGCGCGACGTGATTATCGTGCAATACCTGTTTAATCTCATTAAGCCTATCATCCAGTATGACATCCCAGAAGATGGGATTATTTCCCCGACATTGATCAGAACCATCAGCCAGTTTCAGTCCATTCATTTGCGTTTCCAGCATCCCGATGGGGTTATTGAGCCAGAAGGGAAGACTTTCCGTGGATTAGTTGCTGCTGCGATGAAATATCCCCTTGCGTCCCAACAATCGTTTTTCACGTCTTCATTTTTTAGGCAACCTTCTGCCAATGAAAATAGCGTCCGTCAGCTGGTTAACGATTATCTGAGAAAAGAGCGCTACAACGTAGCAGATGAAACCCTTGAGCGAAGCAAGCTGATGGCACCTGGAATTGATGGGGCTGTATCGCTGACGGAGCAGGACTTTACTGAAGCCTGGGAAAATCTTAATCGTCGGGTAGAACTAAATATCATCAAAGCTTTTTCTATTGTGGAGTCGGGCGGACGATCTGGGTTTAATGCTTTAAATCTACCGATTATTGCGTATGAAGGGCATATTTTCCGTAAATACACCAAAAGGAAATACGATCAAACCCACCCTTTTTTGTCTTATAAATATGTAAAGAAAGCGGGTCCGGAATGGCAAAAAAACAATATCGACCAGCTTTCTGCATGGAATACCCTGGCGAAGGCTTACGCACTTGATGCCGAAGCTGCGATAAAATCGTGCTCATGGGGGATGTTCCAGATTATGGGGTTTAATTACCAATCGTGCGGTTATAAAGATCTCGGCACATTTTTAAAAGATATGAAGTCTAATGCCGGTAAGCAATTAAATGCTTTTTTACATTTGTGCAATAAGAACAGCTCACTACTGTCGGCAATGGTAAATAAGGACTTTTATAATATGGCATTCAACTATAACGGAAGCGATTTCGGTGATTATGACGTTAAAATTCGCAGAACTTATGAAAGCCTGGAGAAGGGGCGGAGATGAAAATTAAAATGATGCGCATAGTTTGCAGTTTTTCAGTCTTAATGGCGGCGTTTTCTTCGTATGCCACGACGCTACAGTCTGGCGTGTATGAAGGTTTGTTACTCGCCGTCTCACCGACGGGCAATATCACCGGGTATTACTCTGAATCGGCTGAAGACAGCGTAAAACGTACCTGCACTTTCTTTCTGACAGGCCATGTTTCAGCGCAACAGCCAGACACCATCACTTCATGGTCTTCATCTGTGCTCGCGGGCCATATTGCCGCGAATACCGCGGGTGTCACATTAGCCATTCCTGATGGGCAAAACCATGCTGGGTGTATGAATGTGCTGATGCCTGAAATTGCGACAGGTCTGGAACTGGAGAGGACGCGGCAGACACAGTGGCAAACGCTGATGAAGGTAAGCAGCCCGCGGGCTTATCTGAGCTCCATGCCTGATGCCGCGACCCGGCGTAAAGCCTGGATCGTTAAAGGAGACGTAGTAGGGGTAATACAAACCCAGGCTGGCTGGGCAGAGGTAGAGTTTGTCGCCCGTAGCGGAAAAACGACGCACGGCTGGGTGAATAGCAATGACGTTCAGCCGTTAACGCCTCCTGCATCCTGATCGGTTTATTTCTCCCCCTGAATTCAATATTGCCGGGCGATGCTTTCGCATCGGCAATCTCATTAAGCTAATCCGTAACGCTATTTTCCCCGCATGACCGCACCCTATGACACTGAAAATAAGAGTTATAGCTAGCCGTCAAGGGCCCACCCATTTGTGCGACAGATATTCCGCTCCCGATCTCACGGTAGATGAGATCGAACATGCCCGTCGTTTGGCCCTGGCAGGTAAAATTGAAGCGTTCACACAATTTGTGAACTCTTGCCGGAGCGTGATCAAAAACTATGAGCCGCCAGTGTTCAAGTACACAGGGGAAAATGTAGTCGCTTTATCTTCTTGTACGGAGGTATCTTTAAGGACTGCGGTTAGTCGTCCGTATTATGGTTATGTTAAAAAAGCCGTAAAAGATGAACAGCCAGAAGACCTATTTACAGTCAAAGGCAGCAATACGAACCTCCAACCACTGATTGAAGAGGTTGGGTGATCCTACATTGTAGTGGAAAATGTAGCTTAGATGGAGTTTGGTCAAAAGCCATACAAAGCCGGGTCAGCCCCGGTTTTTTTGTATCTGTCGCATGAGAAAACGGCTTGCCAGTGTATACTTTTGGTGATACAAAATCATTGCCCCACCGCTTTTTAGTGCATTGAAATACATAGGTTTTGTTAGAAAAATCTTAGCTGGCAGGGCCCCCACCCATTTCTGGCTCCGCAAGATTTTCCCTGCTTCTCCTTTCCCCTTAAACGGTTAGTCCGTAATGTTTATGCGCCTATATCGTGTAATATATATTTCATCGCATTGAAATATTTTTGTCATAAACCTGTAATAATAGACTGTCATTTTATCATTGGATGTCTATTTTCTTCCATAACTCAAAAAAATATATATCTGGATAACTTTGTTAACTTCGTGTATTAAATAAAGCACTTATTCCGAAGGGAAGTGACAAACATGGCTACTGCGGTATTAAACGTTAAAATTGATGGCGCACTAAAAGAAAGACTTCGTCACTATGCGGAAGTGAATAACGAGAATTTAAGCGTGACGACAGAGAAACTGCTGCTGCTGGCATTTGAAGCAGTAGAAGAGGCGGGAGTATCGGAAGAGGATATTGATAATCAGCATACGGAAGAAGAGAGTGTTACTCCTTTTACTCCTAAAGAAATCAAAGCTCTACGTAAACTTCTGAAGAAGAGAAAATGAAACAACAACTGTCTACTGCCAGTGACTACAAAGAGGCCTGTGATTTGTTGCGTTCAGGCTACGTGAAGCATGTACGTCTTGGCTGGAATGTCGGAAGTGATGAGTTCTTTCGTATTGCGTCTGACTGGTGTGATACCGGCGCAAAAATAAAGAAAGACGGTGAAAACTTCGTTATTTCACTGAAAGGTTTTCCTATTCCTCCTCAGCACTAAATCCTGACAGGTGAAAACTGCTGACTGCATGTATTACAGTCAGCAGTTTTTATTTTATGATCTACTTCAAATTTTTAAATATTACACCAGACTGCGTTTTACTGACGGCGCGTTTTTATTCAGGGCGAGCCAGAGTGGTTTGATCCTCAGTAAAGCCTGTTCAAGCTCTGTCGGTTCGAGCGAAAAAGGCATCCGTAAATAGCGGTCAAACGCCCCCGATAAGCCAAACCGTGTGCCAGTCCCCAGGTTGATCCCCAGTATTTCTGCTCGTGCGGCTAACTGTGTTGCCTGCATACCAGGTAGTTCGATCCAGTATGAGAGCCCACCTTCCGCTTCATGAAATTTCCATTCCGGGAAATGTTCACGTAGCAATTCACCACATCGATCACGTCGTTCTGCCAACATTTTTCGTCGGGCAGGGAGAAACGTCTCGCTATTGTTAATCAGCCACAGCGTCGCCAGTTGCTCCAGCAGCGGAGATCCCAGATCCAGGGTATCTCGGGTCTGAGCGAGTGTCGCGATGGTGCGCGAAGAGGCGCGGATCCAGCCGAGACGCAACCCTCCCCAGAAACTTTTTCCGGCAGAACCTAGCGTGATTACGTTGGCTTGCGGGTTAAACGATGCCAGTGGTGGCGGTGGCGGTGAGTCAAACCAGAGATCGACCATCGTCTCATCCACCACCAGCGCCGTGCGGGTTTGCGCGGCGATATCGGTTATTGCCTGACGGGTCGTGATATCCATACATCGCCCGGTCGGGTTATGAAAATCTGGCATCAGATACGCCAGACGAGGCGCCGTCTGGGCAAGCGTTGCCGCAAAGCCATTTGTATCCCAGCCGGTTTCCGGTAGTGACACTCCCACGGGCCGGCATTGCGCCCCCTGAATGGCGGCAATCGCCAGCGGATAGGTGGGATGATCGACCACGACACGATCCCCCGGTCCGGTCATCATCCGCAGTACCAGCGCAAAACCACTGACGGCTCCATTAACCACCATCACCTCGTCCGCCCGGGTCGTAAGACCACGCGAGGTATAGCGTGCAGCGATGGCTTCCCGCAGTGACGGCAACCCAAGCTGATCGTAACCCGTCAGCGAGAGATGCTGGGTAATGGCCGTGAGCGCATGGGTGTAAGCCTGGTGGATCTCTGGCCCGGCATTGAGCGCGGCAGTGGAGAGATCCAGCGCGGCGCTTGCCGCTGAAAGCGTTGGAACCGCGCGCGTATCCGGGAGGATCACGCGTGATCCACTGCCGTGTCGGCTTTCGAGGTATCCCTCTTCGCGCAGATGGGCGAGGGCGCTGCTGATAGTCGTCCGGCTAACATCCAGCGCGGTGGCCAGTTCCCTTTCGCCTGGTAGCCGCGTATTCAGTGCCAGTCTGCCATCAAGGATTAACAGACGCAGCGCGTCGGCCAGCTGACGCCAGAGTGGGGTGCGGGATGAGGTTTGCTGCCAGTGGCCTAAAAGACGTACCAGAGACTGGCTTCCGAAGCGACGTGATGACATATGCAGTCCACTATTTGAAAACTGGACATTAATCATAGTGCCATTTTAGGTCAGGATGAAAGTCTGGTTCACTGGAGAAGATAAAAAATGGTACGTCGTCTGCTACAACTTTATGTTGGTTTAGGGCTGTATGGGCTTTCAACCGCGATGTTTATTCGTTCTGATCTGGGTGTTGATCCATGGGATGTTTTCCACCTTGGGGTAGGGATACAACTGGGGATGACTATCGGGACGGTGATCATTGTGACCGGCGCTGCGGTGCTGCTGCTGTGGATCCCCCTGCGTCAGATGCCGGGTCTTGGCACAATCAGTAACGTGATTTGTATCGGTCTGGCGGCGGACGCCAGCATGGCGCTTATCCCGGAACTTGATTCCTTATCCATTCGAATCGCTTTCCTGGTGTCGGGCATCGTGATGAACGCGATTGCGACCAGCATGTACATCGGTGCGGGTTTCGGGCCTGGCCCACGCGATGGTCTGATGACGGGTATTCATGCTCGTATGGGGTGGTCAATTCGCAGCGTGCGTACGTCAATTGAAGTGTCCGTCCTGCTGATTGGGTGCGTGCTTGGCGGCACGTTTGGTGTGGGAACCGTCTTGTATGCCCTGACCATTGGCCCGCTTATCCAGCTCTGTCTGCCCTGGTTCCGCCAGAAGCCGCGCATTGAGAAAGTACCTCAGCCGGAACGGGTTGTTTAATTTTGCGAAGCGCTCACATGCTTTAACGGCGTCGCTGTGCCAGAATAGAAGCTTCTAAAATTGCGACGCCAGAATGCATGAAAGCAATCACTCTCTATGATGTTGCCCTCCTTGCGGGGGTTTCTTATCAGACCGTGTCCCGTGTCATTAACGATGCGGAACATGTCTCTGCACGTACGCGGGAAAAGGTGCAGCAGGCGATGGCGGAGCTGCATTACGTTCCTAACCTTCGGGCACAGCAGCTGGCGGGTAAACGCACCCGTACGCTGGGTCTCATCACTACCGACCTGGCCCTGCACGCGCCTTCGCAAATTGTGTCGGCGGTAAAATCGCGTGCGGCGGAACAGGGGGCGAGCGTCCTTATTTCCATGGTTGAGCAACCGCAGCAGTGTCAGATCGCGCTTCAGGCATTGCTGGCGCAGCGTGTGGAAGCGCTGCTGGTGAATGTTCCGCTTGACGATCATCACGCTGAACAGCTCAGGGCACTGGCGTCACCCGTCCCGGTGTTGTTCCTCGATGTATCGCCTTCAGCACAGGTGAACAGCCTGGTGTTTAATGCCGAGCAGGGGGCACGTCTGGGCGTTGAGCATTTACTTTCATTAGGGCATCAACGCATTGCCCTGCTGAGTGGACCGGAAAGCTCGGTTTCTGCGCGGGCGCGTATGGCGGGTTGGAAAGCTACGCTGGCACAGGCTGGCCTTGAAGCTATCGCGGTGGCATATGGTGACTGGAGTGCGGCGTGTGGGTACGAGAAAGGACATGTGCTGTTATCGGCGGCGGAATTACCTGATGCCATTCTGGTGGCGAACGATCAAATGGCGCTCGGAGTAATGCGTGCCTGCGCAGAAAAGGGGATATCTATTCCCGGCCAGATATCCGTGGTTGGGTTTGACGATACCGCAGATAGCGCCTGGTTTTCCCCGCCGCTGACGACCGTTCGCCAGGCGTTTCGTGAGGCGGGAGAGCAAAGTGTGGAATGGCTGCTGGCGCCCACTCAGGGTGATGAGTGCTGGCAGGTTCAGTTGCCTGTTACGCTGGTAACCCGTCATTCCAGCGCGCGCCGTGTACCGCAGCAGGCAGAATATGAGGATCTCGTGCAGCAGCTCAGAAACCTGGCGCTACGGGCTGAACAACTTGCCCGTAAATAAGACTTTTGTGATCTGACTCGCTACCCCACGATCGAACACTTTACCGTAACTCAGTGCCAGGGCATGTTAAGCAAAATTGTGAGCGCTTCGTAAAGAGGTCGATATGCCCAACACACCATCGCTGACTCTCAGCGCAATTCTGGCCCGTCGGGACTGGGAAAACCCAGGGGTAACGCAGTGGAACCGCCTGGCTGCACACGCGCCGTTACACAGTTGGCGCCATGAACAACCAGCCCGGGATGATGCCGGTTCCCTCAGCAAGCACTCCCTTAACGGAGAATGGCAATTTAGCTACTTCCCAGCTCCGGAGCAGGTTCCCCAGACATGGGTGACAGAAGATTGCGCGGATGCAGTCGCGATGCCCGTGCCGTCTAACTGGCAGATGCAGGGGTTTGACACCCCCATCTACACCAATGTTACTTATCCTATACCTGTTAACCCACCTTTCGTTCCCCACGAAAACCCGACCGGTTGTTACTCGCTCACATTTGAAGTGGATGATGCCTGGCTGCAGAGCGGGCAAACCCGGATTATCTTTGACGGCGTGAACTCGGCGTTTCATCTATGGTGCAACGGGCAATGGATGGGGTATTCCCAGGACAGCCGACTGCCCGCCGAATTTGATCTCTCGGCGGTATTACGCCCCGGACAAAACCGGCTGGCCGTTATGGTATTACGCTGGTGCGACGGTAGTTATCTGGAAGATCAGGACATGTGGCGCATGAGCGGCATTTTCCGCGATGTGACGTTGCTGCATAAACCCGAGACGCATATAGCTGATTATCAGGTGGCGACAGACCTGAACGTAGAGTTGGACCGTGCAGTACTGAAGGTCGATGTCCAGCTTGCAGGCGCTGGTTTTGCAGACTGCGGGGTGGCCTTTACCCTGTGGCGTAATGGGGAAAAATGCGTCAGCGCAACCCAGTGCCCAGGGTCTGCCATTGTGGATGAGCGCGGCAGTTGGGCCGAGCGTTTAACAGTAGCCATTCCCGTTGAGGCCCCGACGTTATGGAGTGCTGAAACACCGGAGCTGTATCGCCTGACAATCGCGCTTCGGGATGCGCAGGGCAACGTGCTGGAGATTGAAGCCTGCGATGTTGGCTTCCGTCGCGTTGAAATCAGTAACGGTCTGCTGAAACTCAACGGTAAACCGCTGCTGATACGCGGGGTTAACCGGCACGAACATCACCCGGAAAATGGCCAGGTGATGGATGAAGCGACAATGCGCCGTGATATCGAAATCATGAAGCAGCACAACTTTAACGCTGTACGCTGCTCGCACTACCCGAACCATCCACTGTGGTACACATTATGCGACCGCTACGGGTTATATGTTGTTGACGAAGCCAATATCGAAATCCACGGCATGGTGCCGATGAGCCGCCTCGCTGACGATCCGCGCTGGTTGCCCGCCATGAGTGAGCGTGTGACCCGCATGGTGCAACGCGATCGTAATCATCCTTCTATTATCATCTGGTCTCTGGGCAATGAGTCCGGGCATGGCGCGAATCACGATGCCATGTACCGCTGGCTAAAAACCACGGACCCAACGCGCCCGGTACAGTATGAAGGCGGTGGGGCAAACACGGCGGCGACCGATATTGTTTGCCCGATGTACGCCAGGGTCGACCAGGACCAGCCTTTCCCGGCAGTCCCCAAATGGTCAATCAAAAAATGGATCGGCATGCCGGATGAAACGCGTCCGCTGATCCTCTGCGAATACGCCCACGCGATGGGTAACAGCTTCGGTGGATTCGCGAAATACTGGCAGGCGTTTCGCAGCCATCCTCGCCTGCAGGGTGGTTTTGTCTGGGACTGGGTCGATCAGGCCCTGACGAAAAAAGACGAAAATGGCAACACATTCTGGGCGTACGGCGGGGACTTTGGCGATAAACCGAATGACCGTCAGTTCTGTCTCAATGGCCTGGTGTTTCCCGATCGCACGCCACATCCGGCGCTGTATGAGGCGCAGCGCGCGCAGCAGTTTTTCACTTTTACGTGGGTGAGTACGTCACCACGGGTGTTTGCGGTGCGAAGCGACTATCTGTTCCGCCATACCGATAACGAAGTGCTGAAATGGACGATTGCCCGGGATGGAAACGTGCTGGCCGCGGGCGAGGTGACGCTCGCTATTGCTCCCGGAGGAACTCAGCATGTGGAAATCGATCTTCCGGAGATCAAGCCTGAACCGTGTGAAGTCTGGCTGAATGTTGAAGTATCTCAACCACGGGCAACACCGTGGTCGCCGGCAAACCATCGCTGCGCATGGGAACAGTGGCCGCTTCCGGCCCCGCTGTTTATTTCACCGCCAGCTCCCACGGGTGTGGTTCCTGTTTTGACGCAAAACGCTCGTATGCTTGAGGTTACGCACCAGCAACAACGCTGGCAGTTCGACCGCCTGTCAGGAAACCTGACCCAATGGTGGCGTAATGGTGTTGAAACGCTGGTTTCACCTGTGACGGATAACTTTAGCCGTGCGCCGCTGGACAACGACATTGGTGTGAGTGAAGCGACGCAAATCGATCCGAATGCCTGGGTAGAGCGCTGGAAAGCAGCAGGTATGTACGATCTCACTTCGCGCGTGCTGCTCTGTGAGGCAGAGCAGCACGCAGGTGAGGTGGTGGTCACCACCCTGCATGCCCTGGAGTATCGTGGCAAAGCGCAGTTCCTGAGTCGTAAAATTTGGCGGGTGGATGATCAGGGTGTGCTGCATGGTGATATTCAGGTCGATGTTGCGTCTGATATCCCTGAACCCGCGCGCATTGGCCTGAGCGTTCACCTCGTCGAAGCGCCGGAAAATGTTCACTGGCTGGGGTTGGGTCCACATGAAAACTACCCGGACAGAAAGCTGGCGGCGCAACAGGGGCGCTGGAAATTACCTCTGGAGGCGATGCACACACCGTATATTTTCCCGACGGAAAATGGTTTGCGCTGCGATACCCGCGAACTAGTGCTGGGAAGGCACCAGTTAAAGGGTCGGTTCCATTTCTCCGCGAGCCGCTACAGCCAACAGCAGTTGCGTGAGACAACCCATCATCATTTGTTGCGTGAGGAGCCAGGTTGCTGGCTCAATCTCGATGCGTTCCATATGGGCGTGGGTGGCGACGATTCCTGGAGCCCCAGCGTCTCGCCGGAATTCATCCTGCAGGAGCACCAACTTCGTTATACCTTCAGCTGGCGGCAAAACCTTAACTAACCTCTGAGATACGGCCACCTGGGGTGGCCGTATGCTTAAGCCAGGATCCCGCTTAATCCATGCAGGCCCATGTAAACCCCTACCAGGGTAATCAGTGCCGCTGAGATCCACGGCGCTTTTCGTGAAAATTTGCTAAACCCGGGCCAGCGTTTTGACGCATGCTTGAGGCTTAAAGCGGCAATTGCGCCGGAAGCCACCAGCGTGATCGCCAGACCAATACTGAAACTGAACACCAGCGTTGCGCCGAGGGCAAAATGCTTCAGTTGCAGGCAGATCAGCAGGACTGTAATGGATGCAGGGCAGGGGATAAGCCCCCCGGTCAGGCCAAACATCGCGATCTGCCCGGTGGTGACATTTTGACCGTTGAAACGTCGGTTAATATCCTGTGCGTGCGCCCGTTGATGGGCGTCCTGCCACTCCTCCTCAACCAGTTGATGTCCATGGTGGTGATGCTCATGGTCATGGTCATGGTCATGGTCATGGTGGTGATCGTGATGGTGATCGTGCGGCTGACTCTCTTTCCAGGTTCGCCAGGCCATCCACAAGGCGATTGCTATGATCAATACCCCGGAGATCAGCTGGAACCAGGGCTCGGACGTGTGTGCATCCCATCCCTGACCAAACCATAAGCCAGCCATGGCAATGATCCAGACCACCGCCGTGTGGGAAAGTGTTGCCGCCAGCCCGAGCATCACAGCCTGTTTCATCGTACCGCGGATTGCCACGATAAAGGCGGCCATCATCGTTTTTGAGTGGCCCGGTTCGAGGCCATGCAGCGCGCCGAGCAGGATAGCGCTGGGGACAAACAGCCAGGCGTTGCCCTGCTGCAGGAGTGAAGCAAAATCGTTCATCGAAGATTCCGGAATGGAAAGCGAGATTAAATACTACTCCCCCCCAGTAGGTTAATACTACCCCCCAGTAGAAAAATACTCAGGGGGAGTAGAGCGTGATATGCTTTAAAAGCCAATAAATGAGGAATAAAGAGATGTCACATACGATTCGCGACAAAAAAATGTTATTGACTCGCCTGAAGAAAATACAGGGACAGAGCACTGCCCTGGAAAAAATGCTTAATGGCGATCACGAATGTGCTGACGTGTTACAGCAGTTGGCGGCGATCCGTGGGGCGGTAAATGGCATGATGATGCAGGTGATAGAAGGACATCTGACCGATCATGTGGTGAAAGAGCCAGAAGAGACTCAACGTGAAGCTGATCTTGGCGTGGTGTTACAGGTGATCAAATCCTACCTTAAGTAGAATGCGACCTGAGGTTATTTTCTGCCCAAAAAATAAATTCCGCTTTTGGCAGCGCCTTACTGTAGTACCACCCCTGTCCATACTGCACCCCGTGGCGGTGCAACCAGTCGAGCTGTCCTGCGGTCTCAATCCCCTCCGCAACCATCGCCAGTTTTAGCGATTTTGCTATTTCAATAATGTGCGGGGTGACGTTTTTGTACTCCAGTGCATCCACAAACGATTTATCAATTTTTAGCGTATCGACATCAAGATCCTGCAGATAACTCAGGCTGGAATAGCCAGTGCCAAAATCATCAATATAGACAGAGTGCCCTGAACGACGGAAGGCGGCGATGGCTGGCGCGCTGATTTTAGGGTCGGCAAAGCCACGTTCGGTTAACTCAAGGGCGATTTGTTTAGGATGGATTTTCCACTTATTCAGTAATTGACTCAGCAGAGGTGGCAGATCGCCAGAGGTCAAATCAGCTGGCGCCAGGTTGATAGAGATATGCTGTTCTTCGTGAAGGTGCAGCCAGTTGCCCATATCTTCGAATACTTTTTCGATAACTAACTGGGTCAGTTGCGAGATGAGCCCGGTTTGCTCTGCAAGAGGAACAAAAATATCAGGCGCGAGGATGCTCCCGTCTGGCTGAGGCCAGCGTGCCAGTGCCTCTGCACCCACAATTTTTCCGCTACAGAGTGCCACGATGGGTTGATAGTGAACCACAATGTCGCGGTTGTTAATGGCGTCAAGCAGGCGATTGCGCGGCGACTGGATACGGCGCAACACGCGCAAGACAAAGAATGCGGCAAGCAGGCTTATCAGCATGCCAAAGGGTAGCCAGAAAAGAAGTTGCTGATGCCAGGTTTCCGCCAGTGGCTTGAGTGCAGCCCAGGCGACCACCGTAAAACCCAGCTCAGGAATCGGCTTCATCACGTACATGGCGCCGTTGTATTGAATGCCGGTGACCTTCTGGCCCATAACCATGTTACGGATATGCGGATCAAGTTTGTTGGTGCTGGCAAAAATGAGATGTGTTTTGTGCCCCACCAGGGCAGCATTTATCGTGAGCTGACTTAAAGGGATCACATCCACAAGTGAAGCCGGATCAATAAGCACAAGATAATGACCTTTGCCCATGACAGCCATGTAGCGGTTAAAGCCGAGATCATTTTGTGTGGTTAGCCATGTGCTGTAACCATCTTCTGTAATACGCATCGGAGGGGGGAAATAGACCGCTTTGCTGGCTTGCTCAAGGGAAGAGCAGAGGATTTTAAGGTTGTCGACATAGATAACTTCCTGGACATAACGCCACGAGAAAGCGGACCGGCGCATTTCCATCAAATGTGAAGGGCTACAGGGGACTCCCTTAAACGCCTGCAACTGATTTAGCGCTTCTTTTGCCTGCTCCACGACCAGGTCAGTACGTACCAGTACACGTGAAGCATACCTGTCCAGCGCATCGACAAATTGTTCTTCCGCCTGGCGATGCGCAAGCCAGATGCTCAGGCAAATGGGGAGCAGCACAGAAAGGATAAGTACGCCAGTCACCAGACTGACCAGATGTCGGGTATTCATGCTGTCGTTTCCTTCCTCATGTGCCCGTTCCTGGGCACCGAGTTCCCTGCCAGAAGAGAAAGATTTTACCGCGAAATGATGTAGTTATAGCACGTGTACGGCGTTGTTTTCATTTTATCTAAGGCAAATCAGAAAATAACATCAGGATAGAGGGGGTTGTTATTTCAGCAGAGTCCCGATATTATCTGTTATGTTATAACAGAACACAAAGAGCTTACGATGAAACCAGATTTCCATCCCGCCTATCGCACCGTGGTTTTCCACGACACCAGTGCCAATGAGTACTTTAAAGTTGGCTCGACTATTAAAACCGACCGCGAAATTGAACTCGACGGTGAAACCTATCCCTACATCACTATTGAGGTCTCTTCAAAATCGCATCCGTTCTATACCGGCAAGCAGAAAACGTTCTCTACGGATGGCAGCGCGGCACGCTTCCGCAAGCGTTTTGGTGGTTTTCTTAATGCGAAACGGGGCTAACTATGCAGGTACTTAACTCATTACGTAGTGCGAAACAGCGCCACCCGGATTGCCAGATAGTCAAACGCAAGGGACGCTTATATGTGATTTGCAAATCTAACCCGCGCTTTAAAGCGGTTCAGGGACGTAAAAAAAGACGCTAGATGCGTGTTTCTCGCCAACTTTCCAGGGATCTTTTCTGTTTGCCATCGGCAGTAAAATTGTCGGTGGCAAGCCAACCTTCAAAGGCCTTCGCCAGCACAGGCCACTCTTTGTCGAGTATCGAAAACCAGTCGGTATCCCGGTTATGACCTTTTGTGACCAACGCCTGGCGAAAACGCCCCTCAAACTGAAAACCAAGACGCAGTGCGGCCTTGCGCGATGGCTCGTTCAGACTGTTACATTTCCATTCATAACGACGGTAGCCAAGAGTATCGAACACGTACTGCATCAGCAGATATTGCGCTTCTGTTGACTCTGGCGTGCGGCTTAACAGTGGGGAGAAATGAACATGCCCCACTTCCACTACACCGTTTTTAGGATCGATCCGCATCAGGGCCAGTGTTCCGACCGGAGACTGGGTCTGGTTATTAATTACGGTAAAGTGAATGGGATCGGATAATTCACACACGCTCGCCACCCACCCTGCAAACTCACCCGCCGAGGCATCTGGCTCCCGTAGCAGCCATGTCCAGCTGCGGGTATCTTCGGCCCGGGAATAAGCGCTGAACAGTGCGTCGGCATGCTCCACCCGCAGAGGCTCAAGTCGACAATATCGCCCCTGAAGAACAACCCGGGACGGGGGCTGACGAGGTTGCCAGTCGATAAGGGGCTCTCCCACTGGCTGACCAAATTGATTGAATGTCTTCATCTTAATATCCGTGACGTTGAAAAGAGCTCCAGATTAGTAAGTTACTGGTTCCATAAAAAGAACCACTCGGCTATGTTTTGGTGGTACCAGCAGGAGGTGGGATGAATATACCGGGTGATGAATTTTATACGTTGCTCAATGCTGCTCTGAAAGTTCGTGGGGAAGAGACGCTTCAACGTACGCTCTATCTAACATTGCGGGAGGCCATACTGTGCGGCAGGTTACAGTCTGGCTGCCAGCTTGCGGGTTCGCGAACGCTGGCGCATCAGCTTTCTCTTTCGCGGAACACCGTGAATGCAGCGCTGGAGCAACTCACGCTCGAAGGATATTTACTGCGCAACCGCCAGGGAACGCGTGTGGCACAGTTAGCTCAACGTTCTGTCGCTCAGGCATTACCGGACGCTGTCATCACGCTCGCAAAGCGCGTCTCCTTGTTACCTGCACCAGTGGCCCGGGATACACCGGTTATGGCGTTCACCCCCGGAACGCCTGCCATCAACTATTTTCCTCTACCGCTGTGGCGACGCTTGTACGATCGCGTATTACGGGAGGAGGGAAGTAGTTTGCTGGGGTATGGTTCCCCTGCCGGGGAGCCGTCGCTGCGGGCGGCTATCGCCCGTCATCTTGCCCTGTCTCGCGGCATTGACTGCGACGCCAGCCAGATTGTAATAACGGAAGGGGCTCTTGAGGGCGTCAATCTTTGTACGATGCTGCTGAGCGAGCAGGGGGATGTTGCCTGGGTGGAAAATCCCGGATATAGCGGGGCAAAAAGTGCCTTTGTGAAAAATGGTTTGGGGATGACGGGAATACCTGTCGATGACGAGGGAATGTACTGGGAAGGATTGGATGTTCCTTCCCCCTCGCTTATTTTCACCTCCCCTTCGCATCAGTTCCCTTACGGAAGCGTACTCAGCGCGCGACGGCGTCTGGCGCTGCTGGAACTTGCCCGGCAACATAACGCCTGGATTATTGAGGATGATTACGACAGTGAGTTCCGTTACACCGGTGAGCCAGTACCGGCAATGTTGGGAATGGTACCTAACGCCCCTGTTGTCTATCTGGGGACATTCAGCAAAACCCTGTTCCCATCGCTCAGAATGGGGTTCATGGTGTTACCCCCGGCGCTGGCAAAGGCGGCTCATCCGGCCATTGGTGCGCTGTTACGCGGTGGGCACCGAGCTGAACAGCGTACTCTGGCGCTGTTTATTGAAGAAGGACATTATGCCCGTCATTTAGCCGCCATGCGCCGGCTCTATCGTAAACGTTACCGCCAGTTGCGGGAGGTACTGAGTGTGGAGCTTCATACTCCGCATCGCATTCTTGCGGGTGAGGGAGGAATGCATCTGACGCTTACAATAGAAGGTATTGATGACCAGAAGCTGGTGGAGCAGGCGAGGGCGTTTCAGTTGGCCCCCGCTGCATTGAGCGGATATTACCTGGATAAGAAGCAGGGACAAACCGGTCTGGTTTTAGGTTACGGCAATACCTCTGCTTCTCAGTTTGTGCCGGGGATCCGACGCCTGCAGGCGTTAATTACGCAGCAACAGGGCGAGAAAGGGTAAAGACATCGTAGAAAGAAAGCTGACCTTTGGTAGAGATCATTTTCTGTAGCTTCTCTTTTTGCACGCTTTCGACAGCCGGAGAGTGCATGATGCTGTCGATCAGCTCCGTTGGTACGTAACGGGTGTTGTACCACTCGCCGTTGTAGCAGACCCGAAAATCGAGTACGTCGATATCTTCGTAGTGGTAGCGGGGATTCACGTCGAAAAAGAAAAAGGCGTTAAAAACGACAAACAGCACAACGAGCAGCCAGACGGAGTCCACCAGTGTTTCGGATTTCAGCATCACAATAAGCGTCGCCAGCCAGGCGGCATACATTGCGACAAACAGTCCGGGATGTTTGCGGATAAAGCTAATGCTAAAGCGCGGGCGATTGTCGCGCTTTTCGCGGAGGTTAAGATCGTCGATGGTGGCAGTGAGCAGGCGCTGTATCTCGGTCATTTTTTGCCTTCATGAGAGTTGACAATACAGGGGATCTGCCAATTTTAGGGGAGCCATTTGGTTGAAAAAAGTAACAGTATGGCGCTAAAAGACCATAACAGTTGACTCCCCCGCAGCTTTACAGGTTTTTGATGATTTTTGCCGGATTACCGCCAACGACGACATTGGCCGGGACATCTTTCGTCACGACAGCACCGGAGGCCACCACCACATTATCGCCAATGGTTACGCCTGGATTAATGACCGCACGTCCGCCAATCCAGACATTGTTACCAATACTCACGGGTTTGCCAAACTCCACGCCGCTATTACGTTCCTCTGCGTCCAGTGGATGGGTTGCTGTATAAATATGAACACCCGGTGCGAGCATGCAGTTATCACCTATGTGAATAGGGCACACATCCAGCATCACGCAATCGAAGTTAGCGTAAAAGTCCTTACCCAGATAAATGTTATATCCGTAGTCGCAGCGGAAGCTCGGTTCAATATAAGCCCCTTCGCTTTGCCCCAGAAGTTCCGCCAGAATGTTCTGGCGTTCTGTTTTTTCATCAGGCGCGGTGTGGTTATAGCGATGAATCAGATGGCGGGCTCTCAGTCGGTCGGTCCGTAATGTCTCATCACCGGGGCGGTAAGGTTCACCTGCTATCATCTTCTGTTTTTCAATGCTCATCCTGGAAACCTCTCTGAACGTAGTTACCGCAGGGTAATCTTAACCGCTCAGCATGGGAACGTTCCCTAATAACCGATGTGACTATTGTCACAACATTGTTGCTGATGAGCACGTTTTACACGGAGGCCTGCTTTTGCACAGGAAACATAACGGGATAGGTGAATACAGTTCAGAACGTGGCGTAGAACTCTACAGACACACTTCAAAGATTAACGGACAAATTTCCATACAGAAGTAGGAATTTTGTCATACAACTTATTCATCGTCAGCTCAGCAAGACGATGGTCAGCAGCTGAATAAAATACCGCCAGTTCATTATCAGAAAGCTCGTATTTATTCTTTTCAATGACACGTTCGAGCGTGTCAATTGACTGACAACGTCGTAAACGCATCAAATAATCGATTTTTGTGAGTGGTTTATCAGACATAAATTCACCTTAGTAATTGTAATAATTTTAACAGGAAAGACTAACCGGGTTAGCTCTGCTCACGTTGACGAAACAGCGGAATAGCCGGTTTCCCGATTTACGCCATTTTTGCAAATCCTGGGCGTTAATGCCGTAACTGCTGAACAACATAAAGGTGTCATCCAGGTATTCATCAATTTGCTCAATGAGCTTATTATCTTCATTGTACTTAATTTTATAATTAAGTGCGAAGGTTGCGATATGCTCTATCAGCTCATTCAACTGTAAATTGATGGCAGACGTTGGGTCGTTCACCCAGCCATGGTTACTTTCATCAAGATTGGCAAGGCAGTCATGGTACAAGGATTCGCAGAGAAATTTCAACTGCGCGATATCATGCCTTTTTGGCGAGTACTCGTCCATAGCGCATCCCCTTCTGAGTGATTTCTTACTCACCGAACAACATTGTCGGGATGGATACAACATACTTAGCCACACGGGTGCTGTGTTCCTGATATCTCTAACTATAAGCCACTCCATTCAAGATTTCACCGCGCTATTACGAAAAATTACAAATAAAACCGCAGACTGCGAGCGTTTACGCAAATGTTTGTCCGGAACTGAACATTTTTCTCTAAATTAACAATAAATTTTTTTTCGCTCCCTTACGTTTCATCGGTTTAGCTTTAACGATGGGAAGACGTCCTGGTCCTGTGTTCTGTTTGTTCGGACTTGCTGTTAGGAATATTCCTAATAACTTAAGCGTGGAAATGAAATTAAAAAAATCCCGAATTCACCGATTAAGTTATCAGTTAATTATGATATGTCTAATAAACATGGCAGGAAATAAATGGAAGCACAATAAGCGTATTTTATGATTTTTTCAGAAAATGAAAAAGGCCGCTAATGCGGCCTTTTTATCACGTGAAACCGGTATCAGTGATGCTCTACTGAATGACTGTGTTCAACATCTTCATTCTTACGACTGAAGCGGCGGCGAACCACCACGAAGAACACCGGTACGAAGAAGATGGCAAGAATGGTCGCGGTGACCATACCACCCATTACACCTGTACCTACTGCGTTCTGCGCACCGGAGCCAGCACCAGAGCTGATAACCAGTGGCATAACGCCGAGGATAAACGCCAGCGACGTCATCAGGATTGGACGCAGACGCATACGAACCGCTTCCAGTGTCGCCTCAATCAGGCCTTTACCTTCTTTCTCCATCAGGTCTTTGGCGAATTCCACGATAAGTATCGCGTTCTTCGCCGACAAGCCAATGGTTGTCAACAGACCTACCTGGAAGTACACGTCGTTGGTCAGGCCACGGAACGTTGCGGCAAGCAGTGCACCGATAACCCCCAGCGGAACCACCAGCATGACGGAGAACGGAATCGACCAGCTCTCGTACAGTGCTGCCAGACACAGGAAGACCACAATCAGCGAGATGGCGTACAGGGCAGGGGCCTGGTTACCGGACAGACGTTCCTGATAGGACATACCGGTCCAGTCGTAGCCAATTCCCGAAGGCAGCTTGCTCGCCAGTTGCTCCATCATCGCCATCGCTTCACCGGTGCTTCGACCCGGTGCAGCCTGACCCAGAATTTCCATGGAAGGCAGACCGTTATAGCGCTCCAGACGCGGTGAACCGTATTCCCAGCGTGATGTTGAGAACGCCGAGAACGGTACCATCTGACCGTTACTGCCGCGCACGTACCAGTTATTGATATCGTTCGGCAACATACGGTATTGGGCTTCTGACATCACGTACACTTTCTTCACACGACCACGGTCGATGAAGTCATTGACGTAGCTACCGCCCCAGGCAGCGCCCAGTGTGGTATTGATGTCACTGATGGAAACACCCAGCGCCTGTGCTTTTTCCTGATCGATATCGATCTTGTACTGAGGCGTATCTTCCAGGCCGTTAGGACGCACGCCAACCAGCAGGTCAGGGTGTTTCGCCACTTCGCCGAACAGTTGGTTACGTGCCTGCGTCAGTTTTTCGTGGCCCAGGCCGCCCTGGTCAATCAGCTGGAAGTCAAAACCAGTCGCTGTACCCAGTTCAACAATCGCTGGCAGGTTAAAGGCAAAGACCATCGCATCTTTGATCTTCGAGAACGTGCCCATGGCACGGCCAGTAATCGCTTCGACCTTGTTTTCCTTACCTGGACGTTCAGACCAGTCTTTCAGGGAAACGAAGGCAATACCGGTGTTCTGACCACGACCCGCAAAACCAAAGCCGTTAACCGCAAACACGGATTCAACGTTGTCTTTCTCTTTGGTGAGGTAGTAGTCGGTCATCTCATCCAGCACTTTCTGGGTACGCTCTTGTGTCGCCCCCGCCGGAAGCTGAGCCATACTCAGGAACACGCCCTGGTCTTCGTCTGGCAGGAACGAACTTGGCAGACGAACGAACAGATAGGCCATGCCCACCACGATGATGATATAGAGCAGCAAGTAACGACCGGTGCTGCGCAGGATGTTGCCCACGCTGTCGGTGTAGTGGTGCGTGCTCTTATCAAACATGCGGTTAAACCAGCCGAAGAACCCTTTGTGCTCGCCGTGACCGCCTTTCTGAATTGGCTTCAGCATGGTGGCACACAGTGCAGGTGTCAGGATCAACGCAACCAGTACTGACAGCGCCATTGCAGAAACAATGGTAATCGAGAACTGACGATAAATCGCACCGGTAGACCCCCCGAAGAACGCCATCGGGATAAATACCGCCGACAGTACCATCGCGATACCGACCAACGCGCCCTGGATCTGGCCCATTGATTTACGTGTGGCTTCCTTCGGCGGCAGACCTTCCTCCGCCATGACACGCTCGACGTTCTCTACTACTACGATGGCATCATCCACCAGCAAGCCGATGGCGAGAACCATCCCGAACATCGTCAGGGTGTTTATCGAATAACCGAATATCGACAGGATGGCGAAGGTTCCGAGCAATACGACCGGAACGGCGATGGTTGGAATCAACGTCGCACGGAAGTTTTGCAGGAACAGATACATCACCAGGAATACCAGGATGATCGCTTCTACCAGGGTTTTAACCACTTCGTGGATCGAGATTTTAACGAACGGCGTGGTGTCATACGGGTAGACAATTTTCAGGCCTGAAGGGAAGTACGGTTCCATCTTCTTCAGTTCTGCGCGGATCGCATTTGCCGTATCCAGGGCGTTAGCGCCTGTTGCCAGCTTAATACCCAGACCGGATGCCGGTTTGCCGTTGTACTTCGCGATGATGTCGTAGTTCTCGCCACCCAGCTCCACTTTTGCCACGTCACGCAGGCGAACCTGCGAACCGTCCTGATTCACTTTCAGCAGGATCTTGCTGAACTCATCGGCAGAGGTCAGACGCGTTTGCGCAATGATCGACGCGTTAAGTTGCTGGCCTTTCACCGGCGGCGTACCACCTAACTGACCGGCAGCAACCTGGGCGTTCTGAGCTTTGATTGCACTGATTACATCAACCGGCGTCAGCTGGAAGTTGTTCAGTTTGTTCGGGTCCATCCAGATACGCATCGCGTACTGGGAACCGAACAGCTGAACGTCACCCACACCAGAAGTACGGCTAATGGCATCCTTCATGTTGGCACCCACGTAGTCGGAAATATCCTCCTGCGTCATGGTGCCGTTGGTGTTAATAACCCCGACAACCATCAGGAAGCTACTGGACGATTTCTCGACGCTCACACCCTGCTGTTGTACTTCCTGCGGCAGCAGCGGCATCGCCAGTTGCAGTTTGTTCTGCACCTGAACCTGCGCGATGTCAGCATCCGTACCTGACTGGAAGGTCAGAGTGATCTGTACCGTACCAGTGGAGTCACTGTTTGAGGACATGTACATCAGGTTATCGATACCGTTCATGTTCTGTTCGATAACCTGAGTGACAGTGTCCTGCACTGTTTTCGCATCAGCCCCTGGGTAGGTCGCGGAAATTGTTACCGCCGGTGGCGCAATGGTCGGATATTGCGCGACAGGCAGCTTCAGGATCGCAAGTCCCCCAGCCAACATGATGATTATGGCGATCACCCACGCAAATATGGGGCGATCGATAAAGAAATTAGGCATGTCTTAACGGCTCCTGTTTAAGTTAAGACTTGGTTTGTTCTGACTGGCCAGCGGCCGAAGCTTGTTGTTTATCGTCAGATTTCACTTCCTGTGCTTTGACCTGCGCGCCAGGACGAACTTTTTGCAAACCAGTAATAATCACGCGATCGCCTTCTTTCAGGCCTTCCGTCACCAGCCATTTATCGCCAATCGCCTGTGTTGCCGTGATATTACGCGTTTCGACTTTGTCATCAGCCCCGACAACCAGTGCGCTCGCATCCCCGCGTGGTGTACGGGTCACACCCTGCTGTGGAACCAGTAGTGCGGTTGGGTTGGTCCCTTCTTCCAGACGTGCGCGAACAAACATACCTGGCAGCAGATTTTTGTCAGGGTTCGGGAAAATCGCACGTAAGGTGATGGAACCGGTGGTCTGGTCGACCGTCACGTCAGAGAATTCCAGCGTACCTTCCTGCGGGAACTTGATACCGTCATTCGTCACCAGCTCCACTTTGGCTTTGCCGTTTTCCTGTTTCAGGGTGCCGTTAGCCAGCTCTTGTTTCAGGCGCAGGAAATCGTTGCTCGACTGCGTCACGTCGACGTAGATAGGATCAAGCTGCTGCACGGTAGCCAGCGCAGAAGCCTGACCGTTCTGTACCAGTGCACCTTCCGTAACGGAAGATTTACCAATACGACCGCTAATCGGAGAGGTCACTTTGGTATAGGCCAGATTAATGCGAGCGGTTTCGACTGCCGCTTTCGCTGCCACTACGGCCGCGTTAGCCTGCTGTGCATCTGCCAGGGCAGTATCGTAATCCTGTTGACTGATGTACTTGGTACCGAGGAGTTTTTGGTAGCGGTTCAGCGTCAACTGGGCGATTTTGGCTGCGGCTTGTGCTTTTGCCAGGTCGCCTTTGGCGCTTTCATAAGATGCCTGATAGGTTGCCGGATCAATCTGATACAGAGACTCACCCGCTTTCACATCACCGCCTTCGGTAAAGTTACGTTTCAGGATAATGCCACTCACCTGAGGACGAACTTCCGCAATGCGATATGCATTTGTACGGCCGGGTAATTCGGTAGTGATTTGAAGAGGTTCGGATTTGAGCGTCACAACGCCAACTTCTGGCATCTGCTGAGCTCCTTGTTGAGCCTGTTTATTGTCACATCCTGTAAGCGCTAAGCTGCCTGAGAGCATCAGAACGACCGCCAGAGGCGTTAACCCTCTGTTTTTGTTCATATGTAAACCTCTAGTGTCCGATTTCAAATTGATCAATGGTCCTGAGTCCAAAAACCCATTGCTGCGTTTATATTATCGTCATGCTATGGTACATACATTCACAAATGTATGTAAATCTGACTCCTGTAAATTCACCCACCTATGGCACGAAAAACTAAACAACAAGCGCTGGAAACCCGACAACACATTCTGGATGTGGCAATGCGTTTGTTCTCTCAGCAGGGTGTTTCATCAACCTCGCTGGCACAGATTGCTCAGGCCGCAGGTGTCACGCGGGGAGCGATTTACTGGCATTTTAAAGACAAGTCAGATCTGTTCAGTGAAATCTGGGAGCTTTCAGAGTCCAGCATTAGCGATCTCGAGAGTGAGTATCGGGCAAAATTCCCTGACGATCCACTCTCAGTATTGAGAGAAATATTAGTATATATCCTTGAAGCGACAGTCGTTGAAGAACGTCGCAGGTTAATGATGGAAATTATTTTCCATAAATGCGAGTACGTGGGCGAGATGGCGGTGGTGCAAGAGGCGCAACGCAGCCTCAGCCTGGAGAGCTATGATCGTATTGAACAGAACCTGAGCCTGTGTATGCAGGCAAAGCTGTTACCGGCCAATCTGATGACCCGTCGGGCAGCTATCCTGATGCGCAGCTACATTTCAGGCCTGATGGAAAACTGGCTATTTGCGCCGCAATCCTTTGACCTCAGAGAGGAAGCTCGCAGTTATGTGGCGATTTTACTGGAAATGCTACAGCTCTGCCCCACGCTGCGCAGCGACGCGCCTTCGCTAACAGCCTGATCCCTTTTCAGGATTTATCTCAGACGATAACGTTCGCGCTATTCTGCTTCCGGCGAGCGTGATATTCTTCACGCCGGACTATTTTCGGTCATCTTCTGACATCATTCATGACTATGCTGCCCATCAATCGCTCGCAACATCCTGTTTTTGCATTGCTCCTTGCGATGCTGTTTTTCTTCACCACGGCACCGCTTTCCTGGGCTCGCGCCGATAACAGCAATGATATCCCCTCGCGCGCTGATGTTCAGTCGCAACTCGACACCCTGAACAAACAGAAAGAGCTCTCTCCTCAGGAGAAGCTTATCCAGCAGGATCTGACGGAAACGCTGGAAACGTATGATAAAATTGAGCGTGTCAAAGCTGAAACCGCACAACTGCGTCAGAAGGTGGCTCAGGCTCCTGACAACATGCGCAAGGCAACGGATGCGCTGAATGCCCTGAGTGACGTCGATAACGACGATGAAACACGAAAAACACTCGCGACCCTTTCATTACGTCAGCTGGAGTCGCGTGTCTCGCAATCCCTTGACGATCTGCAAACCGCGCAGTCCGATCTCGCAACGTATAATAGCCAACTTGTCTCACTGCAGACTCAGCCTGAGCGCGTGCAAAATGCGATGTACGCCGCGTCCCAACAGTTGCAGCAGATCCGCAATCGCCTGAATGGCACGACGGTGGGAGAGGGCACGCTACGCCCGACACAGCAAACCCTGCTACTGGTTCAGCAGACATTGCTCAATGCGCAAATCGAACAGCAGCGTAAAAGCCTGGAAGGGAATACGCTGCTGCAGGACACGCTCCAGAAACAGCGTGATTATGTCACCGCAAATATTAATCGCCTGGAACACCAGCTCCAGTTGTTGCAGGAGGCGGTTAACAGTAAACGCCTGACGCTGACAGAAAAAACGGCCCAGGAGGCGGTATCACCTGACGAAACGGCTCGCATTCAGGCGAACCCACTGGTGAAACAGGAGCTCGAGGCTAACCATCAGCTCAGCCAGCGTCTGATACAGGCGACGGAAAACGGTAACTCGCTGGTTCAGCAAAATATCAAAGTGAAAAACTGGCTGGATCGCGCGCTGCAGGCTGAACGCAACATTAAAGAGCAGATTGCGGTTCTGAAAGGCAGTCTCCTGCTGTCGCGTATTCTCTACCAGCAACAGCAAACGCTCCCGTCTGCCGATGAACTGGAGGACATGACCAACCGCATTGCGGATTTGCGTCTGGAACAATTTGATATCAACCAGCAGCGAGATGCCCTTTTCCAGAGCGATACTTTCGTCGCCAAAATTGAAGAAGGTCATTCCAGTGACGTGAACCCGGAAGTGCACGATGCGCTACTTCAGGTGGTGGATATGCGTCGCGAGCTGCTGGACCAGCTCAACAAACAACTGGGTAACCAGTTGATGATGGCCATTAACCTGCAGATCAACCAGCAGCAGCTGGTAAGCGTTTCGAAAAGTCTGCAGGAAATTTTGACGCAGCAGATTTTCTGGGTAAACAGCAACAAGCCGATGGACTGGGACTGGATTAAATCCTTCCCAGAGACGCTGAAAACGCAGATCAAGAGTATGAAAATCACCGTGAACTGGGAGAAAGCCTGGCCTGCGGTGATGATTGCCTTCCTGGCGGGGTTACCACTACTGCTGATTGCTGGCCTGATTCGCTGGCGTCTGGGCTGGCTGAAAAAGTACCAGGCGAAACTGGCATCCGAAGTGGGGCAACTGCGAAACGATAGCCAGCTCAATACGCCGAAAGCGATTCTGATTGATCTCATTCGTGCCCTGCCGGTATGCCTGATTATCCTGGCGGTAGGTCTGATTCTGCTCACGATGCAGCTCAACGTCAGCGATCTGCTGTGGGCGTTCAGTAAAAAACTGGCGCTGTTCTGGCTGGTGTTTGGTCTGTGCTGGAAGGTACTGGAAAAAGACGGCGTAGCAGTGCGTCATTTCAACATGCCTGCGCAACTGACCAGCCACTGGCGTCGTCAGATTGTGCGTGTCAGCCTGGCCCTTCTGCCGCTGCACTTCTGGTCGGTTGTCTCTGAACTTTCTCCGCTGCATCTGATGGATGATGTGCTGGGGCAACTGGTCATTCTGCTGAACCTGCTGCTGATTGCCATTCTGATGTGGCCGATGTGCCGCGATAGCTGGCGTGATAAAGAGTCCCACAATATTCGTCTGGCCACGGTAACTGTGCTGGCGATTATTCCGCTGGCGCTGATGGTGCTCACGGCAACGGGCTACTTCTACACCACGCTGCGTCTGTCTGGCCGTTGGATTGAAACGGTTTATCTGGTGATCATCTGGAATCTGCTCTATCAGACCGTGCTGCGCGGTCTGAGTGTGGCGGCTCGTCGTATCGCCTATCGCCGTGCCATCGCCCGTCGTCAGCATCAGGTGAAAGAGGGGGCCGAAGGCGCGGAGCCGCAGGAAGAGCCGACCATCGCACTGGAACAGGTCAACCAGCAGACGCTGCGTATCACCATGCTGGTGATGGTCGCTTTGTTTGCGGTAATGTTCTGGGCCATCTGGTCTGATTTGATTACCGTCTTCGCTTATCTCGACAGTATCACCCTCTGGCAATACAGTGGCACCGAAGCGGGGGCTGCGGTCATGAAGAGCGTCACCATGGGCAGCCTGCTGTTTGCTGTGGTGTCGTCAATGGTGGCCTGGGCGCTGATTCGCAACCTGCCGGGTCTGCTGGAAGTACTGGTGCTGTCACGCCTGAACCTGCGTCAGGGGGCGTCCTATGCCATTACCACCATCCTCAACTACGTCATTATTATTGTCGGGGCGATGACGGTCTTTGGCTCGCTGGGCGTGTCGTGGGACAAACTGCAGTGGCTGGCTGCGGCACTCTCGGTAGGTCTTGGTTTTGGCTTGCAGGAGATCTTCGGTAACTTTGTTTCTGGCCTGATCATCCTGTTCGAACGTCCGGTGCGAATTGGCGATACCGTCACCATTGGCACGTTCTCCGGTACGGTCAGCAAGATCCGTATTCGTGCGACCACCATTACCGACTTTGATCGCAAAGAGGTGATCATTCCGAACAAAGCATTTGTGACCGAGCGCCTGATCAACTGGTCACTCTCTGATACGACAACGCGTGTAGTGATCCGACTCGGCGTTGCCTACGGTTCGGATCTGGATAAGGTGAAAGAGGTACTGCTGAAGGCAGCAAAAGATCATCCAAAGGTCATGCACGAGCCTGCACCAGACGTGTTCTTCACCACCTTCGGGCCGAGTACGCTGGATCACGAGCTGCGTTTATATGTGCGTGAGCTTCGCGATCGCAGCTACACCGTGGATGAACTGAACCGCTCCATTGACCGTCTGTGCCGTGAAAACAATATCAATATTGCTTTCAACCAGCTTGAAATTCACCTGCGTAATGAAAAAGGTGATGAGCATACGGAAGTGAAGCGTGAGATTAAGGGTGACGATCCGACACCGGCCTAATCTATATTCCCTCTCCCGCCGGGAGAGGGGCAGGGTGAGGGCAATACAGCCTTCACCTTACCCTCAAAATCTCTTCGCACAATCTCCAGCGCCTTAAGCACGGTTTCTGCGGGGATTTCATGATTCTCCAGCAACATAATCAAATCAACGGCCAGTTTGACCTCATCGGGTGCATTTTCCAGTGACATTTATATGGCTCCTGTTAACGGGTCAAACGGGCAATAACGCGTTCAATTTCATCCAGCGCCTGACGGCAGCGGACGAGGCGTCCTTCCAGCGCGCTAATCTCGCGCATTAATAGTTGCTGCTCTTCCAGCGTTTCACTGTTGTTCAGGCGTGCTTCCCGCTCGCGCTTCATCTCAAACAACCGACGTTCAAACTCCTGGTTCTCCAGCCGCTTACGCTGCCATTTGTTAAGCCCCGGTGATGCACCGTCCCAGGCACGTAGCGTCCAGGTGGCGATTTCCCGGTGCAGGGCGGTGATTTGCCCGGTGAGATGCTCTGCAAGCCAGGCCACTTGCTGCGTCTGCCCGTGCTCAACCGCGTGGCGAAGCTCATCAAGATGGGCCTGGGCTTCAGCAATATAATCCTGAATAAGCGTGCTTCGGGTGCGAAAAAGTTGCCGGTCAAAGCGCGGCTTCAGCGTGGCGTGCCCCATCAGAGGGGTGGCCTCTGCTCGCAGGGTGGTCAGCTGTTTTTGCAGCGTCTCCAGAAGCAAGGCTGTTTTCAAGGCGCTCTCCAGTGGTAAAGTAGCCGTTCAGTTTGATAACGATTCGCATTATGCAGCGTACTATTTTAATCATCATTGGCTGGCTCGCGGTAGTGCTTGGCACATTAGGTGTGGTTTTACCCTTGCTGCCGACCACGCCGTTTATCCTATTGGCGGCCTGGTGCTTCGCCCGCTCATCGCCGCGTTTTCACCACTGGCTGCTGTATCGCTCATGGTTTGGTGGCTATCTGCGCCACTGGCAAAAACACCGGGCCATGCCGCCCGGTGCTAAACCGCGCGCGATCGCGGTGATCCTCATCACCTTCTCTATTTCATTATGGCTGGTGAAAATGATGTGGGTGCGGATCCTGTTGCTGGTGATCCTGACTTGCCTGCTCATCTTTATGTGGCGAATTCCCGTGGTTGATGAAAAGCAACAAAAGCACTGACGCCTTATAATGTCTGTTGCAATTATCTCGCACAGCCAGTAAATTCGACCGTTTTCGAGCACAGGTGCGCCTGGTTAAAGGTTAAGCAATTGTTATCTTTACCGACTCGTTGCGCGCTGTGAGTAACACTGTTTCATTTAGGCACAAACCGATGACCGCAACTGCACAGCAGCTTGAATATCTGAAAAACAGCATCAAAAGTATCCAGGACTATCCAAAACCTGGCATCCTTTTCCGTGATGTCACCAGCTTGCTGGAAGACCCGAAAGCGTACGCCCTCAGCATTGAACTGCTGGTTGCGCGTTATAAAAACGCCGGGATCACCAAAGTAGTAGGTACTGAAGCCCGGGGCTTCCTGTTTGGCGCACCAGTTGCGCTGGCGCTGGGCGTGGGTTTTGTGCCGGTACGTAAACCGCGCAAACTGCCACGTGAAACCATCGCTGAAAGCTATGAGCTGGAATACGGCACTGATCAGCTGGAGATCCATGTTGATGCGATCGTCCCTGGTGACAAAGTGCTGGTGGTTGACGATCTGCTGGCTACCGGTGGCACCATCGAAGCGACCGTGAAGCTGATCCGTCGTCTGGGTGGTGAAGTGACCGACGCGGCATTCATCATCAACCTGTTCGATCTGGGCGGTGAACAGCGCCTGGAAAAACAGGGTATTACCAGCTACAGCCTGGTGCCATTCCCGGGTCACTGATCCCGATTTTCACAACCTCGCTCAATGGGTGAGGTTGTGATAGCATTCCCCTCCATAAATTCACCTTCCAGCGTTGCAGAGCCTGCCCATGAGTTATCAGGTGTTAGCCCGTAAATGGCGACCACAAACCTTTGCTGACGTTGTCGGTCAGGAACATGTGCTGACGGCCCTGGCGAACGGCTTGTCGCTAGGTCGCATCCATCACGCCTATCTTTTCTCCGGCACCCGTGGCGTCGGTAAAACCTCTATTGCCCGTTTGCTGGCAAAAGGTCTGAACTGCGAAACCGGGATCACCGCTACGCCCTGTGGCGTATGCGATAACTGCCGCGAGATTGAGCAGGGGCGTTTTGTCGATCTGATCGAGATCGACGCCGCCTCGCGCACAAAAGTGGAAGATACCCGCGATCTGCTCGACAACGTGCAGTACGCCCCGGCGCGTGGCCGCTTCAAGGTCTACCTGATCGATGAAGTGCATATGCTGTCGCGTCACAGCTTCAACGCCCTGCTGAAAACGCTGGAAGAACCGCCCGCGCATGTGAAATTCCTGCTGGCGACCACTGACCCGCAAAAGCTGCCGGTCACTATTTTATCCCGCTGCCTGCAGTTCCATCTGAAGGCGCTGGACGTTGAACAGATCCGTGCTCAGCTTGAACATATTCTCGACGAAGAGAAAATTGTCCACGAACCGCGTGCTCTGCAACTGTTGGCTCGTGCAGCGGATGGCAGCCTGCGTGATGCGTTAAGTCTTACCGATCAGGCGATAGCCAGCGGTGATGGCAAACTCTCGACCGATGCGGTCAGTACCATGCTTGGCACGCTGGATGATGATCAGGCGCTCTCCCTTATCGAAGCGATGGTTGCCGCCAACGGTGAGCGTGTTATGTCGCAGGTCGATGCGGCCGCTGCCCGTGGTATTGAATGGGAAGGGCTGCTGGTCGAGATGCTCAGCCTGCTGCACCGTGTAGCGATGCTGCAGCTTTCTCCGTCTGCCATTGGTGCCGATATGGCGGCTATCGAACAACGGATGCGTGAACTTGCCCGCACCGTACCGCCTGCTGATGTTCAGCTTTACTACCAGACGCTGCTGATTGGCCGCAAAGAGTTACCGTTCGCGCCGGATCCGCGTATGGGCGTTGAAATGACGCTGCTGCGCGCGCTGGCGTTCCATCCGCGTATGCCGTTGCCGGAACCGGACGTGCCGCGACAATCCTTTGCTCCGGTCGCACCGACGGCGGTGATGTCACCGCAGCAGGTACCACCGCAGCCGACGCCGCAGCAGCAAAATGTGCCGCTGTCGGACGCCACCAGTTCGGTGCTTGCCGCACGCAGCCAGTTGCAGCGTGCGCAGGGAGCAACCAAACCAAAAAAGAGTGAACCGGCAGCGCCAGGAAGAGCGCGGCCGGTTAACAACGCCGCGCTTGAACGACTGGCCTCGGTAACGGAGCGCGTACAGTCGCGTCCTGCGCCGTCCGCGCTCGAGCAGAAAGCCCCGGTGAAAGAAGAGGCTTACCGCTGGAAGGCGACCACTATCATCGAAGAGGTGAAGGAAGAGGTCGCCACCCCGAAAGCGCTGAAAAAGGCGCTGGAGCATGAGAAAACACCGGAGCTTTCCGCGAAGCTCGCCGAAGAGTCTATTGCGCGTGATGCCTGGGCCGCCGAGGTCAGTAAACTTCAACTGCCGAAGCTGGTGGAGCAGGTCGCGCTGAATGCCTGGAAAGAGCAGGACGGCAATCAGGTGCGTTTACACCTTCGTCCTGGTCAACGACACCTGAATTCACCTGGCGCGCAAAAGGCGCTGGCTGAGGCGCTCGCCACATTACAGGGTTCGCCGGTTGAATTGACTATCATTGAAGATGATAATCCGGCAGTGAAAACACCGCTGGAGTGGCGTCAGGCCATTTATGAAGAGAAGCTCGCGCAGGCGCGCGAGGCGATTATTGCGGATAACAACATTCAGACACTGCGCCGGTTTTTCGACGCCGATCTGGATGAAGAGAGTATTCGCCCCATTTGATCGTGAGTCTGACTTACGGTTGTAATCCTTAAACGTGAAAAAAGAGAGAAGCCTATGTTTGGTGGAAAAGGCGGTCTGGGTGGCCTGATGAAGCAGGCTCAGCAGATGCAGGAAAAAATGCAGAAAATGCAGGAAGAGATCGCTCAGCTGGAAGTCACGGGTGAATCCGGTGCCGGTCTGGTCAAAGTGACCATCAACGGTGCGCACAACTGCCGCCGCGTTGAGATCGACCCAAGCCTGCTCGAAGACGACAAAGAGATGCTGGAAGATCTGGTTGCAGCCGCGTTTAACGATGCCGCTCGCCGTATCGACGAAACTCAGAAAGAGAAAATGGCCTCTGTTTCCAGCGGTATGCAACTGCCACCTGGCTTCAAGATGCCATTCTGATGCAAACCAGTCCGCTGCTCACGCAGTTAATGGAAGCACTGCGCTGCCTGCCGGGCGTTGGCCCGAAATCGGCGCAGCGCATGGCGTTTACGCTATTGCAGCGCGACCGCAGCGGCGGGATGCGCCTGGCGCAGGCTTTGACCCGCGCCATGTCAGAAATTGGTCACTGTGCGGATTGCCGTACCTTTACCGAGCAGGATGTGTGTAACATCTGTTCGAATCCGCGTCGTCAGGAAAACGGTCAGATTTGCGTGGTGGAGAGTCCGGCGGACATCTACGCCATTGAGCAGACCGGGCAGTTTTCCGGCCGCTATTTCGTGCTGATGGGGCATCTCTCCCCGCTGGACGGTATTGGCCCGGACGATATCGGCCTCGACCGCCTTGAACAGCGTCTTGAGTCCGAAACGATCAACGAGGTGATCCTCGCCACCAACCCAACGGTGGAAGGGGAGGCAACGGCCAACTACATCGCCGAGCTTTGCTCGCAGTATGGTGTTGACGCCAGCCGTATCGCCCATGGTGTACCGGTGGGCGGCGAGCTGGAGATGGTCGACGGTACCACGCTGTCGCACTCTCTGGCGGGACGCCACAAGATTATTTTCTGACCAAACGGAGGCTGCGTGCGTGGCCTCCGCTTGAAATTTTCCCCCCGTATCCCCATCTCTCCCTCAACGTTTTAAAACCCCATTAAATGGCATTGTTGAGGTCGACATAGATGAAAGGACAAGAAACCCGTGGTTTCCAGTCAGAAGTAAAACAGCTTCTGCACCTGATGATCCATTCCCTGTATTCCAACAAAGAAATCTTCCTGCGTGAGCTGATTTCCAACGCCTCCGATGCGGCGGACAAGCTGCGCTTCCGTGCACTGTCTAACCCGGATCTGTACGAAGGCGACGGTGAGCTGCGCGTGCGCGTCTCTTTCAATAAAGAGAACCGTACCCTGACCATCGCCGATAACGGCATCGGGATGAATCGCGATGAGGTCATCGACCATCTCGGGACTATCGCCAAATCCGGCACCAAAGCGTTCCTGGAGTCTATGGGCTCTGATCAGGCGAAAGACAGCCAGCTGATCGGTCAGTTCGGCGTCGGATTCTACTCAGCGTTCATCGTCGCGGACAAAGTCACCGTGCGTACCCGTGCGGCAGGCGACAGCGCGGAAAATGGTGTGTTCTGGGAATCCAAAGGTGAAGGCGAATATACCGTTGATGACATCACCAAAGCGGATCGCGGGACCGAAATCACGCTGCATCTGCGTGAAGGCGAAGATGATTTCCTGAACGACTGGCGCGTGCGCTCCATCATCAGCAAATACTCCGATCACATCGCGCTGCCGGTTGAGATTGAAAAACAGGAAGAACAGGACGGTGAAACCGTTGTTTCCTGGGAGAAGATCAACAAGGCGCAGGCATTGTGGACGCGCAACAAGTCTGAAATCAAAGACGACGAATACAACGAGTTCTACAAACACATCGCCCACGATTTTACCGACCCGCTGACCTGGAGCCACAACCGTGTGGAAGGTAAGCAGGAGTACACCAGCCTGCTGTACATTCCGGCACAGGCGCCGTGGGACATGTGGAACCGCGATCATAAGCATGGTCTGAAGCTGTACGTACAGCGTGTGTTCATCATGGACGATGCCGAGCAGTTCATGCCGAACTACCTGCGCTTTGTGCGTGGTCTGATAGATTCTAACGATCTGCCGCTGAACGTCTCCCGTGAAATTCTGCAGGACAGCACCGTCACCCGTAACTTGCGCAACGCCCTGACCAAACGTGCGCTGCAGATGCTGGAAAAACTGGCAAAAGACGATGCGGAAAAATACCAGACCTTCTGGAAACAGTTCGGCCTGGTGCTGAAAGAGGGCCCGGCAGAAGACACCGCGAATGTTGAAACGATCGCCAAACTGCTGCGTTTCGCCTCTACGCACACCGACTCCTCCGCGCAAACCGTGTCGCTGGAAGAGTACGTCTCGCGCATGAAAGAAGGGCAGGAGAAGATCTACTACATTACCGCCGACAGCTACGCGGCGGCGAAGAGCAGCCCGCACCTCGAGCTGTTGCGCAAGAAAGGCATCGAAGTACTGCTGCTTTCTGACCGCATCGACGAATGGATGATGAACTACCTGACCGAGTTTGACGGTAAGGCGTTCCAGTCTGTTGCCAAAGCCGATGAGTCCATCGACAAGCTGGCGGATGAGGTGGATGAAAGCGCGAAAGAAGCTGAGAAGGCGCTGGAGCCATTCGTTGAGCGCGTGAAAACCCTGCTGGGCGAACGTGTGAAAGAGGTGCGTTTCACTCATCGTCTGACCGATACCCCGGCGATCGTTACCACCGACGCTGACGAAATGGGCACCCAGATGGCGAAACTGTTCGCTGCTGCCGGCCAGGCGATGCCTGAAGTGAAATATATTTTCGAGCTGAACCCGGATCACCCACTGGTGAAACGTGCAGCAGATACTCAGGATGAAGCCCGCTTTGCGGAGTGGGTTGAATTGCTGCTGGATCAGTCTCTGCTTGCCGAACGCGGCACGCTGGAAGATCCTAACCTGTTCATTAAACGTGTGAATGCGCTGTTGCTGGCGTAACTGACCCACGCCTCCCCTGGTCTTCTCCCTCTCCCGTGGGAGAGGGCCGGGGTGAGGGCACCAGACTGCACTAACACAAATAATCTCCCCCCATTAACCGTTTCAGCCGTCCTGCCTTCCTTGAGCGATGCCCGTTCTGGTGGTATTGTTTAGCGCTTTTGAAAAATTGAATCGACTTTTGAGGGGATTTTCGCAATGCGTATTATTCTGCTTGGCGCTCCGGGCGCGGGTAAAGGAACTCAGGCTCAGTTCATCATGGAGAAATACGGTATTCCGCAAATCTCCACCGGTGATATGCTGCGCGCCGCTGTTAAATCTGGCTCCGAGCTGGGTAAACAAGCGAAAGACATCATGGACGCAGGCAAGCTGGTGACCGACGAGCTGGTTATCGCTCTGGTCAAAGAGCGCATTGCTCAGGAAGACTGCCGTAACGGTTTCCTGCTGGACGGTTTCCCACGCACCATTCCTCAGGCTGACGCCATGAAAGAAGCGGGCATCAATGTGGACTACGTTCTGGAGTTCGACGTACCGGACGAGCTGATCGTTGACCGTATCGTGGGCCGTCGCGTACACGCAGCTTCTGGCCGCGTTTACCACATTAAATTCAACCCACCTAAGGTTGAAGGCAAAGATGACGTGACCGGCGAAGAGCTGACCACTCGTAAAGACGATCAGGAAGAGACCGTGCGTAAGCGCCTGGTGGAATACCATCAGATGACTGCACCGTTGATTGGCTACTACACCAAAGAAGCGCAGGCGGGTAATACCAAATACGCCAAAGTTGACGGCACCAAAGCCGTTGCTGACGTACGTGCAGAGCTGGAAAAAATCCTCGGCTAATCGCACCTTTCTCACCCGGATCTCCGGGTGAGAAATATTCCCATCTCTCCTATCGCAGCAATGGGTTTCGTTTAAACGCATTTCCGCTACAATTGACAACCATTCAAATGGTTAAGAGGCGTGAATGAGTCAGGCGAAAACCGGCATCCTGCTTGCCAATCTGGGCACCCCAGAAGCACCCACTTCAGACGCGGTAAAACGCTACCTGCGACAATTTTTAAGCGACACGCGCGTCGTGGATACCCCAAGACTGCTGTGGTGGCCATTGCTCCGAGGCGTCATTCTGCCGATTCGTTCTCCGCGCGTCGCCAAACTCTATCAGTCCGTCTGGATGGAAGAGGGCTCTCCGCTGATGGTTTACAGCCGTCGCCAGGAAAAGGCGCTGGCCGCACGTCTGCCGGATATGCCTGTCGCTCTTGGTATGAGCTACGGTAAACCTTCGCTGGAAAGCGCGGTCGAATCACTGCTGGCGCAGGGGGTTGACCACATTGTGGTTCTGGCGCTCTATCCGCAGTACTCCTGTTCGACGGTTGCTGCGGTATGGGATGAACTGGCGCGTATTCTGGCGACTCGCCGTCGCATACCTGGCGTGACCTTCATTCGCGACTATGCCGATAACGAACTGTACATCAAAGCGCTTGCCAGCAGTGCCCGCGCGTCGTTTGAACAACACGGCGAGCCGGATCTGCTGCTGCTGTCTTATCACGGTATCCCGCAGCGTTTCGCTGACGAGGGGGATGATTACCCGCAGCGTTGTCGTGATACCACGCGCGAACTGGTTTCTGCCCTCGGCCTGCCACCAGAGAAGGTGATGATGACCTTCCAGTCGCGCTTTGGTCGCGAACCGTGGCTCACCCCATATACCGATGAAACGCTTAAGATGCTCGGTGAGAAAGGGGTGAAGCATATTCAGGTGATGTCGCCAGGCTTCTCGGCGGATTGCCTGGAAACGCTCGAAGAAATTGCTGTGCAAAACAGAGAGTTCTTCCTGGAAGCAGGGGGCACGAAGTACGAATACATTCCGGCACTTAACGACTCGCCAGAGCATATCGACATGATGGTCTCTCTGGTGACAAACAGTCGCTGATCGCACTCCGGGCCGGGTTTGTGCTACCATTCCCGGCCCATATTCTTTGTACAGTTCAGACCATGAAATTTCCCGGTAAACGCAAATCCAAACACTACTTTCCCGTTGATGCCCGCGATCCGCTCCTGCAGCAAATCCAGCCTGAAAATGAAACCAGTGCCGCATGGGTCGTTGGTATCGACCAGACGCTGGTGGACATTGAAGCGAAAGTGGATGATGCGTTTGTCGCCCGTTATGGTCTGAGCGCGGGGCACTCGCTGGTGATTGAGGACGACGTTGCCGAAGCGCTTTACCAGGAACTGGTGCGCGAAAACCTGATCACCCATCAGTTTGCTGGCGGAACCATCGGCAACACCATGCACAACTATTCCGTGCTGGCTGATGACCGCTCGGTACTGCTGGGCGTAATGTGCAGCAATATCGAAATCGGAGGCTATGCCTACCGTTATCTGTGCAATACCTCCAGCCGTACCGATCTGAACTACCTTCAGGGCGTCGACGGGCCGATTGGCCGCTGCTTCACGCTGATCAGCGATTCCGGCGAGCGTACCTTTGCCATCAGCCCGGGTCACATGAACAAACTGCGTGCCGAGAGCATCCCGGAAGAGGTGATTGCGGGCGCATCTGCGCTGGTACTGACCTCCTATCTGGTGCGCTGCAAACCGGGTGAGCCGATGCCGGACGCGACCATGAAAGCGATTGAGTACGCGAAGAAATACAATGTCCCCGTCGTTCTGACGCTGGGGACCAAATTCGTCATTGCCGATAACCCGGAGTGGTGGCAGGCGTTTCTGAAAGAGCACGTCTCGATTCTGGCGATGAACGAAGAAGAGGCGGAAGCGCTGACGGGCGAAAGCGATCCTCTACTGGCGTCGGATAAAGCGCTGGATTGGGTGGATCTGGTGCTCTGTACCGCAGGACCGGTTGGGCTGTATATGGCAGGTTTCACGGAAGAAGAGAGCAAACGCAAAACCCAACATCCGTTGTTGCCTGGCGCGATAGCTGAGTTCAACCAGTATGAGTTCAGCCGTGGTATGCGTTTTAAAGACTGCGTTAATCCGCTGCGTATCTACTCCCACATCGCCCCGTATATGGGTGGGCCAGAGAAGATCATGAACACCAACGGTGCAGGTGATGGCGCGCTGGCCGCATTGCTCCATGACATCACCGCGAATGCCTACCATAAAACCAACGTGCCGAACTCCAGTAAGCACAAGTTCAGTTGGCTGACCTATTCGTCGCTGGCGCAGGTATGCAAATATGCCAACCGAGTGAGCTATCAGGTGCTGAACCAGCACTCCCCGCGCTTAACGCGTGGGCTGCCGGAACGGGAAGACAGCCTGGAAGAGGCGTACTGGGACAGATAAAAGCAAAACGGCAACCCAGGTTGCCGTTTTGAGTGTTGGTTCCCTCTCCCCGTGGGAGAGGGCCAGGGTGAGGGCATCAGGCCGCACAACTCTTAGCCCGTCACCCCTTCTTCAACCGGCGATTTCTCCAGTAGCGTCAGCATCGTATTCGCAATCTCGCGCTCGCCCATCACGACCTTATCCGCACCGCGCTCGGTAATGTACTCCACCTCGTCGTCATAATGCGCGCGGGCGATAATCTCAATCGTTGGGCATTTCTCACGCGCAGTTGCCACAATTTCGCCCGCTTCATAGCCGTTTGGAATGGTCAGCAGCAGCCAGCGTGCGCAGTCCAGATGCGCCAGATTCATGATCTCTTCGTTCGCCGCATTGCCCAGCACCGCACGGATACCGCGCTCACGCAACTCATCGACGCGGGTGCGTGACGTTTCAATCACTACCAGCGGGATCCCTTGCGCCATCAGTTTCTCACCAAGCAGGCTGCCTACGCGACCAAAACCGACCAGCAGGGCGTGATTACAAATATCTACCGGGATCTGCTTCTCTTCTTCGATAGCTTCTTCCAGCGTCTGCTCTTCCAGCGTTTCGGTTTTATCGAGGTATTTTTCCAGCAGTGCGAACAAGACTGGGTTCAGCATAATCGACAGGATTGCGCCTGCCAGCACCAGGTTCTGCCCGGCTTGCGGTAGCAGGTTCAGCGCCATGCCCAGACCCGCCAGAATAAAAGCAAACTCACCAATTTGCGCCAGGCTGGCGGCGATGGTCAGCGCCGTACGCGGGGAGTGGCCAAACATCCTTACCAGGAAGAAAGCTGCGAGCGACTTACCAAAGATAATAATCGCCAGCGTGCCCAGCACAGCCAGCGGCTGATGAATCAGGACCATCGGGTCAAACAGCATCCCAACAGAGACAAAGAACAGTACGGCGAAAGCATCACGCAGCGGCAGAGTGTCGTGCGCCGCACGGTGGCTCAGCTCGGATTCGTTCAATACCATCCCGGCGAAGAACGCGCCCAGCGCGAAGGAGACATCAAACAGCTCAACGGCGCCAAAGGCGATACCCAGTGCCAGCGCCAGTACGGAGAGGGTAAACAATTCGCGTGAACCCGTCGCTGCGCTGCGGGACATGATCCACGGTACCAGACGGCGGCCTACCAGCATCATGATGGCGATAAACGCCACGACTTTACCAATGGTGATACCCATATCCAGCGCCAGTGACGCAAAGCCGACGTTGTCTTTTTCCATCATCCCGGCGACAGCGGGCAGCAGCACCAGCGTCAACACCATCACCAGGTCTTCAACAATCAACCAGCCTATCGCAATTTGTCCGCGCTGGCTGTCAATCAACTGTCTCTCTTCAAGTGCACGCAGCAACACTACGGTACTGGCGGTGGAAAGACACAGCCCAAAAACGATACCGGTCATCAGCGACCAGCCAAGAATTGCCGAAAGTGCCATCCCCAGCAGCGTCGCTACCCCTATCTGGGCAATCGCTCCCGGTATGGCGATCGACTTTACCGCCATCAGGTCCTTCAGTGAAAAATGCAGACCAACGCCAAACATCAGCAGAATCACGCCTAATTCCGCCAGTTCAGGAGCCAGTTTGGTATCCGCAACGAAACCTGGGGTAAATGGTCCCGCCAGGACACCCGCTAACAAATAGCCGACAAGGGGAGAAATACGCAGTTTATTGGCAATCATGCCAAGGATAAAAGCGAGCACAAGGCCACCAACAATGGTGGTGATTAGCGGTGTGGCGTGATGCATTCCGTCTCCTTTCGTTGTGGGTGTTCCTTTTTGGCACAAACCAAAAAACCGAGTAATAGTTTATGACAATTTTTACCCTTATGTTTATGAATAATTGTTGAAGTTTGAATAAAACAGCAATAAGCACCAAAAAAAGCGCATTTTGATAAATTCAGCGGGGAGAGGTAGAAGAAACCCTTATGGCATCAGGGTATCAGGTAGCCAAAGTAAAACTTTGGCTACCCATAATTTACGCTTTGTGGCGGTTATCGGGCAGGAATATGGTCAACATCCCAAGAAGTGGCAGGAAAGCGCAGATTTTATAAACCAGGAAGATGCTGGTGTGATCCGCAACCATCCCTAACACCGCGGCACCAAGCCCACCCATGCCAAAGGCGAACCCGAAAAAGAGTCCGGAAACCATACCGATACGACCAGGTAACAGCTCTTGCGCATAGACAAGAATGGCGGAAAACGCGGAGGCGAGGATAAAACCAATAATCACGGTTAAAATTCCCGTCCACTCAAGGCTGGCGTACGGCAAAATAAGGGTAAACGGTGCTACGCCGAGGATAGAGCCCCAAATAACATATTTACGCCCTATCTTATCCCCCACTGGCCCGCCAATCACTGTCCCGGCTGCGACCGCGAACAGGAAGGCGAACAGGTGGATCTGCGCATTTTGCACCGATAATCCGAATTTTTGCATCAGATAAAAGGTGTAATAGCTGCTGATACTCGCCATATAGAAGTATTTCGAGAAAATCAGCACCAGCAGTACCGAAACCGCGAGGATAACCTTGTTACGCGGTAGAGGATTAATCACCTTCGCTTTAGGTTTACCCTTGTTCACCCGATGTTGAGCGGCATACCAGCGACTGATCTGTGCCAGTACGATGATTGCCAGTAATGCGGCCAGCACAAACCAGGCCACGTTGCCTTTACCGTAGGGCGCGATAATCACTGCCGCCAATAGCGGACCCAGGGAGCTACCAAAGTTACCGCCCACCTGGAAAAGAGATTGCGCCAGCCCGTGGCGACCACCGGAGGCCATACGCGCCACGCGGGATGATTCCGGGTGGAAGACCGACGAGCCGGTGCCCACCAGTGCGGCGGCGATCAACACCGCTTCAAAACTCCCTGCCATGGCCAGCAGTACCAGCCCGCTTAAGGTGAAACACATGCCAATCGGCAGCGACCATGGCATTGGGTATTTGTCCGTCCAGTAACCCACTACCGGTTGCAGTAGCGAGGACGCGAGCTGGAAGGTCAGGGTGATCATCCCAATCTGCACGAAGGTTAATGAGAACTCGGACTGCAGCAGCGGATAAATTGCCAGAATCAACGACTGGATCATATCGTTGAGCAGATGAGAAAGACTGATTGCACCTAAGACTTTAAAAGAGGTGCGCGATTTCGGCGGTGACGCCGGCACGCCCGGCACGGGCTGGGTTGATTCACTGATTGCCATAGAGAGAATTACCACGTCTTTAGTTATTAGAAATGCAGGATGTAATTATTATCCAACTAACATACCTGTCCGGGGCATTTGAAGAAAGTCGCAATTCTGAAAACTTATTTGTCTATTATTGTGAGTCATTGTAATTTTTGCCTTTGTCTATTGGTCAGGGAGAGAAAAGATGAAGTTAATGAAGCGGGGCGTCGCGCTGGCGCTTATCGCCGCATGGGGCCTGGTAAGCCTGCCCGCGCAGGCATACGAAAAAGATAAAACCTACAAAATCACCATTCTGCATACCAACGATCACCACGGGCATTTCTGGCGCAGTGAATACGGCGAATATGGTCTGGCGGCGCAAAAAACGGTAGTGGATGGTATTCGTAAAGAGGTGGCTGCTCAGGGAGGCAGCGTGCTGTTGCTGTCCGGGGGGGATATCAACACCGGGGTGCCGGAATCCGATTTACAGGATGCCGAGCCCGATTTTCGCGGTATGAATCTGATTGGCTACGATGCGATGGCCGTCGGTAACCATGAGTTTGATAACCCTCTGACGGTGCTGCGCCAGCAGGAAAAACTGGCAAAATTCCCGTTCCTCTCAGCCAATATTTACCAGAAAAGTACCGGCGAACGCCTGTTTAAACCCTGGGCGTTGTTTAAGCGCCAGGACCTGAAAATCGCGGTGATTGGCCTGACCACTGACGATACGGCGAAAATTGGCAACCCGGAGTTCTTTACCGATATCGAATTCCGTAAACCGGCAGACGAAGCAAAGCTGGTTATTCAGGAATTACAGCAAAATGAAAAGCCGGATGTGATTATTGCCACCACCCACATGGGGCACTATGACAATGGCGAACATGGCTCTAATGCGCCGGGTGATGTGGAGATGGCACGCAGCCTGCCAGCTGGCTCGCTGGCAATGATTGTGGGCGGTCACTCGCAAGACCCGGTCTGTATGGCCTCCGAGAATAAAAAGCAGGTTGATTACGTGCCAGGCACGCCGTGTGCCCCAGACCGTCAGAACGGCATCTGGATTGTGCAGGCGCATGAGTGGGGCAAATACGTGGGCCGGGCGGACTTTGAGTTCCGTAATGGCGAGATGAAACTGGTGCATTACCAGCTCATCCCGGTCAACCTGAAGAAGAAAGTCACTTATCCTGACGGGAAAAGTGAGCGCGTACTTTATACCCCGGAGATTGCTGAGAATCAGCAGATGCTCTCTCTGCTGACGCCGTTCCAGAATAAAGGTAAGGCACAGCTGGATGTGAAGATTGGCACGCTCAATGGCCGTCTGGAAGGGGATCGCAGCAAAGTCCGCTTCGTGCAGACCAATATGGGGCATCTGGTGCTGGCAGCGCAAATGGCGCGTACCGGTGCTGATTTTGGTGTGATGAGTGGTGGCGGTATTCGTGACTCTATTGAGGGTGGAAACATCACCTATAAAGATGTACTGAAGGTACAACCCTTCGGTAACGTGGTGGTGTACGCCGATATGAGTGGTAAAGAGGCGATCGATTATCTGACCGCTGTGGCGCAGATGAAGCCAGATTCCGGGGCCTATCCGCAGTTTGCCAACGTCAGCTTTGTGGCGAAAGACGGTAAGCTTAATGATCTCAGGATCAAAGGTGAACCGATCGATCCTGCCAAAACGTACCGCCTGGCGACCTTAAGCTTTAACGCCACCGGCGGTGACGGCTATCCGCATATTGATAACAAACCAGGCTATGTGAATACCGGGTTTATTGATGCGGAAGTGCTGAAGCAGTTCATCGAGCAGAATTCACCGATTGACGTGAATGCGTATGAGCCGAAAGGTGAGGTGAGCTGGCAGTAGTGCGGTTGTTTTGCCGGGTAGCGGCTATGCCTTACCCGGCTTTTCTCTTACTCGCGGCGTGCAATATCCGCAAATTTCGCGTCCAGCATTTTCGCCAGGTCGCCCGCCGCGAGTTCAATATCCAGCCCGCGTTTGCCACCAGAGATAAAAATGGTTTCGAAGTCCTGAGAAGGAGCATCGATCAGCGTCGGCAGCCGTTTTTTCTGCCCGAGTGGGCTGATCCCGCCGACCAGGTAACCCGTGGTTCGCTGCGCAACCATCGGGTCCGCCATATCAACTTTTTTTGCCCCCAGCGCTTTCGCCACTTTCTTCAAATCAAGCTGCCCGGCGACGGGGGTGACCGCGACGGCGAGGTGCTTCATGTCACCATTCACGGCGACCAGCAGCGTTTTATAGACCTGGTCTGCATTCAGCCCCAGTTTGCGCACCACTTCATCACCAAAATTGGTTTCATTCGGATCGTGATCGTAGGTGTGGATCCTGAAAGGAATTTTGTTTTTTTCGAGTAATTTAACGGCGGGAGTCATAGCTATCCTTCTTACGACAGACAATTAATGCTCACAGCATACGCCTGACGCTTGTCTAAAAAATAGCACCATCTTGCGCAATAGTATTGGCAGTGATGGTCACTTTGAGCGACAATCGGCTCAACCGAAGGTCTCCTTCGGCATAATAAAAACGATGAAATTCCTCTTTGACGGGCCAATAGAAATATTGGCCATTTTTTTATTTCAACAGTGACGGCAAATTCCCTTCTCCGTACAAATGTAAAGCACCCACCGCGACAACGTAATGCCCGGCAGGTAAAGCATGCAGCGTCTGCCGCCAGGCTTTGTTACGCGCATTCATCAGCACATCATATAACGATTCACTAAACGTCGACGGTAAAGCCAGTTTACTGTCTGCGGGGGGCGCATCCAGCCACCAGCCGATCATGGTCTGCAGCAGACGCGCGTTGGTGTGCCAGTGGGTCAGGGTATCATCCAGCAGCATCAGACCGTCGTCAGGCAGTTGTCGCAACAGCGCAATCTGGCTGTCCGTCCCTTCCAGTTCGATGATCGGCATCCTGCGTGCCCTTGCCATATTCAGTAACTGGTAATCAATACCGTAATCACCACGCAGACCCAGACGTTGCGCCTGCGTGGCCTGAAGCACCATCGCAATTTGCCAGAGCGGCAGAGCGTCGATCATCGAGAGTGACACGCCCGTCTCATCTGCGACACGCGTCAGTTCCGCGAGCAGAGCCTCATCCAGACGTTCTGCCAGGCTGAGAGTGCTCTCCAGACCGGCAAACGGTGATTCATGGCCCGAAATGTCCGCCTCAACAATCAGCGCATCGGCGCGCTTCAGAAGTTTTATCAGACCTGGAGGCAGGGGAGACATATCCTGCGTACCCATATGGATGCTGCCCACCAGGTGCAGGTGCTGGCCGCCAGGGAGCGAGATATCCAGGCCGGGCCAGGCATAACGGCGGGGGAAAAGGGCGCGAAACGATGTTTTTATACGATTAAACAGACTCATACGCGCTCCATACACCGGAAAGGTTCATGCTAGCGCGTACGAGAACAAGGTTCAATCTTTCGGTTTAAACCGCAACAGTCGGTTGGCGTTGCTCACCACGGTGATGGAGGAGAGCGCCATGGCTGCACCTGCGACCACCGGGTTCAGCAGCGTGCCGGTCAGCGGCCACAAAATTCCGGCGGCAATCGGAATGCCGAAACTGTTGTAGATAAATGCCCCCAGCAGGTTCTGCTTCATGTTGCGCAACGTGGCTTTTGAAATGGCCAGCGCATCAGCAACGCCCATCAGGCTATGGCGCATCAACGTAATCGCTGCCGTCTCAATAGCGACATCGCTCCCGCCTCCCATGGCGATACCGACATCTGCCTGGGCCAGCGCAGGGGCATCGTTGATGCCGTCACCGACCATCGCCACCTGACGCCCCTGACTTTGCAGTTTCTTGATTGCGTCAGCTTTACCGTCCGGCAGTACGCCTGCAATGACCTCATCAATACCGGCTTCTTTCGCGATGGCATTGGCGGTGGTCGGGTTATCCCCGGTTAGCATGACCAGGCGATAACCCGCGCGGTGCAGTCGTTTTAAGGCATCCACACTGTCCTGGCGGAGCGGATCGCGAACGGCCAGCAGCGCGGCGGCTTTGCCATCCACCGCCAGCAGAACCGGCGTGGCGCCCTGAGACGCCTGCGCCTTCAGCTCGCTTTCCAGCTCGGCAGTATCAATACCGTTTTCATTGAGCAATGCCTGGTTGCCCAGCAGCAGCACGTGGCCTTCTGCTTCACCGCTGATCCCTAATCCTCGTAGGGTACGGAAGTTGCTCACCTGCGGCAGGCTGGCATTCCCGGCTTTCTCAATGATCGCGCGAGCCAGCGGATGGCTGGAGCCTTGCTCAAGTGCGGCAGCAAGACGCAGTGCGTCATTTTCTGTCATACCTGTCGTATTCACAGCCACAACTTGCGGTTTGCCTTCGGTCAGCGTGCCGGTTTTATCAAACACCAGCGTGTCGAGTGTACTGGCGCGTTGCAGGGCATCGGCATCACGCACCAGCACGCCAAACTCGGCGGCGCGACCGACACCGGAGATAATCGACATCGGTGTGGCAAGACCGAGTGCACAAGGGCAGGCGATGATCAGCACCGTGGTGGCAATCACCAGGGTATAAACAATCTGCGGCGCGGGACCGAAAAAGTACCAGATAGCTGCACTCAGCAGGGCAATACCGACCACGACCGGAACAAAAATGGCTGAGATTTTATCAGCAAGCTGGCCAATTTCCGGCTTGCTGCTCTGCGCCTGGCGCACCATGCGAATAATGCGTGACAGGGTGGTGTGGCTGCCGACTGCACTGGCAGTGAACAGCACACTGCCGTCCTGTACCACCGTACCGGCATGGACGGCGTCACCGTGGGATTTCTGCTGAGGAATGGGTTCCCCGGTGAGCATCGCTTCGTCCAGCCAGGCATCACCTTGTGTGATATTACCGTCAACGGGAACGCGGTCACCCGTAGTCAGACGCAGAGTCATGCCGGGTTGAACCTCGGCCAGCGGGACGCTCTTTTCACCGTCCTCTTTGACCACACGTGCGGTTGGTGGCGTTAAATCAAGTAATCTTTCCAGCGCTTTTGAAGAACGCTGACGCGCGCGTGCTTCAAGCATATGGCCTAAGTTGATCAGGCCAATAATCATCGCACTCGCTTCATAATAAAGATGTCGCGCTTCCATCGGGAACCACTGAGGCCAGACGTTAACGCTCATTGAATACAGCCATGCTGCCCCCGTACCAAGGGCAACCAGCGTATCCATTGTCGCAGTGCGATTCTTCAGGCTTTTCCAGGCGCTGGTATAAAAATGTCCGCCTGCAATGATCATCACCCCAAGGGTGATCAAACCGATCACCAGCCACAGCGTGCGGTTGTCGTCGGTGACCATCATGTTGTCGCCGAGCATGCCCCACACCATCACCGGAACCCCGACCAGCAGGGCAACTATTGCCTGCCAGCGGAAGCGTTTCATGGTGGCAACAGCCGTTTCCTGCTGACGTTCACGACGTTTTGCATCATCTTCGATAGCTTCAGCGCCGTAGCCCGCTTTCTCAACGGCCTGCACTAATTCTGCGGCGGAGGCACTGCCCATCACCAGCGCGGTGCGCTCCGCAAGATTGACCCGTGCCTGTGCGACGCCCGGTACGGCCTGCAAGGCATTTTGTACCCGGGAGACGCAGCTGGCGCAGCTCATGCCGTTGATCAGCAGCTGTTGGCTGTCATCAATATCATCAGCTACCGGAAGCTCAGGAGTGGCCGCTGTCAGTGCTTCCGACGGGGATGATGACTCTGCCAGCGGTTTAGCCTTTGGGTGGCTCAGCTCCGCCCCGTAACCTGCCTGTTTGATGGTGTCGATCAGCGAATCCGCACTGGCGCTGCCGGTGACGGCGGCATGATCGATGGTGACTTCAGCGCTTTCAACATCAGGACGCTGTTCCAGACTTTCTTTAACGCGTTTGACACAGTGGCCGCAGGAGAGGCCGTCCAGTGTCAGGTCAATAGTGTGAGACATAACTAAACTCCCGTATAATGATCTGGTCAGATGTTGACCGGAGTAACGCTTTTCACTAACTGTTATGAAGGTTAAACCTTCCATCAAGGGGAAGGTCAAGGGGGAAATGTGAATATCAGTGATGTTGCGAAAAAAACCGGCTTAACCAGCAAAGCGATTCGCTTTTATGAAGAGAAAGGGCTGGTGACACCACCGCTGCGCAGCGAAAACGGTTACCGCAGTTACACGCAACTGCATCTTGACGAACTGACGCTGCTGCGTCAGGCAAGACAGGTCGGTTTTAATCTGGAAGAGTGTGGCGAACTGGTGAATCTGTTTAACGATCCGAAGCGTCACAGCGCTGATGTGAAAAAGCGTACGCTGGAAAAGGTGGCTGAGATTGAACGCCACATCACCGAGTTACAGGCGATGCGCAAACAGCTGCTGGCGCTGGCGGAATCGTGCCCGGGAGATGACAGCGCCGATTGCCCGATCATTGATAATCTTGCTGGCTGCTGCCATCGTAAGGCATCTGTTTAACAGGCTTTAACCCGCAGGGTGATTCCTTCTACCGCAATGACCTCAACCCGTGTTCCGGCGCTGAGGTCATCGTCGGCCACGACAGGCCATGAGCTGTCACCCACGCGCATATGTCCACGCCCGTTCACCAGCGCGGTGTCGAGCGTAAAACGCTGGCCGACAATCTGCTGCCCGCGCTGATTAAGGTGCGCATCTAACGGTTTCTGCTCGTTAACCTGTCGGTTAAGCCAGCGCCACCACAGCCATGCAGCTATCAGTGTCAGTACGGCAAACAATGCGCCCTGCCACGCCCAGTCAAGCGGCAGAAGCCACACGAGCAGCCCGGTTATGACGGCGGCGACACCGCTCCAGAGCAGGTAGCCGTTGCCGCCCAGCATTTCAGCGGCCAGCAATAACCCTCCGAGGCTTAGCCAGAAAGCGTGAGGATGTGCGGCAATAAGCTCAATCATTTTTTACGCTCGTTTCCGCTGTCTTTGATCAGTTCAGCGATCCCGGCAATAGAGCCCATCAGGCTGCTGGCATCCAGCGGCATCATGACCACTTTGCTGTTGTTTGCGGAGCCGATCTCTTTCAGCGCGTCGGTATATTTTTGTGCGACAAAGTAGTTCACGGCCTGGATATCACCAGCGGCAATCGCCTCTGACACCATCTGGGTGGCACGAGCTTCCGCTTCGGCTGAACGTTCACGCGCTTCCGCCTGGAGGAACGCAGACTGGCGATCGCCCTCGGCTTTGAGGATCTGCGACTGTTTTTCCCCTTCTGCTTTGAGGATCTCGGCCTGACGTACCCCTTCGGCTTCAAGAATGTAGGCACGCTTGGTTCGCTCGGCCTTCATCTGGGCGTTCATGGAGGCGATCAGTTCAGCTGGTGGGCGAACGTCGCGGATCTCAATACGGGTGACTTTGATCCCCCACGGGTTCGTCGCTTCATCGACAATGTGCAGCAGTCGGGTATTGATGCTGTCGCGCTGTGAGAGCATCTCGTCCAGCTCCATCGAGCCCAGTACGGTACGGATGTTAGTCATCGTCAGGTTGACGATAGCCAGCTCCAGATTGCTCACCTCATAGGCCGCTTTTGGCGCATCAATCACCTGAATAAAACAGACGGCATCAATGGTGACATTGGCGTTATCCTTAGAAATGACTTCCTGAGAAGGAATATCCAGCACCTGTTCCATCATATTGATCTTACGGCCAATTCTGTCCATGAAAGGGACGATCAGGCTTAAACCAGGTTGTAAAGTGTTGGTGTAACGTCCGAAACGCTCGACTGTCCACTGATAACCCTGCGGGACAATTTTGACGCCTGCGCCGACAATAACCAGCGCAACGAAAATAAGGACAGGAACAACGATGAGCATAAAAACCTCCTGTTTTGCATGCTGTGGCGGAAGCCATATGGCTGTTTGTTGACCCTAAGTATACGAGGAAAGTCGCCTTACAATCACTAATCGCCGTAGACTACTGCTAATTATTGGGATGAAGGCAGGAAATAACATGAAGGATAACAGCGCGATTTTGACAATCGCGGATATAGGCTACCGTGTGGGTGAAACCACCATTCTGAACAATGTCAGTTTTACCGTTTCGCCGGGGGAGTTTCGTTTGATCACCGGGCCATCGGGCTGCGGGAAAAGTACGCTGCTAAAAATCATTGCCTCGTTGCTCAGCCCGACCTCGGGCAAGATCTATTTTGAGGGGAAGGATATTGCAACGCTCTCTCCTGAGGCGTATCGCCAGCAGGTCTCATACTCGGTACAAACGCCCACGCTCTTCGGCGATACGGTGTATGACAACCTGATTTTTCCCTGGAAAATTCGCAATAAGACGCCCGATCCTGAGCGGCTATCTGCCGATCTGGAACGTTTTGGTTTGCCGCAGGAGACGCTGACCAAATCCGTGAGTGAGTTGTCGGGTGGAGAAAAGCAACGTGTCTCGCTGATCCGTAACCTGCAATTTTTACCCAGGGTGTTGTTGCTGGACGAAATCACCAGCGCGCTGGATGATGTCAACAAGCGCAACGTTAACGACATAATTCATCATTACGCCAGTAAGCAGAATGTTGCTGTGCTGTGGGTAACACACGACTCAAACGAAATTACCCATGCGGATGACGTGATTACGCTCCAGCCGCACGGTGGGAAAATGCAGGAGGCTAACCGTGGGAGAGCATAATATTACCAATGAATCCCTGGCGTTTTCGATGGTGCTGGTGCTGATTGCGATTGTGGTCAGCTACCGGGAAAAGCTGGGGCTGGAAAAAGATATTCTGTGGAGTATCTGCCGGGCGGTTATTCAGCTGATTATTGTCGGCTATGTGCTGAAGTATATTTTCAACGTCAACCACGCGGTGCTGACGCTGCTGATGGTGCTCTTTATCTGCTTTAACGCAGCGTGGAATGCGCAAAAACGCAGTAAGTACATTGATAAGGCTTTTATCTCGTCGTTTATTGCCATTACGACCGGGACGGCGCTCACGCTGGCAGTGCTGGTACTCTCTGGTTCGATTGCGTTTACGCCAATGCAGGTCATCCCCATTTCCGGAATGATCGCCGGAAACGCGATGGTTGCCGTGGGGCTGTGTTACAACAATCTGGGCCAGCGGTTCAGCAGTGAACAGCAGCAGTTGCAGGAGAAGTTAAGCCTGGGGGCGACGCCTAAAATGGCCTCTGCGCGGCTGATCCGTGAGAGCATCCGTTCATCGCTGATCCCGACAGTGGATTCTGCCAAAACGGTGGGGCTGGTGAGCCTGCCGGGTATGATGTCGGGGCTGATTTTTGCGGGTATCGATCCGGTAAAAGCGATTAAGTATCAGATTATGGTAACGTTTATGCTGCTCTCAACGGCGAGCCTGTCCACCATCATTGCCTGTTACCTGACCTACCGGAAGTTCTATAACGCGCGTCACCAGCTGGTGGTGACGCAGTTGAAAAAGACGGGGTAATATCGGCTTTTTTGTGTCAGTAAAGCAGGGCGTAAAGCTGACGGCGATACTTCGACGCCAGCGCGTCGCCGGTGCCCAACGCGGCCAGAATTTCCTGGAACATCTTACGCGCCTGGCCGTCGGCGGCAGCCAGATCTTTTTGCAGATGGCTAAACAGCAACTCCAGTGCTTCTTCGTTACGCCCTACCTGATGCAGCTGCAGCGCCAGTTGGCTTGCCAGAGCCGCATCGGCTGGGTTGTCAGCCACCTGCTGTTGCAGCTGCTGAATTTCAGGGGTATCTGCCGCCTGCTTCAGCAGCTCAATTTGCGCGACCAGCCCCTGGTAACGGGTGTCCTGATCCTGCAGTGGAACCGTCTTCAGCACGGCTTCTGCGTCTTCTGAGCGGTGTAGCGCAATCTGCGTTTCCGCCAGCAGCAGACCAATCTGGCTGTTTTGCTTCGACAACTGCCATGCCTCTTTGAGCAGCGGCAGTGCCTCGTCATATTTGCCTTCCTGCATCAGCGCCATGCCTTCCTGCGCTTTCAACTCTTCTTCGCGCGGCAGGACTTTATCCAGCAGGGCGCGAATAGCCTCTTCCGGCTGTGGCCCCTGGAAACCATCAACAGGCTGACCATTCTGGAAAAGATAGACGGTTGGAATAGCGCGCAGACCAAACTGAGATGCCACCATTGGCTCGGCGTCACAATCCAGTTTGGCGAGAATGAACTGACCATTGTACTGTGCGGCAAGGCTTTCCAGGACCGGCGTCAGCTGCAGGCAGTGCTGGCTACGCTCAGACCAGAAGTAGAACAGCACCGGTTTGGTCATTGACTGTTCGAGGGTCTGTTGCAGGTTTGCTTCAGTAATATTGACGATATTCTGTACGGACATGCGGCTTTCTCTTTTGTCGGTTTGTTCTTTACATGGGGGTGAGCGTCGTTGCTTCAACTCAACCGTGTAAAATTTTGTCCATCATCCGGCCCGGCAGCAGGCGTTTTAACCAGCCTACGGCATGGGTGACCAATGTCACCGGATAGCGCATTTTGGGATTTTCACTCTCAAAAGCATGGCGCACTTTGGCGACAACTGCTTCTGGCCCGAGGGTAAAACGTGCGGCGATGCCAGGGTTTTCGACCGGTTTGTCCGCCTGCGTCTGGTTGACGTTTTCGGTAAAGCGGGTGCGGATGGGGCCGGGTTCAATCAGGCTGACCTTAATGCCGCTGTGCCGTAACTCCATGCGCAGGGCGTCAGACCAGGCCTCCAGCGCATATTTGCTGGCGGCGTAGGCGCCGCGGCCCGGGGTGGAGATCAGGCCCATCACCGAGGAGGTCATCACGATCCGACCTTCACCGTGCGGCAGCATGGCGGGGAGCAGACGCATAGTCAGTTGATGCGCACCGAAGAAGTTGGTCGAAAACTGTTTCTCCAGCATTTCACGGGAGAGGGTATCCAGTGGGCCGTAGAGACCGTAGCCGGCATTATTAAAAAGCCCGTACAGGCGGTTGTCGGTGAGGGCGATCACTTCATCGGCGGCACGTTCAACGCTTTGCGGTGAGTCCAGATCCAGCAACACGCCGGTAAACCCCATCCCGTTCATGCGTTCGACATCGTCGGGTTTACGGCAGGCAGCCAGCACCCGAAATCCCTGACGCTTTAATTCGAGCGCGCTTTCAAGGCCAATTCCACTGGAACATCCTGTAATTAAGACCGATTTTTGCATAACTTTACCTGTCAGGATCTCCGCTTAATCAGGAGTCATGTTTAACTAAAGGGGCCAGCCGCGTTGCCATCCAGTCGGCAATAAACGGCTGAGCATCGCGATTGGGATGGATCCCATCGTCTTGCATCCACTGGGGTTTGAGATAGACCTCTTCCATGAAAAATGGCAGCAGCGGAATATCAAACTCTTTGGCAAGCTTCGGGTAGATCGCGCTAAAGGCCTCATTATACCGACGACCGTAGTTAGCGGGCAGGCGAATTTGCATCAGCAGCGGCCGGGCGTTTGCCGCCTTGATGTCCTGCAGAATGGTGCGCAGCGTCTGTTCTGTTTGCTGAGGCTGAAAACCGCGCAGGCCATCATTGCCGCCAAGCTCAACCAGTACCCAGCGCGGCTGATGCTGTTTGAGTAGCGCCGGCAACCGCGACAGGCCTTGCTGAGAGGTATCACCGCTGATGCTGGCGTTAATCACAGGCGTTGTGCTCTGCCATTTATCATTGAGCAAAGCGGGCCAGGCCGCACTGGCCGCCATGCGATAGCCTGCACTCAGGCTGTCGCCGAGAACCAGTAACGTGTCCGCTGCCGCCGCGCGGAAGGTCATCAGAATCAAAAACAGGAAGGGCAAATGCCAGCGGAAAACAGTGTTGAAGTTCATCGTCTTAAGAAATCCGTCGGTCAGGGGGAACACGAACTTTCCATCCTCACCGGAGTTGAACTCGTTGTCAAACGCGCCGAAACCATCGCGCTGATTGGTGAATCCGGTTCTGGTAAGTCCACGTTGCTGGCGATTTTGGCCGGTCTGGACGACGGGAGCAGCGGAGAGGTCCACCTGGTCGGGCAACCGCTGCATCAGCTTGATGAAGAGGCGCGCGCTGCGCTGCGTGCGCGACACATCGGTTTTGTTTTTCAGTCCTTTATGCTGATCCCGACGCTGAACGCGCTGGAAAACGTCGAACTCCCGGCGCTTCTGCGCGGCGAAAATAGCCGTGAAAGCCGTGCGCATGCGAAGGCCTTACTGGATCAACTGGGGTTGGGCAAACGGCTCGACCATCTCCCGGCACAGCTTTCCGGCGGGGAGCAACAGCGCGTGGCGCTGGCGCGCGCGTTTAACGGTCGCCCGGAGGTCCTGTTCGCTGATGAGCCTACCGGTAATCTTGACCGCAAAACCGGGGACAAGATTGCTGACCTGCTGTTTTCGCTCAACCGCGAACACGGCACCACGCTTGTCCTGGTGACGCACGACCCGCAACTTGCCGCCCGCTGTGACCGTCGTCTGCGGCTGGTCAATGGTGTTCTTCAGGAGGAAGCATGATTGCCCGCTGGTTCTGGCGCGAGTGGCGCTCGCCCTCGCTGCTGATTGTCTGGCTGGCGTTAAGCCTGGCGGTAGCCTGTGTGCTGGCATTGGGTAGCGTCAGCGACCGCATGGAAAAAGGGCTCAGTCAGCAAAGCCGGGAGTTTATGGCGGGGGACAGGGCGCTACAAAGTTCACGTGCGGTTCCGCCGGGCTGGATTGACGAAGCGCGCAAGCGGGGGCTTAAGGTCGGGGAGCAGATAAGCTTCCAGACCATGACATTTGCAGGCGATACACCGCAACTGGCGAGCGTCAAAGCCGTCGATGACATCTACCCGATGTATGGCGAACTGCAGACCAGTCCACCAGGGCTGAAACCCAAACCCGGCACGGTGCTGCTGGCGCCGCGCCTGATGGCGCTGTTGAATCTGAAAACGGGCGACAGCATTGATGTCGGTGACGCTACGCTGAAAATTGCCGGAGAAGTGGTCCAGGAACCTGACTCCGGGTTTAATCCGTTCCAGCTCGCGCCGCGATTACTGATGAATACCGCCGATGTGGTGAAAACCAACGCCGTGCAGCCGGGGAGCCGCGTGACCTGGCGCTATAAGTTTGGCGGTACGCCCGCACAACTTGATGCCTATGAAAAATGGCTTCTGCCGCAGTTAAAACCGGAACACCGCTGGTACGGGCTGGAGCAGGATGAGGGGGCGCTCGGTAAATCTCTGGAACGTTCTCAGCAGTTCCTGCTACTTTCGGCTCTGTTAACCCTGTTGCTGGCCGTGGCGGCAGTTGCCGTGGCAATGGGGCACTACTGTCGCAGCCGTTACGATCTGGTGGCGGTCCTCAAAACACTTGGTGCGGGCAGAGTACAACTGCGTAAGCTGATTGTCGGTCAGTGGCTAATGTTGCTGCTTTTCTCGGCCTTCACCGGCGGGGTAATGGGGCTACTGTTCGAAAAACTGCTGATGGTGATGCTGAAACCGGTGCTTCCGGCCGCATTACCGCCGGCCAGCCTCTGGCCGTGGCTGTGGGCGATGGGGGCGATGACGGTAATCTCAGTGCTGGTAGGGCTCCGCCCGTACCGGCTGTTGATTGCGACGCAGCCGCTGCGTGTGTTACGCCGTGATGTCGTGGCAAACGTCTGGCCGCTGAAGTTCTATCTTCCTGTGATTATTGCGGTGGCGGTTGGGTTGCTGGCCTGGCTGATGGGGGGCAGCACTCTGCTGTGGGCGGTGCTGGCCGGGGCAGTTGTGCTGGCGCTGTTGTGCGGCGTGCTGGGCTGGATACTGCTCAATATCCTGAAAAAAATCACGGTAAAATCGCTTCCCGTGAGGCTGGCAGTGAACCGTCTCCTGCATCAGCCCTGGTCGACGCTCAGCCAGCTTTCGGCGTTTTCGCTGTCGTTTATGCTGTTGGCACTTCTGCTGGTACTGCGAGGCGATCTGCTGGATCGCTGGCAGCAACAGCTACCACCGGAAAGCCCAAACTATTTCCTGATCAATATCGCACCTGAGCAGGTCACGCCACTGAAGGGATTTCTGTCGGAGCATCACATTATTCCTGAGTCGTTCTACCCCATCGTTCGCGCACGCCTGACGCAGATCAACGGTCAGCCAACGGAGGGGAACAAGGACGAGTCGCTTAACCGTGAACTGAACCTGACCTGGCAGGAAAAACGCCCCGATCATAACCCCATCACCGCCGGAACCTGGCCGCCTGAAGCGGGGGAAGTGTCGATGGAAGAAGGGCTGGCGAAGCGTCTGAGCGTTAAGCTGGGAGACAGCGTCACGTTCACCGGGGATACCCAGGATTTTACCGCGAAAGTCACCAGCCTGCGTAAAGTGGACTGGGAAAGTCTGCGGCCCAACTTCTTCTTCATCTTCCCGCCGGGGGCGCTGGACGGGCAACCGCAGAGCTGGCTGACCAGCTTCCGCTGGGAAAACGGCAACGGCATGCTCACCCAGCTTAACCGGGAATTCCCGACGGTCAGCCTGCTGGATATCGGGGCGATCCTGAAGCAGGTCGGGCAGGTTCTGGAGCAGGTGAGCCGTGCACTGGAGGTGATGGTGGTACTGGTGACGATCTGCGGCGTGCTGTTGCTGCTGGCCCAGGTACAGGTGGGGATGCGCCAGCGTCATCAGGAACTGGTGGTGTATCGCACACTGGGAGCAGGTAAACGACTGTTGCGGGCGACACTCTGGAGTGAATTCGCACTGCTGGGGCTGGTGGCGGGACTGGTGGCGGCCATTGGTGCAGAGACGGCGCTGGCTGTCCTGCAGACAAAGGTCTTTGACTTCCCGTGGGAGCCTGACTGGCGTCTTTGGCTGACATTGCCTCTCTCTGGTGCGGTGCTACTTTCCCTCTGTGGGGGCTGGCTCGGTACACGCTTGTTAAAGGGCAAAGCTCTGTTCCGCCAGTTCGAGAGTTAATTCAATATCGTGATAATTACGCACTGGTTTTTTATATCAGTGCGTAATGTTTTAACAGCACAAAAAGATAATATCCGTTAATTTAGTAGCACAAAACATTAAAAAACCGTCCACACAGACTGATTATTTCCAGTTAATATTCACCCGCTAAATATTTAGCAGCGTGTCTATCAAGGAAAAATAATGACTATAAAAAAATCAGCGCTGGCGGTTACGATCGGCGCGGCAGTGGCATTGACTACCTTCGCTTCTCAGGCAGAAATCACCGTTCTTAAACAGGATCCTCAGGCGGGCGATCCCCTGAGCCGTCTGAACTTCACCGTGGGCGGCAGTATCCGTCCACAGTTCAACATGATGACGGGCGACGGCGACAAAGGTTCCTACAAACGTAATGGCTTCGACGGCGGTACCCGTTTCCGTTTCGCAGCTGATTACTACCTGTTTGATGATATCAGTTGGGTAAGCTACTACGAGCTGGGTGTGAACATCCCTGCGCTGTTCGATTGGGACAACCACTACAAAGAAGGCGCGAACAACACTACTCGCCGTATGTTGTACACCGGTCTGAAGAGCGACACCTGGGGTACACTGACCTACGGTCAACAGAATAGCGTTTACTATGATGTGGTTGGCGTGAAAACCGATATCTGGGACTACGATATGATTGGTCAGGCACCAGGTAACGGTATCAACGGTGACTACGACGGTTCTTATCGTTCACGCAACATGCTGAAATATAAGAAAACCATTGGCGATGCTGACATTTATGCATCCTACCTGTTTGAAGACAGCGAATACCTGCCGGGCAACGGCCTGCGTTACAAACGTAAAGGCGGTGGTTCACTGGGTCTGGATTATCACCTGACTAAAGATCTGACCTGGGGTACGGCGTGGAACTACACCCGTGCGGACATGCGTAACCCGGACAACGGCGACAGCAAAACCTACGATCAGAACATCCTCGGTACTGCACTGAGCTGGAAACCTGACAACTGGACCTTCTCCTTTGGCGGCGGCTGGTACCAGAACTTCCTGACCACCAAAAAAGTGTCTGTTAACGACTACTTTGCGGGCGACGCGTGGGGTATTGAATACTTCGCAGGGTATAAATTCCCAATCAATCAGTATGCGGTGAAATCCATCCAGCCTTACTTCATGGGCGATCGCATCGAGTACGTGAACGGCCGTAACTACCAGCGCATCGATAACGGCGTGGGTATCAGCTTCCAGCTGGATTATGGTTTCCGTGTTGATTACGAACACGTATTCACCTCCAGCACCGACGATCTGGGCGATATGAACCTGGTCCGTCTGCGTTACGACTTCTAAGGCGTTTTGTAGGGTGCGGCCTGATGCCCTCACCCTGACCCTCTCCCACGGGGAGAGGGAACAAATATTAAAAACGGCAACCCAGGTTGCCGTTTTGCTTTTACCTCGCCGCCCGGCTTTCTTTTAGCGATTAAGCCAGTCAGCGACCTCGCCATACGTCCCGCGATAGACAATCTTCTCCGCTTTCTTTCCAAGCTGATAGCTGTACATCGGGTCGTAATAATCATTCAGCAACGGGACAAGCCAGCTGAAATGCGCGTCAGTGCTGCCAGAGCGTTGTTGTTCCAGCAGCGCGGAATCTAACAGTGCGGTGAATTCCGCAAAGCGCTGTAACCCCAGACGGCGGCGAATGGCGAACAGGCCGTGGTGCAGGTACTCGCTGTACTCTTTCCAGCCCGCTTCTTCACCGTAGGCCGCAGAAAAATCTGCCCACATATGGTCGAAATACTCTTCGCGCAGGCGCTCAAGACGGATTTCAAACGGGTCGTCGACGACGACAATAGGGGCTTCAACCATCCGGTCGCGCAGGCACTCCGGCAGATGATTGGAGCCAATCATCCGACCTTCATCTTCCAGCACCCAGCGTGCAGCGTCTTTTTTCAATAGCTCAACCGCAAGGTGATTTTCAAAGCTGGCCTGGGAAAGCTGCGGCGTGAGCGTGCGGCCAAACGATGAACCGCGATGGTGCGCCAGCCCTTCCAGATCAATGCCCTGGGCATGTTGCTTAACCAGCAAGGTTTTACCGCTGCCGGTACAGCCGCCGATAAGTACCATCGGTTTTTGTGACTGCTCGGTTGTCACCTGAATTGCTGTCTGACGCAGGGCTTTATAGCCGCCGCGGATCAGTGGGTAGTCGACACCCGCTTCTTTCAGCCAGGCCTGTGAGATGTGCGAACGCTGGCCGCCGCGCGCGCAGCAGAGATAGCCCTCAGGATGGGCAAGGCTGGCTTCCCGCCAGGCGTTGATCCGTGCCTCACGCGTGGTGCCGTTCACCAGACTATGGCCGAGATTTAGTGCAGCTTCGGGGCCCTGGCGTTTATAGCAAGTGCCGACGGCGGCGCGTTCATCATCATTCATTAAAGGCAGGTTGATTGCCGCAGGCATCGCACCCTGAGCAAATTCGATCGGCGCGCGAACGTCGATTAAAGGGGTATCAGACGCGAGGATCGCGCGATAGTCCGTTCCATCGTTCATGGTTTTTCCAGAAGAAAACTAAGCTGCAATGGGCGGGAATTGTACGCCGGGGAAGGGGAAGGTCAACTCCCCGGCGCAGGTGTGTTACTTAAGCTTAGTTTGTGCCCAGACCATTCCGCTCGCGTATTCCGGCGGCAGGAGAGGGATCAGTGCTTCCAGGGTGGCGCTCAGACGGCCGGTGTCGCTGTCGTTCAGGTTCAGGTGACCAACCTTACGACCCGGGCGAACCTCTTTGTCATACCAGTGCAGGTGTACCAGCGGCAGCTTAAGCCAGTCGTAGTTCAGATCGGTTCCAATCAGGTTGATCATCACTGACGGGCTATTCACCACCGGCTGCGGCAGCGGCAGGTCAGTGATGGCGCGCAGGTGCAACTCGAACTGGCTGATGGACGCGCCATTTTGCGTCCAGTGGCCGCTGTTGTGCACGCGCGGCGCAAGCTCGTTGATCAGCAGACCGGACGGCGTGACAAAGCACTCCATCGCCATGACACCCACGTAGCTCAGTTCGTGCATGATGGCAGACAGCATGTCTTCTGCCTGAGCCTGTTGTTCCGCACTGGCCTGCGGAAATGCCACGCTGGTGCGCAGAATACCGTCCTGATGCAGGTTATGCGTCAGCGGATAAAACACAGTGCGGCCATCATGTCCACGCGCACCAACCAGCGACACTTCACCGCTAAAGTTAATGCCCTGCTCAACGATACATTCACCGTAGCAATCATCCGGTAGCTCAGCCGTTTCGTGCGCCCGCAGACGCCATTGTCCACGACCGTCATAACCGCCCACGCGGCGCTTCACGATCGCCAGTTCGCCCAGCATCGCAAAAACATCATTCCACTCGCGTTTATCTGACAGGAGCTGCCACGGCGCGGTCGGTAGACCGAGCTTGTCGAACAGCTGCTTTTGCGTCAGGCGGTCGGCAATAATCGGGAAAACATCGCGGTTAACAAAGGCGTTATGACGCGCCAGCTCGCGAGTCAGCGCAGTTTCCGGCCAGCGTTCAATCTCGGCGGTAATCACGCTCTGGTGGAACGGTACCGCTTCAGGTTCAGCATCCAGCCCGACAGGCCAGACGGAAATACCCAGCGGTTCACCCGCCTGGCGTAGCATACGGCCTAACTGACCGTTACCGAGGACGCAAACCTGCTTCATGCCGCACCCCGTGGGTCCGGATTGTCCAGCACCTCGTCGGTCTGTGCTTTACGCCAGTCAGCCAGACGCTGATGTAAGTCTTTATCATGTGTCGCCAGAATCTGCGCGGCCAGTAGGGCAGCATTTGCAGCACCCGCTTTACCAATCGCCAGCGTGCCGACCGGGATACCCCGTGGCATCTGCACGATGGAATAGAGGCTATCGACACCGCTCAACGCAGCGCTTTGTACCGGTACGCCCAGAACGGGAACCAGTGTTTTAGCGGCAATCATGCCTGGCAGATGTGCTGCGCCGCCCGCACCGGCAATGATCACCTCATAACCGTTTTCTTCAGCGCCTTCGGCGAAGCTGAACAGTTTGTCCGGTGTACGGTGTGCGGAAACCACTTCAACGTGGTGCGGAACATTCAGGATTTCAAAGATTTCGGCGGCGAACTGCATGGTAGCCCAGTCGCTTTTGGACCCCATCACGATGGCGACACGCGCCGGATTATTGCGGGAAGACATGCGTCTTAAAACTCCTGTGGTGCGAAACACACTGCTTTCGAGGGCAAAGAGAATAGCATGTAATACGGGGAAGGAAAACGGTTGCGCGGTTAAAACTTGAGCCGTTGTTACCGCCAGACATAACAAAACAGACCGCAATCTGGCGGTCTGTTTTCGTCAATCAGGTGTGATTATTTAGTCAGTTCTGCGGTCATGTACACGCGGTTATTGACCTGTGCGCTGGTGATTTTATAAGACGCACCTTGTTCAGCAGCCTGAGCGGCGATTTTCGCTTCTGCGCGGTCAAGGGTAGAAGCGCTCGCGCTGACGCTCTGAGCGAAAGAACCGAAAGAGATCATAGAAAGAGCGGCAACTGCAACGAAAGTTTTGATAGATTTCATGGTCGTATTCCTGAAGTAATTTATCTGGGATAGGGCGTGTTGCCCTGATGTGATAAATAATAGGCTGATCATGGGCTGATTAAAATCGGAACAATTTGCCAATGTTGTTCAAAAAAATAGAATGAAATTTGAAAGGTTAAAACGGAAAAGCGATCAGCTCTACACTCTCTGGTGTGACTTTGACCATGGACCCTTCACTGTGCCAGGCTCCCAGTACGACACGGTTCGCCGGTTCGCCATTGGCGATAAGGGAATGTACATCGGGGCGATGAGTATGACCGTGGATTAGCCACTGGACGCGATGCTTTTCCATCACGTTGACCACCGCCTGCGGGTTAACGTCCATGATGGTCATGGATTTGCTGCTGTTGGCGGCTTTACTGCCCGCGCGCATTCTGGCTGCGATACGGTTGCGGATAAACAGTGGCAGGGCCAGGAACACTTTTTGGATCCACGGGGTGTGGACTTTAGCGCGAAACGCCTGATAACCGGTATCGTCGGTGCAGAGCGTATCGCCGTGCATGATCAGGATCTTTCGGCCATAGAGATCAAGCACCTGTTCTTCCGGCAGCAGTTGCATACCGCTTTCGCGGGCGTAGCGCTTGCCGAGCAGGAAATCACGGTTACCATGGATGAAGTAGCAGGGAACACCGGAATCTACCAGCGCTTTAATGGCAGCAGCCATTTCCCGGTGCAGCGGGTTAGGATCGTCGTCGCCAATCCAGGCTTCGAACAGGTCGCCAAGAATATACAGCGCGTCGGCGCTTTTCGCTTCACCGCGTAAAAAACGCAGAAAACCGGCGGTGATCGCCGGTTCTTCTGTTTGCAGATGCAAATCCGCAATAAAGAGTGTCGCCACCAATTACTCGCTGACGGTCACGCTGGTAATCACCACGTCTTCTTTAGGAACGTCCTGGTGCATGCCGCTGCGGCCAGTAGAGACGGCTTTGATCTTATCGACCACGTCCATACCTTCAACCACTTCGGCGAATACGCAGTAGCCCCAACCCTGCAGGCTTTCGCCGGAGAAGTTCAGGAAGTCGTTGTCAGCCACGTTGATGAAGAACTGGGCAGTCGCAGAGTGAGGTGCCTGAGTACGGGCCATCGCCAGCGTACCACGGGTGTTTTTCAGACCGTTGTTCGCTTCGTTTTTGATCGCTTCTTTGGTCTCTTTCTGGTGCATGCCAGGTTCAAAACCGCCGCCCTGGATCATAAAGCCGTTGATCACGCGGTGGAAAATGGTGTTGTTGTAGAAACCTTCGCGGCAGTAGTCCAGGAAGTTTTTAACTGTTTCAGGCGCTTTGTCATCAAAGGTTTTGATTACGATATCGCCATGATTAGTGTGGAAAGTAACCATTTTTGCATCCTGTTCCGTTATTGTGGTGCGTCAACCCGTGTTCGGGTCACATATAGGGGCTTGTTATAGCATAACCACAGGACGCGATCACCTTGCATTGTGTGCTGATCCTATTCCGAATTATGGGTATTATAGGGAACAAACAACCCACACACGTGTTTACATGGAATCTTCGATGTTAAAAATCTTTAATACAATGACGCGCCAAAAAGAGGAATTTAAACCTATCCATGCCGGGGAAGTCGGCATGTACGTGTGTGGTATTACGGTTTACGATCTCTGTCATATTGGCCATGGCCGTACCTTTGTCGCCTTCGACGTTGTTTCACGTTACCTGCGTTTTCTGGGGTACAACCTGAAGTACGTGCGCAACATTACTGACATTGACGACAAAATCATTAAACGCGCTAATGAAAATGGCGAGAGCTTTGTGGCGCTGGTGGACCGCATGATCGCTGAAATGCACAAAGACTTTGATGCATTAAATATTCAGCGCCCGGACAGTGAGCCACGTGCAACCCACCATATTCACGAAATTATTGAGATCACGGAAAAGCTGATCGCACGCGGCCATGCCTACGTTGCGGATAACGGCGACGTGATGTTCTCCGTGCCGACGGACCCAACCTACGGCGCGCTTTCCCGTCAGGATCTGGACCAGCTTCAGGCCGGTGCCCGCGTTGACGTCGTTGACGTGAAGCGCAACCCGATGGATTTCGTCTTGTGGAAAATGTCCAAAGAGGGTGAACCGAGCTGGCCATCTCCGTGGGGCGAAGGGCGTCCTGGTTGGCACATTGAGTGTTCGGCGATGAACTGCAAGCAGCTGGGCAAGCACTTCGACATTCACGGCGGCGGTTCGGATCTGATGTTCCCGCACCACGAAAACGAAATCGCGCAGTCCACCTGCGCGCATGGCGGCGAGTACGTTAATTACTGGATGCACTCCGGGATGGTGATGGTTGACCGCGAGAAGATGTCTAAATCACTCGGCAACTTTTTCACCGTGCGTGACGTGCTGAAGTATTACGATGCGGAAACCGTGCGTTACTTCCTGATGTCTGGTCACTACCGTAGCCAGCTGAACTACAGCGAAGAGAACCTGAAACAGGCGCGCTCGGCGCTGGAGCGTTTGTACACCGCGCTGCGCGGTACCGACAAGTCTGTTCCTGCTGCGGGCGGTGAAGCGTTTGAAGCTCGCTTCGTTGAGGTGATGAACGACGACTTCAACACCCCGGAAGCGTACTCCGTGCTGTTCGACATGGCGCGTGAAGTGAACCGCCTGAAGTCAGAAGATATGGCAGCAGCGAATGCCCTGGCTTCACATCTGCGTAAGATTTCTTCCGTGCTCGGCCTGCTGGAACAGGAGCCGGACGTGTTCCTGCAAAGCGGTGCGCAGGCGGACGATGGTGAAGTGGCGGAAATTGAAGCGTTGATCAAAGCGCGTCTGGAAGCGCGTCAGTCGAAAGACTGGGCGGCGGCAGATGCGGCGCGTAACCGTCTGACCGAGATGGGCATCATTCTGGAAGATGGCCCGCAGGGAACCACCTGGCGTCGTAAGTAAGTCTGTAACGCCCGGTGGCGCTTACGCTTACCGGGCCTACAAAATCATGACCGTAGGCCGGGTAAGGCGTAGCTGCCACCCGGCTTTCTTTTACCGCCGTCTCCACCACAACATCCCCATCAGCACTACCCCCGGTAGCCACACCCACAGCAATTCTGAAATGATCACCTGATGCCCGTACGGCGTGGTATAGCGTGACAGCGCGAACGGTGCGACCTTAATCACCTGCCATGGCGCAAAGAAGCGTTCGTCTGACCACGGCCACAACCAGCCAACCCCTTTTCCCCCCGTGGTAATGGAATCCAGCAGGCTGTGCGACAGTAATGACACAGTTAAAAACAGCCAGCACCGGGTCAGACTAGCTCTGAACCATCGTCGACCGATCAGCACGCAGAGTATCGGCACCACAAAGGCAAACAGCAGGGAGTGAGTAAAGCCGCGATGGCCGAAAACATTGCCATAGGCGACGCCGAACTTAAACGCCAGCACGTCGGCGTCCGGCAACATCGCGAGGACAATTCCAGTAAACAGCAGACGAGGCGGAATAACTCTGGTTCCCAGGCCTAAGCCCAGGCAAAGCGGAACAGCAGCGTGAGTGATAACGGTGGGCATCGTAATTATCCATGACAAATCATGGAACTATAGCAGCGAATCCTTCGCGCAGACCTGTGCTAAATTCTGATTTTACGCCGACTCGCGTGCGATAAGCTGCCCGGAGAGGGTAATCCGCTGCGTTTGCAAGTCCGGCTCTTTCAGCTTGCGAATAATCAACCCGGCTGCCTGACGGCCCGTCTCTTCACTGGCGGAGGAGACGTAGGTCAATGACGGCGACGTGAGGTTTACGTGCAGCATATCTTCGAAACCGACCAGCGCGACCTGCTGCGTCAGAAACACGTCTTTACCCACCGTACGCCCGACCTGATGAATCGCTGATATGGAGCCGATCATGGCATCAGGTGAGTGGCAGAGCAGGGCGGTGATGGTGTTGTTTTTTTCCAGTAACTGACGAGTGGCAAAACCTGCTGCCAGCGTGTCATCGCTGCAGGCCGGAGAGTATTCATCGCGCCAGACCAGCCCGTTTTGCGTCATCGCGCTGCGAAAACCAAGCAGGCGCTGCTCGCGAATAAGGCAGCCCTCACGCCCGCCAATGTAGGCGATATTGCGATGGCCGCGCTCGATAAGATAACGCACCGCCAGATTTGCCGCCTGACGGTTATCGCGCATCACCAGGTTGCATTTTTCATCCAGCAGCGACTGAGAGACCGCAACCAACGGCAATGGGCAATGACGAATGTGTTCCGGCAGGGTGGATGTCCGGGTGTCAGAAGCCAGGTAAATAACCCCGGCGACGCCCTGCTGTTTAAACGACAGCAGGCAGCGCTCAAGATGATCATAGTCATTCTGAGGCTGGCCGAGAAACACCATATACCCCTGTTTTTCCAGCTCCTGGACGATGCTCGCCATCACCTTGATGGAGAAGCTGTCGCTGAAGTCACGGAGGATAAGACCGATAAGATTGGAGGTGTTGGCGCGAAGGTTGGCCGCGGCGACGTTATGCACATAGCCCAGGGTATTGATGGCAGCGTTGACCTTCTCGATCGTCGCCTCTGAGATTTTCCCTTTCTGGCGCAGCACCAGTGATACGGTAGAAACCGAAACCCCTGCGAGCTTTGCGACATCAATAATGCTGACTTTCTTCAAAATCACTCCCTGAAATTAACCGATTATCAGCCAGATACAACAATACGTCTCCCAGCGTACAGGAGACGCGTCGTTCAGGCATCTTATTATTTGCCGATCATGGTGGACATGGTCTGGGCGATAAACTGTGCTCTGGCACCGAAAATCACCTGAATACCGTTGTCGCCGACGAAGACCACGCCGCGAGCACCGAGTCCATTCAGGCCGTCTTTATCTACCACCTCGCTTTTTGCCACTTCCAGACGTAAACGGGTGATACAGGAACCGACGGAGTCGATATTATGCGCCCCGCCCAGCAGGGTGATGATCTCAGTCGCGAGTTCTGAATCCGACTTATCGTCTGCGCTGGCGGTCACTTCAGTGCGGCCCGGCGTTTTCACGTCGAAACGACGGATCACAAAGCGGAACGTGAAGTAGTAAATCAGGCCCATTGGAATGCCGATGATAATGGCATTCAGGAAGTTGGTTTTATAACCGTTAAACGACGGCAGGATCCCGAATGACAGATAGTCGATAAAACCCGCTGAGAACGATTTGGCGATATGCGCATGCAGCAGATACATGGTCATATAAGCCAGGCCCGCCATGATGGCGTTAAAGACGTACAGAATCGGTGCCACGAAGATAAAAGTAAACTCGACCGGCTCGGTGATCCCCGTCAGGAAGCAGGTGAGTGCCGCAGAGAACAGGATACCGGCCGCGATTTTTTTGTTCTTCGTGTGGGCTTCGTGATACATCGCCAGGCACGCCGCAGGCAGTGCGAACAGCATCAGCGGGAATTCACCCTGCATGAACTTACCGGCGTTCTCGTAGGTGTCGCTGCTGAAGGATTTGACCCCTTCTTCCAGCATCTTGAACCAGATGGTCTGGTCGCCATGGATAACCTGTCCGGCCTGGGTCGTGTAATCCCCGAATGAATACCAGAAGGATGGATACCAGATGTGGTGCAAGCCAAGCGGGATCAGCGCACGCTCGACCAGGCCGAAGATAAAGGTCGACGCCGCCTGATTATCACCGTTAACGATTACGGAGAGCGCGTCGATACCGGCCTGGATATGTTGCCAGACGTAGGGCAGCAGTAACCCCATCAGGAAAGAAAGGAACGCTGTGGCAATCGCTACGAAGCGTTTACCTGAGAAGAAGCCAAGAAATTCCGGCAGTTGCATGGTGTGGAAGCGGTTATAACACCAGGCCGCGAGAATACCGCAAATCAGGCCGCCGAAGACGCCCATTTGCAGTGTCGGGATGCCCACCACCATGGCGTATTTCCCGCCCTGTGACGCCATTTCCGGCGTGATACTCAGCACGGTGCTGATGGTGATATTAGTGACAAACACCGATACCGCCGCAGACAGTGCGGCAATACCGGATTCAGACGCCAGACCGACGGCAGAGCCAATGGCGAACAGCATCGGCAGGTTATCAAAAATAACCCCGCCTGCGTTCATCATCAGCGGCAGGTGGAACTTATCGCCGAAGGCCAGCAACAGGCCCGCAGCGGGAAGCAGTGAAATTGGCAGCATCAAGGCGCGACCAATCATAGACAACTTAGACAGCGATTTAACAAACCCTGATATCAGACTCATGCTGATTTCCCCCGAGTAGCGCTTTTTTTGGCGCTGTTATTGTAAGTAGAACGTTTTAGTAGAACGTTCTACTTATCGTGGGCAAAGTGTGAAAAACGCGCAACTGAATTTTCACTTTTCAACAGAGGAAATAGTGATTATTTGAAGTTGATCGATAAATAACCGCGATGGGTTTGAGGGGATTTTTTATCCCCTCTCCCTGTGGGAGAGGGTTAGGTAAGGGCATCAAACGGCTCAGGCCGTAACGGTCACGCTCTGTCCTTCGAAGCTCACGGTTTGGCCCGCGACAATCTTGCAGCGTTTGCGGGTTTCTACCACGCCGTCGACTTTTACTCGCCCGTCGGCGATCACGATTTTCGCCTGCGCACCGCTTTCGCTCCAGCCTTCCAGCTTCAGCAGATCGCACAGCTCAATGTGTGGGTGTTTTCCTAACGAAAATGTGGCCATCTTACACGTCCTCTACATCGTGGTACTCTTCGCATGCCTGCAAAGTATTCTGAATCAATGTGGCGACGGTCATCGGGCCTACGCCGCCTGGTACCGGGGTGATGTAAGAGGCACGAGCCGCAGCATCTTCATACACCACGTCACCGACGACTTTGCCGTTTTCCAGACGGTTAATTCCGACGTCCACGACAATCGCCCCCTCTTTAATCCATTCACCTGGAATAAAGCCCGGTTTCCCGACGGCAACGATCAGCAGATCGGCGTTCTCTACGTGGTGACGCAGATTTTTGGTGAAACGGTGGGTGACGGTGGTGGTGCAGCCTGCAAGCAGCAGCTCCATGCTCATCGGGCGGCCAACAATGTTGGAGGCACCAATGACCACGGCGTTCAGACCGTAGGTGTCGATGTTATAACGCTCCAGCAGCGTCACGATACCACGCGGCGTACACGGACGCAGACGCGGTGCACGCTGGCACAGGCGGCCAACGTTGTACGGATGGAAACCGTCAACGTCTTTATCCGGTGCGATACGCTCCAGCACCTTCACGTTGTCGATGCCTGCTGGCAGCGGCAACTGAACCAGAATACCGTCGATCTCTTTATCGGCATTCAGAGTGTCAATAAGTTCCAGCAGTTCTGCTTCGCTGGTGGTTTCTGGCAAATCGTAAGAGCGGGAGACGAAGCCCACCTCTTCACACGCTTTGCGTTTGCTGCCGACATAAATCTGTGATGCCGGGTTGCTACCAACCAGCACAACGGCCAGCCCAGGGGCGCGTTTTCCGGCGGCTTTACGCGCCTTCACTTTTTCCGCAACCTCAGAGCGCACCTGCTGCGCAATCGTTTTACCGTCAATAATCTTTGCTGCCATCAGAGAGAAGATTCCGTCTGTAACGTTTGAAAGGGGGGATTGCCTGTATTTTGTCAGAAGCGAGCGCCGCTGTCAGTCACCCTTTGCGAGTTTTCATCAGCAGGGCGTAAAAACCCTTCCGGATGGATGGTCAATTTCTTAGGCGGGATTAGGATGTGACCTGGAGAAATGGCAGCGTTTTGACATATTTAAAAAATGATTCCTGAGCTACTTTGTCTCCTCCGAAATAAGTTTTCAATTCAACAATTGAACGTATTTCTTATTCCCGATTATTCGCGGGAAGGGTTATTTACATTTTAAAGGAATAGACATGAAACTCAGCAACATTGCTTCTACTGTTATTGCAACTCTGGCCCTGGTCGCGGGTGCCGCTCATGCAGATCCGGTTTCCGTAAATGGCGGTACTGTGCATTTTAAAGGTGAACTGGTTAATGCTGCATGTTCAGTAAATACCGATTCTTCCGAGCAGACTGTTAATCTCGGTCAGTACCGTACCGCGAAATTCACTAAAGTGGGCGACACTACCTCTAATATCCCATTCAACATTGAACTGAACGATTGCGATCCACTGGTAGCAAAAACCGCTGCTGTTGCGTTCACTGGTCAGATTGATGCAACTGACAAAACTCTGCTGGCAGTGACTTCCGGTAACAATGACAACACCGCGAAAGGCGTGGGTATCGAGATCCTCGACAACAAATCCAGCGTTCTGACCCCAGACGGTGCAACCTTCTCTGCTGCGCAGAACCTGATCGAAGGAACGAACACCCTGCAATTCACCGCGCGTTATAAGTCAACGGCTGCGACCACTGAGCCAGGCCAGGCAAACGCTGACGCCACCTTCGTTATGAAATACGAATAATTCGTACAGGGATGTCCAGGCCTCAGGGACGAGGCCGTCATACGCTAATGCCAGGAACGAAGGATGACAAAAACGGGAGCACTACTGCTTTTTACCCTTGCGATGGCTAACCAGGCAACGGCACATACTGTGGTGATCGAAGGCGGGAAAGTTCACCTCAGAGGTGAGCTGGTGAATGGCGGCTGCGCCGTGGCGCCCGACAGCCAGAATATGCGCATCGACATGGGACAGTATCGAACCAATTCATTTGCCGGGGTGGGCAGTTTTTCCACGGTGAATGTGCCCTTCACTGTGCGGCTACTGGATTGCAGCGTTGATGTCTCGCGCACCGTGGGGATCCAGTTTCAGGGTGTCACGCCCGCAGAAGATCCGCAGGTTTTTCTGGCGACATCGCGGCCAGGTGAAACACCTGTCAGCAGCGGTGTGGGGCTGGCGCTCTTTGACGAACAACAACGTCAGATTATCCCAAATGCGACGGCCGTCAGCTGGTTGCCGGTAAATACCAGTGAACTCGCGTTTCATTTTAGCGCCCGCTATCGGGCTATTTCCGAACATCTCATGCCAGGCAATATTCAGTCGGATGTCTGGTTTACGTTGATTTATCCATAACACCTGCGAACACATTATTAAAGGTACGGTTGTGATGAATACCCGAATTAAACCAGGACTTTTTTTATCGTTTATTTTGATGATGGTTTCTGCTTGCGCGAATGCTTCCGGCGGTATTGCGCTGGGGGCCACGCGCGTTATTTATCCGGCAGATGCGAAGCAAACGTCGCTGGCGATCACTAACAGCAACAAACAAGAACGCTATTTAATCAACGCATGGATCGAAAATGCGAACGGGCAAAAAGAAAAAACCTTTGCCGTCACACCGCCTCTGTTTGTGAGCGAGCCAGACAGCGAAAACACGCTGCGTATTATTTACGCCGGACCGACGCTGCCCGCCGACCGTGAATCGCTCTTTTACATGAACGTGAAAGCGATCCCGTCAGTGAACAAAGCGAAAACGGAAAACAATAACGTACTGCAACTGGCGATCCTTTCGCGTATCAAACTGTTCGTACGCCCGAACAATCTGGCGATGCAGCCGGAAGAGGCGCTCTCCCAGCTGCGTTTTGAGCGTACTGGCAACCACCTCAAAGTCAGCAACGCGTCTCCGTATTACATCACCCTGGTCAACATGAAGCTGGGTGGTAAGACGCTGGATAACCTGATGGTTGCGCCTAAAAACTCAGCACAGCAGGTACTGCCAGCCGGTGCGAGCGGCACGCTCTCCTGGCAGAGCGTGAATGACTACGGTGCCATTACACCGGCGCGTAGCGTCAACCTGTGAGCAGAGTCAGGGCGATGAAAAATCATCAGGGACGTTACTGCCCGGTTGCACTGGCGCTGATGGCCGCGCTCTGGCCGCAGGCTGGCTGGAGCGAAAGCTACTTCAACCCGGCCTTCTTGTCCGACGATACCGCCAGCGTGGCGGATTTGTCGCGTTTTGAACAAGGTCACCAGCAGGCACCCGGCGTTTATCGCGTGGATATCTGGCGTAATGATGAGTTTATCGGTACCCAGGACGTGCGCTTTGAGCAAGCCGAAAACACCCCGCCGGTGGCGGGCGGTTTATCGCCGTGTATTACGCGCGCGATGCTCGATCGATTTGGTGTCAATGTTGCGGCATTTCCTGAACTGGCAAATGTACAGGGCGATACCTGCGTTCCGCTGACCAAGGCCATTCCCGGCAGCGAGACGGCATTTAACTTTGCCTCTCAGCGTCTGAACGTCAGCCTGCCGCAGGTGGCGTTGCAGAACAGCGCCCGTGGCTACATTCCGCCTGAACAGTGGGATGAAGGCATTCCCGCCGCACTGTTGAACTACAGTTTCACCGGTAACCGGGGCAGTGAAGACGACAGTTATTACCTGAACCTGCAGAGCGGGTTGAACTATGGCGCCTGGCGTTTACGTAACAATGGCGCATGGCGTTACACGCAGAATAACGGGCAACGGCACAGCGAGTGGCAGAATATCGGCACCTGGGCGCAACGCACCGTCATTCCGCTTAAAAGTGAACTGGTGCTGGGTGACAGTAATACCGGCAATGATGTCTTCGACAGTGTCGGTTTTCGCGGTGGACGGCTCTTTTCATCTGACAGCATGTACCCTGATAGCCTGCAGGGTTATGCACCTACCGTACGCGGAATTGCCAGGACGCCAGCTAAAGTCGTGGTTCGTCAGAACGGCTATGTTATCTATCAAAGCTATGTCCAGCCTGGCGCGTTTGCTATCACCGATCTCAACCCGACCTCCTCAAGCGGTGACCTGGAGGTGACGGTTGAAGAGAAAGATGGCACCCAGCAGCGCTATACCGTTCCGTACTCCACGGTACCGCTCCTGCAGCGTGAAGGACGCTGGAAATATGACCTTGTGGCGGGGGATTACCGCAGCGGTAACAGCGATCAGGATACGCCATTCTTTACTCAGGGAACCCTGATTACCGGTCTTGCCGATGGTTACACGCTGTACGGTGGTACCCAACTGGCATCTCGTTATACCGCGGTGGCTATCGGGGCCGGAAAAAACCTCGGTGACTGGGGTGCGGTCTCGCTCGATATTACTCACGCCCGCAGCCAGCTCGCGGACGACAGCAAACATGAAGGACAGTCTCTGCGCTTCCTGTACGCGAAATCACTCAACGGTTTCGGCACCAACTTCCAGTTGCTGGGTTACCGCTACTCCACAAAAGGGTTTTACACCCTGGACGATGTGGCCTGGCGCTCAATGGAAGGTTATCAGTATGCCGATAACCAGGATGAAGATGGCGTCCCGGACGTGCAGAGTTATCACAACCTGACATGGAATAAAAAAGGGCGCTTCCAGCTCAATATTTCTCAGTCGCTGGGTGACTATGGATCGGTATATATCTCCGGCAGCGAGCAGAGCTACTGGGGAACCGATGAGACAAACCTCTGGTATCAACTGGGGTATGCGGGAGGCGTGAAGGGGATCAACTACTCCGTCTCCTGGTCGTGGAACAAATCCGTCGGGATAGAAGGTACCGACCGGATCGCGTCGTTTAACGTCTCCGTACCGTTCAGCCTCTTTACCCCTCAGGGGTATCGCCGGGATAGCGCGATTGACCGCGCCTATGCCACGGCATCCGCCAGCCGAAACAGCGATGGCGATACGAGCTGGCAAACCGGCGTCAGCGGTACGCTGCTGGAGGATCGCAACCTGAACTACAGCGTGACCCAGGGACACACCAGCAATAATGGCTCAAGCGGTAGCGCCAGCGCCAACTGGCAGGCGACTTACGGCACGTTGGCCGCGGGTTATAACTACTCACGCGATCAGCACGATCTCAACTGGCAGCTCTCCGGTGGTGTGGTCGGCCATGCCGACGGGGTGACTTTCAGTCAGCCACTGGGTGACACCAACGTGCTGATCAAAGCGCCGGGTGCATCGGGCGTCAGTGTGGAAAACCAGACCGGCGTGAAAACCGACTGGCGAGGCTATGCGGTTATGCCGTATGCCACCGTCTATCGCTACAACCGCGTGGCGCTGGATACCAACACCATGAGCAACAACACCGATATCGAAAACAACGTGAGTAGCGTGGTGCCAACCAAAGGCGCACTGGTACGCGCCAGCTTTGATACGCGTATTGGTGTGCGTGCCCTGCTGACGGTGACACGCGGTAACCAGCCCGTGCCGTTCGGTGCCGTGGTGCGCGAAACCCAGAGTGGCGTTACCAGCATGGTGGGGGATGACGGGCAGATCTACCTGAGTGGGCTGCCGCTGGAAGGTGAACTGCTTATCCAGTGGGGCGATGGGGCGCAGTCCCAATGTCGTGCACCTTACAGCTTGCCTGAACAGAGCCTGCAACAAGCGATCACACTTAAGGGGATCAGCTGTGATTAAAACCCAAATCTTTGCCCTGTCGCTTCTGGCGTTACTGCCCGCGACAAAAGCATTAGCGACCGTGTGCGTCAATGAAAGAGGTGTACCGACGGAAGTGCATTACGACCTGACGGATAAATTCAATAGTTCGAATAACCAGGTCGGGCAGGTCGTGACGCTCAGCGAGAAATCACAGTGGGTAGGGGTGAATGCCGTCTGCCCTAAGGGCACGACCGGTAATACCACCAAACGTAGCTATGTGACAGATTACCCGATCACCGGGACCAGCGATGGCTACCAGTATCTGAAGCTTAATGACTATCTGGACGGGGCGATGAAAATCACGGACAGCTTTGCTGGCGCGTTTTATCCACCCAAAAACTATATCCAGATGGGGAGTCATCCGAACGTTTCAAAAAACAAACCGTTTGGTGTGCAGGATTCCAGCCTTATTTTCCGCCTTAAAGTGACGCGACGCTTTATCAATATGGTGGTGATCCCACGAGCCACCATGTTCCGTGTTTACGTCACCACCACGTCCTCTGATCCGTTAACCACGCCGGTCTACACCATCAGCTACAGCGGAACTATTCAGGTGCCGCAGAGCTGCGCCATCAATGCCGGTAATGTGGTTGAGTTTGATTTCGGCGACATTGGCGCCTCTTTGTTCAGCAAAGCGGGTGTGGGTAACAAGCCGGAGGGCGTCTCATCGCAAAGCAAAACCATCGCGATTAAATGCACCAACGTAGAGGCGAACGCCATGCTGACGATGCGTGTCGAGGCTGAAAAGGTCTCCGATAATGTACTGGTGTCCGATAACCCGGATGTTGGCTTCATCATTGCCAACGAGAGCGGTGCGCCGCTCACGCCCAACAACCTGACGAGCAAAATTCCGTTCCGCCTCGACGACAGTGCGCAGGCGCAGGTGGGGATCCGGGTCTGGCCGGTGAGCGTGACGGGCAACAAGCCAGCGGAAGGGCGCTTTACTTCGCGCGGATATTTGCGTGTGGATTACGACTAAGGAGCCGATATGCGAAACGGGATCCGTTTTATCACCGTGGCGCTCTTTGCGCTTTGCACACAAGCTCAGGCGGAAACCGCGTTGGGCGAAATTAACATTCGGCTCTACGGCAATATTGTCGATTTTACCTGCGTAGCCGAGGGGAGCGATAGCGACAAAACCGTCACGTTGGGCACCTGGCCGACTAAACAGCTCAGCTCCACCGGAAGCCGCACACAGCCCATGCCGTTTACGCTGAAGCTGACTGGCTGTCCGCCGGGGGCGGCGTCGATCACGTTTTCAGGCAAAGCTGACGGAAGTAATAACGGGTTGCTGGCGTTGAATGACGCCAGTACAGCAAGTCATGTCGCCGTTGAGATCAGGGATGCGGATAAAACGCGCCTGGCGCTTCAACAGGCCAGCAAGCCAGTCACAGTTGATGCGCAGGGGAATGCGATTCTGTCGTTTTATGCCAATTATATTGCCACTGCCGATAACCCTCAGCCCGGACAGGCTGACGCTGATGCCACTTTCATGATTAACTATAATTAGCACTGACCGCACTCCCTGCAGCTCAGATAAGCTGCAGGGAGTGAATTCAGGTTATAGCAGTTCGTGCGCTTTGGCGTAATCAATTAATTCCACGATACTTTGCACGCCCAGCTTGGAATAAATGTTGGATTTGTGCGCACTAATGGTTTTGTTACTTAATAGTAGCTGTTCAGCTATTTCCTTATTGGATAATCCATTCGCCAGATAACGTAATACCGTGACTTCACGATTCGATAATGGCATATCCACTGCGATCCCTTTCCCTGAACCCTGGTGGTTTATAAAGTTCAGCGTTTCCGACGGGAAAAAAGAATACCCCATCAGGATCATATCTACGGCATTGTAGATCTCACCCAGGTCTTTTCGTTTACTGACAAAGCCATTTGCCCCAGCGCGAATGGCACGGCCGGAGTAAAATAACTCTGATTTTGACGAGAGAAACAGAATCTTAATGTTTTTATTTAAGTTTCTGATTCTCTTGAGTAAAGCGAAAGCATCTGTACTCGTGAGTTCGATGTCAAGGATCACCATATCAATAGGGTGATTACGGATACAGTCAAGGACTTCATGGCTGTCGCCAGACTTGAGCTTGACGGTGATGTTTTTATTTTTCTGTAGCAGGACTTCTATCGACATTCTGACAATAGGGTGTTCGTCCATAATGATAACGGATGCCGGTTTCATTTTTAATGCCTCAGATTGTTAAAAGCGTTATGCAGAGCCTGGTAAAACTCACGAAATGCCGGAAGGATATAATGTGCAGATCCCTATACCGTAGTATTTCCCTGGAAAGAGCGAAAGCATCCTTGTTTACGTAATGAAAAGAACTATGCCTCAGCGCGGTCATCTCATTTGGCTGGTGTTGGCAAAAAGGTTTTTCTTATTCAGATTTGGTACGCATCTTATTATACAGGGTAAGTTTTTTCCGAAAACCCTGTAAATTAATATCCGGGTATTCGTTTGTATTATCTTCTGGATCTGAATCGCTAATTTTTTAAAATTAGCGGAAATATCCTGTTATCCCATTTACCGCATATTTTCGTCTTTATGTAATAACAAAAAATAACAGATATCTCTGTATGTTGATTAATTGTTAACAAAAACACGCCTTTTTTAAAGGGCCGAACCCGCTGTGGAGAGGTTAAAAATTACCCTCACAGGCCGTCAGACCTTCATTTGAAAGTTCTTACGTTGACCCGGATAACGGCGTCAGCTGCACAGGAGAACATGCTGACTGCTTCACTTTTTACTTCGGGAAGGTGCCGCTAAGTTGTTTGTTTTTACATCATTATCATCTTATTAACGCCTTCTGCATTCACTTAACGGATGGAGGAAAATTCTGCTGTTTCGTCAATTTGTGGTATTTCACAGGGTTCACGCCCATAAATTAGGAATAGTTATAATTTCGATTTTATTGTTAATAATTAACATTTTTGCAACGTAAGTGGTAAGTAAATTCCTAAACCGCTTTAGGAAATAAGGGGTTATGACGTGAGTGAAAACGTGCAGTCTGAGAGGTTATTAAGAAGATGTAGCAATTCCTGGCGATGGCTTAACCCTAGTTTCAGCAGGATGCAACTGAGACGATAGATAATGCGGCTATAGGGACGATTTTGCATATGGGCAATCTGACGTAATGTCTTGCCCCGGGAAAGCTCCTGCAGGATGGGCCATTCATTGCGCGAGAACCAGTCTTTCCCGGTACCCAGCGGGGGACGAGTATCCAGCAGGCTGTGCTGGAGCGCAGCAGCGTTCAGCTGACGTTCGAGCACATGAAAGGGACCTGCCGCTTTGCAGAAGAGGCGGGTGTCATAATTATCGGCCCGGACCAACAGCCAGGGGGTAAGGAAAGGAGGGAACAGGCTATGCCGTCTCAACTGATCCAGTTTCTCCAGAAGCCCCGTGGACCGGCTTTCAATATCCACGACCAGACGGGCTGATGGCCACTGTGTCTGAGCAACAAGGGCGTCGTCCAGCGTGGTATAGTCGCAGCAGCAGCTCAGGGGAAACTGCCCGTTGAGAAAACCAGTACGCAGGAAATGATCCTCCGTCACCAGAAGGATAAACGGGGCGTCTGTTTTGCGGGGCTGGCTGATGGACTGGCTCAAAAATTCGAGTCGGTCGAAAAAGGGGGGAGCAAAAGGCGAGTGCGTAAATCCCAGAGCATCACTTCCTGTACGCCGCCGCCTGTAACGGCGTACTGTCATTCGCATGGTCTCCCTCCTGGAAATGGCTTTTTAATCCTCCGGCCATGTCCAGGACGGCCAGTAATACCCCTGGCCGAGATCTGCGCCCGCCTGCAGTGCCCAGGTACGATCGCGCTCAGTCTCAATCCCTTCGATAAGAACTTTACCTGCAAGCTGAAAGCAAAGTGAAACCAGTTGCCCCAGCGCAGGGGTAGCGCGTAAGCGCCAGAAAGCTTCTTTATCAATCTTGATGCCGCTTAACGGTAGGCGACAGGATATAAACGACGAAATTAATACTTCATCAACATCATCCAGCCAGATGCTATGCCCCTGCCCTCTGAGTTGCAGCAGGTTCTGAATGACGCTCTGTTTCCGGGTAACAGACAGCGCCAAAAAAGCCGCGAGGTCGACGATCTCAATATTCAGCGGAGCCCCAATCAGCCGGATAAGTCGCTGAAAAGATTCTGACTCTGTCAGAACGGTTATCGGCAGATTAATAAAAAGGTTATGACAGTGCGGTGTATTTTTTAATGCGACAAGCTGCGCTTCAAGCAGGGTTATCGACTCTTCTGCAGACTGACGGCGGAAAAACGCTTCACTGTGCCGCGTTTCGGACATGATGCTAAGCACCTCAGCGCCAATCTGGCGCGAAGAAGTGAGGGCGACAATGGGCTCAAGTTTAATGCCGACGATGTCCTGAGAAAGGGCCTGTAACTGGGGGGGCGTATAGATCAGGTTTTGCGCTGTCACTCCATTATCCTGTTGTCTGTCAGCCTCCAGGCGGCCGGGATACCTCTTACTAGTGTGACGAGGTGACGTGCAGGAAAACAGCAGGCGTTACTTAAATGCCACTAAGCCTTTTCGCAGCGCATAATTTTACGGGGAAACTGATGATAATGTTGAAAAAACAGGCGTATTTACAACCGACCAGGCGTAATTGGACATGAAAACGGAAAAGGCATTGACTCACCTGACATTGACCGTATAATTCTTCGCGTTTCACCACCGCGAAGTTCACTCTTCTCAGTGCGCCCTTAGCTCAGTTGGATAGAGCAACGGCCTTCTAAGCCGTAGGTCGTAGGTTCGAATCCTACAGGGCGTGCCATTTCATCTCAACATGCGTCTTTATTCATCGACATAACCCACGCTATGAAGGTTCTCAGCGGTGCAGGCAGATGTTTTCGACTCGGGTAGTAAACACAGAAATTATCAGCGGGATAGGCATAATCGGGTAGCAAACGGACAAGTTTGTTTTCGCTAATTTTATCTTTAACCAGATTCTCATAAACAAACGCAATACCTAACCCATATTCAGCAGCCTGAATCATTGCCGCATCTGAATCTACAACCAGATCGCCATTAACAGACACGTCCATATTTTCTCCTTGTGAATCTATAAACTCCCATCGGTATCGTTGTCCATCAGGAAAGCAGCGATTTATACACCTGAATTTTACAAGATCTTTTGGTGAGTCAGGTTGTCCTGATTTTTCCACAAAATGGGGGCTGGCAACGGGAATAAGAGACATCTTGCCTCCAAATGGGATTGCAACCATATCTTTAGGAACATCTTGTGTATAACGTACTCCGGCATCAAAACCTGAATCTATAATGTTTATTTTTCTGTCAGTGGTGAATAACTCTAAATTAATACCCGGGAAATCATTTTTGAACTTAACGAAGTGGCTTTGAAAAAAGAGATCAAGCACGATTCGGGGTAAGTTGATTCTGATGACGCCTTCTGGGTTATCTTTGTGGTCATTAAGATTATCAATGACGCGCCTGTAGTCATTCAGGACTGGCGTCACGTTATTAAGAAATGTTTTACCGACAGCAGTTAAAGACAAGCTTCTGGTGGAGCGATTTAAAAGCCTAACACCCAGTTTTTCTTCAAGATTATTTATAGCGACCGTTAATGTCGGCGCTGAAAGATTTAATTCTTTTGCGGCTTTACGAAAACTCCCATGTTTTACAATAAGAAGTAATATTTCTATGTGCTGTAATTCTGGCACGTTTTTCATTGTTAGTTTCCATAAAATACTACATTAAAAATATACTAATTGTTATGCGTGAAAAATGGAAGTATATATTTCTTGTTGTTTATCGAAAGAGGAATATAAGGTGAAAACACATTATCTTGGGAAAAGTAAATTCCAGGTGTCAGCATTGGGTCTGGGTTGTATGGGGATGAGTTTTGCCTATGGTGGTGCCGAAGAATCGGAGGCGATCAATACTATTCACGCTGCGGTGGATTTGGGCGTCACCTTCCTTGATTCCGCAGAAGTCTACGGCCCCTTTGATAATGAAGTCCTGGTCGGAAAAGCCATCAAAGGCATTCGCGATAAGGTACAGATTGCGACTAAATTTGGTTTCCGCATTCTTCCGGTCGGGCAGGGGCTTGAGCGCATGGCTGGTGTTGACAGCCGCCCTGAACATATTCGCGAAGCGGTAGAAGGTTCACTTAAACGTCTCAATATCGATACTATCGATCTGCTATATCAGCATCGTGTTGACCCGACAGTACCTGTTGAAGATGTTGTGGGAACAATGGCTGATTTAATCAAGGAAGGGAAAATTCGCCATATCGGGCTCTCAGAGGTGTCAGCCGACACTTTACGCCGGGCCTGCAAAATTTATCCGATTACCGCAGTTCAAACGGAATATTCGCTTTGGACTCGCGAGCCGGAGGAAAGCATTCTCAACGCTTGCCGCGAGTTAGGCGTTGGGTTTGTGCCCTATAGCCCGTTGGGACGCGGATTTTTAACCGGGAAAATCACAGACAGTTCCGGTTTTGGCGAGGATGATTTTCGGCGCAACCTGCCACGCTTCCAGAAAGAAGCGATGCAGAAAAACCAACTGCTGCTTGATCAACTACAGGGCGTCGCTGATAAATACCGTTGTTCCCTGGCACAACTGGCTCTGGCGTGGGTGATGAGTAAAGGAGAGGATATTGTTCCCATCCCGGGCGCACGAAAAATAGCACATTTACAGGATAATGCGGGTGCGGTCAGTCTGAACCTTTCCGACCCCGATATTAAGGTCATTGACAGTCTCTTCACGCCTGACAATATCCAGGGGCAAAGATATAACCAGAGTGATTTTAATTTAATCGATAAATAACACCTCGCAAAAAATTCTCCTGCTTTTATGGCGGGAGAGTTGCTTAGCTTGTGTATTAAATTTCGCTATAATAAATAGAAGGCTAATGAGTTTTTCTTCCGTTCAGTCTTAAGGTTTTCTTAATTTTTAATCATTCTGCTTTCTCCATCTGGATTTTTATCATTCCAAACCCCGCTATAATGAAATTTTACACTTTTACGCCAAAACTGGATTGATACTAATTATCATTAGCGTTTTTGTGTGCTTTAATCCTGTCCCACAAAGCTATGCGTTGTTAATCACGTTGGTCAATTAAGGATATGTTCATGAATTCTCGTCTGCTGTCATGCTTCTCCCTTGCCTTGTTGTCTTCATCCCTTTTCCTTTCTACACAATCAGTTGCGGCAGATAACAACGAAGGTATCGTTGTCTACAACGCGCAGCACGAAAATCTGGTTAAGTCGTGGGTTGATGGTTTTACTAAAGAAACCGGCATTAAAGTGACTCTGCGTAATGGTGATGACAGCGAGCTGGGTAACCAACTGGTTCAGGAAGGCAGCGCATCGCCAGCAGACGTATTCCTGACGGAAAACTCGCCGTCCATGGTTCTGGTGGATAATGCCAACCTGTTTGCACCACTTAATGCAGATACCCTGAAGCAGGTACCAGCAGAATATCGTCCGGCACACGGACGCTGGATCGGGATTGCTGCCCGCAGCACAGTGTTTGTGTATAACCCGGAAAAACTGACCGAACAGCAGCTGCCAAAATCGCTGATGGATCTGGCGAAACCTGAGTGGAAAGGCCGTTGGGCGGCATCACCGTCAGGCGCAGATTTCCAGGCCATCGTGAGCGCGATGCTGGCGCTGAAAGGCGAGAAGGCGACTCTGGAATGGCTTAAAGCGATGAAAACCAATTTTGTTGCCTACAAAGGTAACAGCACCGTCATGAAGGCCGTCAATGCCGGTCAGATTGATGGCGGCGTGATTTATCACTACTACCGTTTTGTCGACCAGTCCAAAACGGGTGAAAACAGCAAAAACACCCAGCTCTACTACTTCAAACACCAGGATCCGGGCGCGTTTGTGAGCCTGTCCGGCGGTGGCGTTCTGGCATCCAGCAAACACAAAGAGCAAGCACAGGCGTTCATCAAATACATCACAGGTAAAGAAGGCCAGGAAAGCCTGCGTACCAACAATGCCTTTGAATACGCTGTGGGTGTAAATGCAGCCTCTAACCCGAAACTCGTTCCGCTGAAAGATCTTGATGCGCCGAAAGTTGAACCTTCAACGCTTAACAGTAAAAAAGTCATCGAGCTGATGACTCAAGCCGGTCTGCTGTGATCCTGAGAGCAAAGTGAACGTCGTATGTCTGGTCTGAGTCTCGACATCGGAAAAAACAGAGTGCAGGAGCCTGCTCGCAGGCGTCCTGCACTGCCGATGGTTGCGTTAGCTGTCTTGTTTTCATTAATGGCGCTTCTGCCTTTAGGTTTTATCATTGCCATTGGCATTGAGACGGGCTGGGAGACGATTAAGACGCTGGTGTTCCGCCCGCGTGTTGCTGAGTTGCTCAGCAACACGCTGTGGCTGACAGCGTTAGCGGTTCCGCTTTGTATTGTGACAGGCGTAGCAATCGCCTGGCTTACAGAGCGCACGCAGCTTGCCGGGCGGGGGATTTGGTCTGCGCTGGCGGTGGCACCGCTGGCTATCCCTGCGTTTGTGCAAAGTTATGCGTGGGTGAGTGTTGTCCCGTCGATGCATGGACTTTCTGCCGGCGTGTTCCTCTCCGTACTTGCCTACTATCCCTTTATCTATATGCCGGTTGCGGCGGTGCTGCGTCGCCTTGATCCGACGCTGGAAGATGTCGCCGCTTCGCTCGGTACTCCGCCGTGGCGGGTCTTTTTCCGCGTGGTGCTGCCACAACTCAAACTCGCGATCTGTGGTGGCGCACTGCTGGTGGCGCTGCACCTGCTGGCGGAATATGGCCTGTACGTGATGATCCGTTTTGATACCTTCACCACGGCGATTTATGACCAGTTTCAGTCTACCTTCAGCGGTCCTGCTGCAAACATGCTGGCGGGTGTACTGGCCTTGTGCTGTCTGGCTATCTTAGTGCTGGAAGGCGTTACCCGTGGAAAAGCACGCTACGCGCGCATTGGTGCTGGCGCGGCGCGTGAACAGAAGCGCTGGCCACTGAAGCCGGCTACGGCTGCGCTGGGTCAGCTGTTTTTCATTGTGCTGATTGTTCTGGCGCTGGGTGTGCCATTAATTGTTCTGTGTCGCTGGATTTGGCTCGGCGGTGTGCAAAACTGGATGAGCGCTGATCTCTGGCACTCACTGCGTCAGACACTGATGCTTGGTGTGGGTGGTGCTCTGTTGACGACTGCGTGTGTGATCCCCATCGCCTGGCTCGGAATTCGTTATCCACACCGCGTTTTTCGTCTGCTGGAAGGCTGCATCTACATCACCAGTTCGCTGCCGGGGATTGTCACTGCGCTCGCGCTGGTCACTGTCACCATTCATTACGCCCGTCCCATTTACCAGACGGAAATTACCCTGTTCCTTGCCTATCTGCTGATGTTTATGCCCCGCGCACTCATTAACCTGCGTGCCGGGATAGCACAGGCACCGGTGGAACTGGAAAACGTGGCGCGCAGTCTTGGCAGTACGCCGGCGAAGGCACTATGGAGCGTCACAATGCGGCTGGCTGCACCGGGTGCGGCAGCGGGGGCGGCGCTTGTTTTCCTCGGTGTCAGCAACGAGTTGACTGCGACTCTGCTGCTCTCGCCACTGGGCACACGCACGCTCTCCACCGGGTTCTGGGCGCTAACCAGCGAGATCGATTATGTGGCTGCTGCCCCTTACGCAATGCTGATGATCCTGATTTCACTTCCGCTGACCGCCATCCTCTATATGCAGTCGAAAAAAATTGCAGGGCTATGACATGCTTGAATTAACCTCCATTTCTAAATCGTTCTCCGATGTGCAGGTGCTCGACAGCTTAAACCTGAGCGTTGCCCCCGGTAGCCGGACGGCGATTGTCGGACCATCCGGGTCGGGTAAAACCACGCTGCTGCGAATCCTTGCCGGGTTTGAAACACCGGACACCGGGCGCATTGTTATGCAGGGGCGAACGCTGTTCGATGAGAACTGTTTTGTCCCCGCACACCTGCGCGGGATCGGTTTTGTTCCTCAGGAGGGCGCATTGTTCCCACATCTTAATGTGGCAGATAACATAGCCTGGGGGCTGGACGGTACTCGTCACGAGAAGCGTCAGCGTATTGAAGCTCTGATGGATATGGTTTCGCTGGACAGGCAGCTTGCGACGCACTGGCCGCATGAAATCTCCGGCGGACAGCAGCAGCGTGTGGCACTGGCCCGTGCGCTGGCTCAGCGTCCTTCTCTGATGCTGCTGGATGAGCCCTTCTCAGCGCTGGATACCGGCCTGCGTGCGATGACGCGCAAAGCAACGGCCGATCTGCTGGCCGAAGCGGGCGTTGCCTCCATTCTTGTCACCCACGATCAAAACGAAGCGTTGTCGTTTGCCACCCAGGTTGCCGTCATGCGTGCCGGGCGTTTTACCCAGGTCGGTACGCCTTATGAAGTCTACACGCAGCCTGTTGACGAAGAAACGGCACTGTTTCTTGGTGATGCAGTGATCCTGCCAGCTCAACTTAATGCCGGGAGTGCTATATGCGCGCTGGGTGAGGTGCCGACGGACAACGCGCATGCGACAGGAGAGGGCAGGGTAATGATGCGCCCTGAACAACTGCGCGTGATGGCATGTGCGTCGCATGAAAGCCCGATCTCGATTCTTGATGTGGATTTCACCGGTCAACTGTCGACGCTCACCCTGGGGTTAGCCGGGCAGCAGCAGCCTGTAATTCTGAAGACGGTAAGCCAGCCTGGGTGGAACCCTGGCACGTCGGTACGCATTGAGATTGCTGGCACGGCACGTGTTTTTGAATATTCTTAATAGTCGTTAGTAATTTCGTGCAACGGGTTGTTATAAAAGAATTTTCCAGAACCTATGGCATTTCCTGAGATTCTCTACCATGCTCATAATGCCTCACGCATAATGTGTGTGGTTTTTCTTAGTTGCTTATTAATCTCAAGGAAAAAGGTTATGAAAAAAACAACAGCTATTTTGTTGGGAACAGCGTTACTGTTTACGACCAATGCGTTTGCTGCTCAGCTAATGACCAAAAATGAGTTTGAGAAAGTGGCGTCTCAGTATGAAAAGATCGGTACGGTAAGCACCTCGAATGAAGTATCGGTTGATGACGCGAAAAAAGAACTGATTGATAAAGCTGATAAGAAAGGCGCGGATGTGCTGGTGCTTACTTCAGGTAACACCAACAATAAAATTCACGGTACGGCTAATATTTACAAGAAAAAATAATGACTCCACAGCCACTCCGGTATCGGGGTGGCTGCCCAGGTTCCTCCCAATCCCTTGCTACCTCCAGCATGAAGTGTTAAAACGTGCCCCTTCTAAAAAAGAGACAGGGGTAGGACGTGAAAGACGCGTCATCCGCTTCAGGCAACGGTAGCGCTGAAGTTTCGTCGGAACACAATCCGACGCTGCAACGTGGTTTGCAAAATCGACATATTCAGTTAATTGCCCTCGGCGGCGCAATTGGTACCGGGTTGTTTCTCGGTATCGGCCCCGCGATTCAGATGGCTGGCCCGGCGGTTCTGCTGGGTTACGGTATCGCCGGGGTTATCGCCTTCCTGATCATGCGCCAGCTCGGTGAGATGGTCGTTGAAGAGCCGGTTTCAGGCTCCTTCGCACACTTTGCTTATAAATACTGGGGCCCGTTTGCAGGCTTCCTGTCCGGCTGGAACTACTGGGTGATGTTCGTGCTGGTGGGGATGGCTGAGTTGACGGCGGCTGGCATCTATATGCAGTACTGGCTGCCGGATGTTCCGACGTGGATTTGGGCGGCGGCCTTCTTCATTATTATTAACGCCGTTAACCTCGTGAATGTCCGCCTGTATGGAGAAACCGAATTCTGGTTCGCGCTGATCAAAGTGCTGGCGATTATCGGTATGATCGGCTTTGGCCTCTGGCTGTTGTTCTCCGGTCACGGTGGCGAGCGCGCCACTATCGACAACCTGTGGCAACACGGCGGTTTCCTGGCAACGGGCTGGAAGGGGCTTATCCTCTCTCTGGCCGTGATTATGTTCTCCTTTGGCGGGCTGGAGTTGATTGGTATCACCGCCGCTGAAGCGCGTGATCCGCATAAAAGCATCCCTAAAGCGGTCAACCAGGTGGTGTACCGTATTCTGCTGTTCTATATCGGTTCGCTGGTGGTGCTGCTTGCGCTTTACCCGTGGGTTGAGGTGAAGTCTGACAGCAGTCCATTTGTAATGATTTTCCATGATCTGAACAGCAACGTGGTGGCCTCTGCGCTGAACTTCGTCATTCTGGTGGCGTCACTCTCGGTCTATAACAGCGGTGTCTACTCCAACAGCCGCATGCTGTTTGGTCTCTCTGTTCAGGGCAACGCGCCGAGGTTTCTTACCCGCGTCAGCCGTCGCGGCGTGCCGGTGAATTCGCTGTTGCTTTCTGGTGCTATCACGTCGCTGGTGGTGTTGATTAACTATCTGTTGCCGAAAGAAGCCTTTGGCCTGCTGATGGCGCTGGTTGTTGCCACGCTGCTCCTGAACTGGATCATGATTTGCCTCGCGCACCTGCGTTTTCGCGCAGCGATGCGCCGTAAGGGGCGTGAAACACAGTTTAAGGCGCTGCTCTATCCGGCAGGCAACTATCTCTGTATCGCTTTCCTGGGGCTGATTCTGGTGCTGATGTGCACGATGGATGAGATGCGCCTGTCGGCGATGTTGCTGCCAGTGTGGGTGATTTTCCTGTTTGTGGCGTTTAAGCTTTCCCGTAAGAAATAGTGCGGTTTTCGCCCGGTGGCGTTGCGCTACCGGGCTTAAATGCTTATTTCGCGATAACACCTGCCAGAGATCGAATGTCGTTTCCGGTAGGGGACTGGTGAATACGCAGACCAAATTCGTCTACTACAGCAAAGATATGGTCGAAAATATCAGCCTGAATGGCCTCATATTCCGCCCAGATAACCGTGTTAGTGAAGGCGTAAATTTCAATCGGCAAACCATTCGCGTCGGGCGCTAACTGGCGCACCATCAGCGTCATATCTTTGCGAATACGCGGGTGATTGCGCAGATATTCATTCAGGTAGGCGCGGAAGGTGCCAATATTGGTCATCTTACGCAGGTTTAATACCGATTCACCTTCACCGTTCTCCTGATTCCACAGGTTAATTTCCTCGTGTCGCGCGGCCATATAGGGCTTAAGCAACTTCGCCTGAATCAGGTGCTGCTGTTCCTGCTCGTTGAGAAAATGAATACTGGTGGTATCAATATTCAGGCTGCGCTTAATACGTCGCCCGCCAGAAGCCGACATTCCGCTCCAGTTGATAAAGGCATCGGACACCAGCGCCCACGTCGGGATCGTTGTGATGGTGTTATCGAAGTTTCTCACTTTCACGGTGGTCAGGCCGATATCTGTCACCGTGCCGTTCGCGCCGAATTTAGGCATTTCCAGCCAGTCGCCCAGCTTGAGCATATCGTTGGCGGAAAGCTGTATTCCTGCGACCAGCCCCAGAATCGGATCTTTAAATACCAGCATGAGGACTGCGGCCATCGCACCCAGCCCGCTAATCAGAATGGCGGGGGATTGTCCAATCAGCAGGGAGATAATTAAGATCCCTACCAGAATAGCGCTCACCAGCTTGATCCCCTGGAATATCCCCTTCAGCGGCAGTTGTGACGCGGTGGCCATTTTCTGCGACAGATTAAAAATCACATCTAGCAGGGAGAAGAATGAGAGAAGCGCATAGACCATCACCCACAGCTTCGCGCAGGTGGTGAGTATTTCAGCCGCTTCGCTACCTTTTTGCAGCCACAAAACCGCCTGAACGTTAACGATTATCCCCTGAAGGGTAAAGGCCAGACGGTGAAATAACTTATTCTGGGTAATGATCTGTAACCACAAATGGCTACTGGCCTGCGCGCGTTTCTCAAAAATGCGCAGTACCCCTTTGTGCAGAATAAAATGAACGATAAGGGCAGTAAGGAAAATAATACCAAAGATAATCACTAAAGAAGTGGTGTGATTAATTTCAATGCCTAACTCTTCAACCTGAGCAATTAATTCCTGCATAACGTCTCCTGTATTGATGCAGCCCCATAATGGCGGCTGCAAACCAGTTATGCAAATTCACCAGGCTTATTTAGCGACATGGCAGGTTTTTACCACGGGCAGACACAGACGATGACGCATACGTAATGTCGCCAGCGCAAGGATAAGCATCAAACCTGTTTCGACGGCCAGGAAGAGGTTTATCGCCTGAGTATAATCCCCGTGATGATTCCTCAGCCCGTGCAGCAAAATTGCGCCGAAAATGGCCGGACCAAGACCGAGTGCCGCCTGCTGAAGCGTACTCAGGATCGCACTCGCGGCACCGGCATCATCAGGCTGGATGTCGCGCATCCCGATGCGATAGAAGCTGTTGACGATCAACGCCTGTCCATAGCCAACCAGGCCGGTCGCCGGAACCAGGGTCAGAGTTGTGTTGTTCATGCCCCAGAGGCGGAATGTGACGATCAACGCCAGCAGGCCGATAATCTGGATCGCCAGCCCGGTCAGCAGGATCGTGCTGGTACTGTAGCGGGCGATCAGACGCGGGGCAAACCAGGCTGAAATAAAGTAGGTCACACCCAGGGCGATAAAACTGTTCCCCGATTGCCACGGCGCCATCCCGAGACCGGTTTGCATGGTCAGTGCCATGCAGAACATAAACCCGGACCAGACGCTGAAAAAAAGCATCGCAATCAGCACGCCAAAGCGAATGCTGCGAAGCTGTATCAGACGCGGTGGGATCAGCGGATGGGCATCTTCACGCTCTTTTTTACGGGCATTCAATACCATCAGATATCCCAGCGGGATAATCGCAATCAGCGCGGCCTTCAGCGGCCAGGACCAGCGCCACTGCGGGCCAAGGGCCATCGGGAACAGCAGGCAGCAGAGGATCACGGCCAACAGGACGGTGCCCACCCAGTCAATGCGCGACGGCGTTTCGCGACGGGTTTCCGGCACATAGCGACGGCTCAACGCCAGAACAACCAGACAGATGGGCACGTTGATAAAGAACGCGTTACGCCAACCCAGCCCGGCGATATCTGCTGACACCAGCCAGCCGCCACCCATCTGCCCGACGATAAACGCGATCCCGCCGATCCCGCCAAACAGGCTTATCGCTTTGGCGTGGGCCGTACCTTTTAAGGTGACATGCAGCGTGGCGAGAATTTGCGGCATGATCAACGCCGCGCCAGCACCCTGCACAATACGTGCAGCAAGCAGTTGTTCAATGCTCCCCGAAATCCCGCATAGCAGCGAAGCCAGGCCAAAAATTGCCACGCCCCCCATAAACAGACGACGACGCCCAAGGTTATCCCCCAGCTTGCTGCCGAGTGCGAGGCACACGGCGAAGGCCACACCGTACAGGGCGACAATCAGCTCCAGCTCGGTGGCGGTGGCATGCAGGGAATGGGTGATGGCATCCAGCGCTACGTTGGTGATTGAGGTATCAATCATGGGCAGCATCTGGCCGGTTAACAGCAATATCAGGCCTGCGCGACCCGGTGAAACAACTGACGTATTCATGGTAACTCCATTGCGTCATTCAACAGATGGTCGTAGCATCAACTATCTGATAAACGGGTACCAGTTCTTGCCTATACTGGTACTGGCACTACCATGCAGGGGGATTTATGGCGCTGATGTCTGAACCTGTCATCTCGCTGAAAGATGACACCCGAAAACAGCTGGGGGCATTTCTGCGTGCCCGTCGCGAAAGCCTCGATCCGCAGCGTCTCGGCCTTCCGCGCAGTGGTCGTCGACGCACGCCGGGGTTGCGCCGGGAAGAGGTCGCTCTGTTAGCTGATGTGGGCGTCACCTGGTACACCTGGCTTGAGCAGGGCAGGGATGTTAATCCTTCCAGCGCGGTCATGGCCGCCGTCGCAAAAGCACTGCAATGTACCCCGACTGAAACACGGCATCTGTTTGTACTGGCCGGGTTACCACCGGGTGAAGCGCCGCAGGCGACCTGCTGCGAGGGGATCAGCGAAGGTACGCGCCGCCTGCTGGATACGCTGATGCCAAAACCGGCCAGCATTCAGAAACCGAATTTCGATATCGTGGCGTGGAACGACAGCTTTGGTCATCTGATGGGCGTCGATTTCAATGCGATCCCGCCGGAAGATCGCAACTGTATTTATCTGTTCCTCACGCATCCTGCGTGGCGTGCTCGGCTTGGCAGACGTGACGATGTACTGCCGATATTTGTCTCCTATTTCCGGGCGGCGATGGCCGAGCATCGGGGTGACCCGCTGTGGGAAGCTAAACTGGCACGCTTCTTCGCGGTATCTGACGAGTTTAAAACCCTGTGGCACCAGCGTAACGAGGTGCGCGGCGTGGAAAACCAGCTCAAGCTATTCACCCACCCTGAACTTGGGGAGTTTACCCTGCAACAAATGTACTGGTACTCTGCCCCACGCAACGGTTCGCGACTGCTGGTTTATCTGCCAGTGGATGACGCGGGGGAAAAAGCAATGGAATGGCTGGCGGAGCAGGCAAAATGAACGTTACCCGAAAACAGGAGCGGCTTTTACGTCGCGCACTCGATGAGTGGCAACAGGACGGTGTGTTAACCCACGACGAACATCAACGGCTGACCGGTACCCTGAAACGCGTCACCATGGACTGGCAGCGCCTTAGCCGCTACGCCTTCTGGACGGCACTCGCCTGCGTGATCATCGCCATTGGCAGCCTGTTCTCCGACAGTGAGTTAATGGCGCGTATTATCGAATTCTTCGCTTTCTCTTCTTTCGCCCGCATCGGGTTACCGGCGCTGATAGCGGTGCTGTTTTACCTGTGGGGATTCAGTCGACAGCGGCGGGAAACCCAGTGGCACTACAGCACTGAGGCGATCCTGTTCCTTGGGGTCTTCTTTACCGCCATCGCGCTCTGGCAGCTTGGTGAACGGCTCGATAACGGCAGCGGCCACGTTGCGCCACTGTTCCTGGCAGGTTGCGTTATTTACGGGCTGGTGGGCTTTTTTGGTCGCTCGGGGCTGGTGTGGCTGTTTTTCCTGCTTTCACTCGGCAACTGGTTTGGTGCTGAGACGGGCTATGTATCCGGCTGGGGCGCGTACTGGCTGGGGATGAACTACCCGGTACGGTTTATCTTCTTCGGTGGTGGACTGCTGGCGTTGTGCTGGGTTCTGCGGGCGTTATTGCAGGCGCGACAACTCTACACGACCAGCAAAGCAATGGGGTTAACGTACCTGTTTGTCGCCCTGTGGATCATGTCGATTTTTGGCAATTACGATATTGATAACTGGTACAGCGTGACGCAGGCTTCGCTTCTGCCGTGGGCGCTGCTGTTCGCGGTGTCCGCGGTAATCTGCATTTATATCAGCCTGAAAACCGACGACGGTATGCTACGTGGCTTTGGCCTGACGTTTCTCGCCATCAACCTTTATACACGCTATTTCGAGTACTTCTGGGACGGCATGAATAAGGTGGTGTTCTTCCTGATTCTGGCGGTGTCGCTGGCGGTGATAGGGCGGTATGCGGAGCGGATTTGGCACGCAGGGAACCCAGTGAAGTAAGTTTTTTGCGAGCAGCTTGCAGGGAATCACAGCGAGTTGTGTTATATCGGTTTTAAACGCGTAAGGTGAATTTTCATTCTAACCCACCCCTGAACTACACCATTCAGATGGGTAGTAAAGTGGATTATACTTACGCGATGAGAAACCACGATGTCGCCACTGATGATTGATTCCGCAGATTTCAGCCAAAAACTAGGGCTTATCTCCCGAAACGTTGAACACACCGAAGCTTTTCTGGCGCGTGGTACGGCTGATTTTCAGTTGCCGGGGTTTATGTTGCCAGTCGGATATCGTCTCCTGAAATCACGGTTCAGCAATGAGTACCGTCTCGTGACCACCGAAGGTGGCAAACCCTATACCGCGTATGCCGTTAAGTTGACATTTCATAATGAAATTACTTTTCCACACGGTGCCGCTACGCAAGTTATGGTCTGGCGTACCCCCCGCGCTGTCCATCAACCCGTAATAAACGGATTGCCGCAATTGTTCTTTCAGTGGGTACTAAACGAATACGATATTGTTGTGTCAGACAGCGAACAAACCGGAGATGGGCAGCGGTTTTGGCTACGCATGATCGACTGGGCATTTACCATGAATTATCGTATTAGCGTGGCGGACGGTACGGAAGGGGAAGCCTGGCAATTAACGCCAGTTCATTCATACGCGGAGCTGGAAGAACGATGGATCACGTTTGCGTGGGGTTACGATCGTGACGTTCATCCGCATCGCAGACTGGTGATCAGCAAAACGTAACGGGCCGCACTGAGCGGCCCGTTTTGTTTAGCACTCGGTCACAACCGTGCTAAGCGGCAGGCGAGATTTCGGCAGCGTGGCATTGAAATCTTCCACGCTGTGGTGGCCAACAGGCACCACCACCAGGCTGGTAAAGCCTTTCGCTTTCAGACCAAATTCTTCGTCGAGGATCGCAGCGTCGAAACCTTCAATCGGTACCGCGTCCAGACCCATCGCACCCACACCCAGCAGGAAGTTACCGACGTTCAGATAAACCTGTTTCGCCATCCACTGGTCGTCATCTTTCAGATCCACGCGGTGCATGTCAGCAAAATAGGTGCGGCCTTTGTGGTTCGCGGCTTTCGCTTCTGGTGTCGCAAAGCGGCCATCAGCTTCTTCCTGATCCACAACGCGCTCCAGCCAGGCGTCATCCATCGCCGTTTTCGCACAGAACACTACCACGTGAGAAGCATCCAGCATTTTGCGTTCGTTGAAGACATAGGTGCCCGCAGCAGACTTCGCCACGCGCGCTTTACCTTCCTCGGTGCTGGCAACAATAAAATGCCACGGCTGGGAGTTGGTGCTGGACGGGCTGTACTGCAGCAGGGTTTTGATTTTTTCCGCTTCTTCAGCGGTCAGTTTTTTGCTTGCGTCGAACGCCTTGGTGGAGTGGCGTTTCAGAGCGACAGAAATGATATCCATAACAACTCCTGGTGATAAAATTCGCCCGTGCGTGGGCGCGAAAGGTGAGCAGATTACAGCGCGACGCGGAAAAAGATAAGTGCAATTCGAGCGCTTACTCTGTTCGTCTCAGACGAACAATCAGGCCGGACGGATCCACTTCTGGTCTTTTTTCGGCAGCTTATCCACCACCAGATGCCAGGAATCATTGATGAGGTCGGTAACCAGTTCCGGTGTCACATCGTCAGTGCCGTAAAGGGAAATCCAGTGCTTTTTACTCAGATGATAGCCCGGCTCTATCCCGCGATAGATCTGCTGATTTAGCAGGGATTTCTCCGGGTCTGATTTCAGGCTGACGTGTGGCCGTCCGTGCGCGACGGCCACAATCATGAAAATTTTTCCGCCCACTTTAAACACGTCAAACTCCGGCCCGAAAGGCCAACAGTGTTCGGTGAACGGCAACTCCAGCGCCACGCGTTTTGCGTGCTCCTGCAATGCCTTACTCTCCATCGTTCTCCTCCTGGGCAAGCCCGCGCCACATCACCTCAAAGCCGAGTGCTTTAAAATCAACGGCGCGGGAAGGATCGCGGGTGGCAAACTCCATCGTCGCTTCGGCCAGCGATAAAAACAGCGCATCGCCGAACGTTTTAAATTCATCAGACATAAATACATGACGCACCGAGCGGCGGCAGAGTTCATGCAATTCGGGGAACATCTCTCTCACGGCCTGCTCAGTTTCAGCGTTGATCTTTTCACTCACGCCAAGCTGACGGATCGCGGCGTGGGCGAGAGGGTTTTTGATCCCCCAGTCAACGTAGCTATTCCAGATGTTTCGCGTGTGCTCTTTTGGCGTGGTAAGGCTGCGATCCAGGTTGGATAGCATTGCCTGACAGAGATCCTGCTTCAGATGCAGATAGAGGGCATTCAGCAGATCGTCTTTGGTAGCAAAGTAGCGAAACAGAGTCCCTTCGGCGACGCCCGCGTTTCGGGCGATGAGTGCCGTTGAGGCGGCAATACCTGACTGTGCAAACGCCACTGTTGCGGCTTCCAGTAAGGCCTGTTTTTTATCTTCACTCTTCGGACGTGCCACTAAATTTTTCCCCCTGTCAATTATTAAAAACCCTGATTGAAACACGTGCTTTGACACGCTGCAACGCGGAATGTCAAAGATCGAAAACGTCTTGACGACTTTATCATCACATCTATAATGAGTGCTTACTCACTCATAATCAAGTTTACCCTGCGTAACCCATCGGATGGCGCGCGTTTTCGGGTCAGGATATGAAAAAACCTCAATTCATCTGCGTGGTGTTTGTCATGATTATTGCTTCAGCTGCAAGTTTTCCGTTTGTTCTGAATGCCGGATTTGGCCAGTCCCCGCAGGGGGCTCAGCTCACGGAAGTCGAGGCTTCCCCACAACATCGTGACGGGAAATTCCACAATACGTTGCCGACACCGGGTTATAACGGTGACAAAAATATGCTGGTGGCGATGTGGGAGTTTCTGACCAAAAAAACTGAAAACGCACGCCCGGCACAGCCGCTGCCGTTGGTGAAAACCGATCTCGCGAGCCTGCCGCTGGAGCAGGAGACTCTGGTGTGGCTAGGTCACTCCTCCTGGTATCTCCAGCTGGCGGGCAAACGCATTCTGATCGACCCGGTGCTGGGCAACTATGCCGCGCCGTTCTCGTTCCTGAATAAAGCGTTTGCCGGTGAGTATCCGTGGCGCGCTGAGAGCATGCCGGAAATCGACCTGCTGATTATCTCGCACGATCACTACGATCATCTGGATTACGCCACCATCAGAGCATTACTACCGAAGGTGAAGCGTGTGGTGACGCCGCTGGGTGTCGGATCTCATCTGCGTTACTGGGGGATGAAACCAGAGATTATCGACGAGCGAGACTGGAACCAGTCTGTGCGCATCAGTGATGAATTGACGGTGCATGTACTGCCAGCGCGTCACTTCTCCGGACGCGGTATCAAACGTGATCAAACCTTGTGGGGCAGTTTTATGTTCGTCACGCCAGAGCAGAAGGTTTACTACAGCGGTGATTCCGGGTACGGCCCGCACTTCAGGGCTATCGGCGAACAATTTGGTGAGGTGGATTTAGCCATTATGGAAAACGGCCAGTATGACCAGGACTGGAAGTACATCCACATGCTGCCGGATGAAACGGCGCAGGCTTCAGCCGATCTCAATGCAAAAGCCGTCGTGCCAGGGCATAACGGGCGCTTTGTACTGGCGAAACACACATGGAACGACCCGCTGATCCAGCTGGCAAAAGCCAGTAAGGACAAAAACTATCGGCTGCTGACACCAGAGTTGGGCGAGCCTGTTCGGGTGAGCGATACCACGCAAACATTTCGTGAATGGTGGGAATAATGTTTAAGCGAGAAGCAGAGGGGGAGAGCAGTATGACCATTTCCGCTCAAGTCATTGATACCATCGTCGAGTGGATCGACGACAATCTGCATCAGCCATTACGTATTGACGAGATTGCTCGCCATGCGGGTTACTCAAAATGGCACCTGCAGAGGCTCTTTATGCAGTACAAAGGGGAGAGTCTGGGACGTTATATCCGTGAACGCAAGCTGTTGCTGGCGGCGCGCGATTTGCGCGAATCTGACGAGCGCGTCTATGAAATCTGTCTGCGCTACGGGTATGACTCGCAGCAGACGTTTACGCGCATCTTTACCCGCACCTTTAATCAGCCGCCTGGAGCATACCGCAAAGAGAATCATAGCCGGGCGCATTGAACGTATCGAAATTCAGGCCGGGTAAGGCGTAGCCATCACCCGGCTTTTTTATGGCTTACGACGCCAGTGAAAACCAGCGACGCCAGACGAAACGCAACACGAAGAATTCGATAACTCCAAGCAGTAAAAACCACAGGCAGAACAAAATGGTGTAAAGCTGGTTAAGATCGACCATATGGAAGGTGGTAACCAGTTTCTCCGCCAACACCAGTCCTGGCGAGGGCGCAGGAAGCAGCAGGCACGAAAGCAGGGCCAGCAATAAAATGCCTCCCGCTGTGAGCAGCGATTCTAACGGGTGTTTCATCTTAATGTTAATCGTCAGTTAAAAATGTCATTGTCCGGCATCGCGGGATGTAAAGCAATGCGGAGAAATTCCTGAAGAGGATAGGGGGATTACGGGGGCGTCGCCCACAGCTCGCAGTGTTTCTGAACCAGAGAAATAAGCGAACCACCGTCGGCGATAAAATCCTGCATGCGTTGCGCTTCGCTCTTGCCCTGTTTTAACAGCAGGGCTATTTCCGTCATCGCGCTTGTAGCACCGAGCTTCCCGGCGGACGGTGCAACCTGCTCAAGCAGCCAGGCAATATCTTCTGCCACCGTTTTTTGCTCACCGGTATGCACGTCCGTCAGAATACCTTCTAACCCGTAACGACAGGCCTGAAAACGGTTAAAGTTATACAACAGAAAGTCTTTTTCCTGGTGTATAAACGGCCGGGTAGCCAGCAGCCAGTGCGAGGTCGCCTGGATCAGCCCGGCGATATTGATCGCGTGGCCGAGCGTCAGCGGGGTGTCCATCACTCGTACTTCTACGGTGCCGAAATGTGGGCTGGGACGAATATCCCAGTGCAAATCTTTGATGCTGTCGATCATGCTGGTGGCACTCAGACGGCGGAACAGCCCTTCAAACTCCTGCCAGTTATTCACCCATGGCATCAGGCCGTGATCCGGGAACCCCGAAAAGATGTTGAGCCGTGACGAGGCAAACTTGGTGTCCGTGCTTTGCATGTACGGTGATGCCGCCGCCAGAGCGATAAAGTGCGGCACAAAACGTGACAGACCGTGCAGCAGATAAATGGCGTCATCCCCGGTCCGGCAACCGATGTGCACATGCTGGCCGAACACGGTCGCCTGCAAAATCAGATAGCCAAAGCGCTCAAGTCTGATGTTATAGCGCTCGTCGTCGCATACCTCCTGGCGTTGCCACTTCTGGAACGGATGTGTTCCTCCACCGCAGATCTGAAGATGCTGATCCGCTGCCGCGCGCAGAATGCTTTGCTGAATCACAGAGAACTGTGCTGCTGCCTGGTCGATGTTCTGGCACACGCCAGTAGCGATTTCGAGCATGCTTTCGGTGATATCGTGCTTCACTTCACCGCCTTTGATGCCGTCTTTGACGGCGGCGATAAGGGCAGAGGAGTCCTGGCTGAGATCGTATCCTGGTGGGTTCACCACCTGCAGTTCGAGTTCGATGCCGAGGGTGAAAGGTTCAGAAGACTTGAAATCGGGTAAAGGCATGGCGCACTCCGTTGTCTGTTATGTGTTGAGTATAGACAACGAGGGTGGCGCGCTCGTCTCAGGGTGGTATAACTGTTAGCAGGCTTAGCAAAAGGGGAGTGACTCATGTCTGACTATCCAACCATTGCGCTGATTGGACCCGGTGCGATTGGGACCACCATTGCCGCAGTGCTGCATGACGCTGGCCGCACGCCGCTGTTGTGCGGACGCACCGCGCTCCCGGAATTACGTTTGCGTCACGATGAGGGGGAAACGGTGGTGCCAGGGCCGGTATTAACGGATCCGACCGTCATCACGCGCCCCGTTGATCTGGTTTTTGTGGCGGTAAAAACGACGCAAAATGCCGACAGCGCCGGATGGCTGCGCATGCTGTGTGACGAAAACACCGTGGTCTGCGCCCTGCAAAACGGCGTTGAGCAAAAAGCCCAGCTTGCGCCGTGGGCCAACGGCGCAACGGTGCTGCCGTCGGTGGTCTGGTTCCCGGCGCAGCGTGAGCCGGATGCCTCAGTATGGCTGCGCGCTAAACCGCGTCTGACATTGCCGGATGTCCCGCAGGCACAACGAGTGGTCGATGCCCTGCGTGGCACACGCTGTGCGGTTGAACTGTCGGCAGATTTCTCCAGTGTGGCATGGCGCAAACTGCTGCAAAATGCGGTGGCTGGCCTGATGGTGCTGGCCAATCGTCGCGCCGGGATGTTCTCTCGCGAGGATATTAGCGAGCTGGCGCTTGCGTATTTGCGTGAAGGGCTGGCCGTCGCTCGTGCCGAGGGGGCAAACCTGGACGATGAGGTGGCACAAGAGATCCTGGCAAACTTCCAGCGCGCACCTGCCGATTTAGGCACATCGATCCTCGCAGACCGTCAGGCCAACCGGCCGCTGGAGTGGGATATTCGTAACGGTGTTATTCAACGCTATGGTCGTGCGCACGGTATCCCGGTTCCCATTAGCGATGTGGTGGTGCCACTGCTGGCGGCAGGGAGTGAAGGCCCGGGATAAATGAGAAAGCGGTCTTCGAGAGAGGGGAGCACTGGCATCCATTGCGGAATATTCAGAATCTATCGTTGATGTCTGATTAATAAGCTCCCGATTTCCTTTTATTGATGTGGCAAGTCATTACAGAGCTCTTGTAATTCATTGAACAGTCTTGCCACATGAAAACCGTCGCACACGGAGTGGTGTACCTGAACGGCGAGAGGCAACAATACTTTTCCATCTTGTTCGTAATATTTTGCAAGTGTGAACATCGGAGCAAAAAAGTTCTGCATATTAGCAACGTTGACATTAAAACTGGTAAAGCTCACCCAGGGAATAGCCGATACGAAAAATATATTTTCCCGAGATTCTTCCTTCGGCCAATAAGCAAGGATATTACCATAGCGTGCAACGTCTTCTGAATAAGTATTCTGGAAGTGTTGAATATTGCCATCGTAATGGCTCCACATTGACGAAAAGGTCTCTGTTTCATTATGGAAAATAGTATAGTTGGGATGAATTTCATTCCAAATGACAAGCTCATTGTTTTTTATGGCCATACGGAACTCCGTATGCCGGTTGACAATTTTAGCAAGGAGGAAAATCATCGTAGGGTAGAATTTCCAGCCAACCTCTTTTATATGTTTCAGCAGCGCGGTAATGTCTATCAGAACCGTTTGGTTAAATGTACTTTGAGCAAACCCCTGAAATACCTCAAAATGCTCTTTTCTTGCCCAACGCGATAAATCAACGGGTGTATATTCTGGAATTATTTTTTTCATTTTTTATCCTTTTGCTGGCAAGCCGACAGGTTCCGAACCGTGCTGGTCGAGAACGCACTGGTGAGAGTAGCGCATCCTTATACGGGATGAAAGAAGATGCCATAGCATATCCGCTCTGCAGCCTGGTTCAACTCTGGCTCGCCGCAAAAGCGGATAACAACAGCGGAGTAGGTTTAATTTGCCTTATGGAATCACCGTCAGAGGTTTACTCCATGTCCTGAAGAGTGGACTTAACCGCCTTTAATGTCCTTTTACGGATCCAGCCACTGCCCGCCCGTATTGCCAGCCAGTAAGCTGCCATTTTTAACAGAGTACTTCTGTCCGGACAAAAGACGAACGTCTCCGTAGAGAGTTCATATTGGCCTGACGCCAGTTCTGTGACCTGGTAGCGTAGCAACAGTTTCGCGCGGCCCGGCGCGACTGGCGTCTGAAAAGCACTGGCATCCGGTATGTTTTCCAGGTTGAAATCGGTACGCCAGAATTGTCCTCGTAAGCCATAGCAGAGCTCAGATGCAGAGCTTTTTAAAAGGGTAAAACTGTGCAACCCAAAATTACTGATCGAATTATCCTGTGTATTGCGCATTAATTTTCGCGGTAATTGACGCAAAGACATCAACTGGCGAATCACCGGATCTTGCCGGACGTCAAAGTTTGCGATCAACGGCAGAATAGTTTCAGGGTGGGTAGTGTGAATGACCGTTCGGTGTTTTTCATGAAACTGGAACTGAGGTAAAAAAACGGGAGCATCCTGCCAGTTAGCAAGCGCATTGCGGGTAACGAATCCTGGATTCAGCATCTCTTTTCCTTGTCATCCCTTAAGCACAGCCAGAGTAACAGATGGCTTACCACAGGCAATTACCAGGAAAATAGAGTTGTATTTGGCCGAAATTCTGCTCTTTCACAAACTCCAGCCGCCGCCAGACCATGTCATGCAGTATTGCGAGGCGGCTTCCGGAAAGAGCATGCCGGGGTGTTTTCCCGGCCTGCAACACGATGAATAACAGGTTTGCGAAATTACCCTGCGGCCTGCTGCTTATACATCTCCACGAGTTTCTTTTTTTGCTCCTGCGTGAGCATTTTACTGACGTTGGTGTAATACGTAATTCGACAATGTGCCGCCTGTTCATGCAGACCATTCTGGATCGCTATTTGTTGCTTAAATACTTTCTCATCCACGTTACCCGTTTTAACCATTTTTAAAAACGCCTGCGGATTAAATTGGCTTGCATCGATATTGTTCATGCACTCCTGTGCATCAGCATGCAGGTTAATGAGCTGCGTTTTTTGCGATTTATCTAGCTGTAACACGCTGCCAAACGTTTCTGGCTGAGGTGCCAGTGGCTCAGCAGCCAGCGTCATGCCTGAGAAGATGAAAGTCGATAAGCCTAATATGATAGTAGGAAATTTCATGGGGTATTTCTCCATTTGAATAAGTGGTATTCACTGTAGCTGATATGGCTGCCTTAAAAAGTCTCATTTGGAACTTTCACCGAAATTATGGGGCGAAAAAACTCTGCCACCAATATGCCGTGGCAGAGAAACCGGACTTTCAAGGATGGAACGTATCTGACGATACGCAATAAACAGTAAGGTGAAATGATTATTCAGGTCAATTTTTACAAAGTACCAAATGACACTCCCGTTATTTATTCAGGCCGATATAGTTCGTGGCGATATTAAAAAAACAAACTTCGGACTTAAAGGCTTAAGAGATGAAAAACAATTATTCCCGTTTACTCGGAGGGCTGGCCATATCCTGCTCTCTGCTACTCACCGCGTGTGACCGCAACGCCCCGGTGCCCGGCGCACAGGCTCCCCATCCGGTGGGTGTGGTTACACTGCGCAGCCAGTCACTGCCTGTACAAACCGAACTTCCAGGCAGGGTATCGGCATTTCGGGTGGCTGATGTGCGTCCGCAGGTCAGCGGCATCATCCTGAAGCGAAATTTCGTGGAGGGAAGCCATGTGCATGAGGGCGAGTCCCTGTATCAGATAGATCCTGCGTCCTATCAGGCTGCGCTGAACAGTGCCAGAGGCGATCTCGCAAAAGCCACCGCCGCGGCCACTCAGGCGCATCTCACGGCGAACCGCTACCGTGCGCTGATAAAAACCCATTATGTCAGCCAGCAGGACTATGACACGGCGGTGGCTAACGCTCAGCAGGCTGATGCCCAGGTTGTAGCCCAGAAAGCGGTGGTCGAACAGGCGCAAATTAACCTCAACTACACCAAAGTGACCTCCCCAATTTCAGGCGTGATTGGTAAATCTTCCGTAACCGAAGGGGCGCTGGTCACCGACAGTCAGTCTTCAGCGCTTGCGACGGTGCAACAGCTGGATCCGGTTTATATCGATGTGACGCAGTCCAGCGATGATTTTCTGGCGCTGAAAAGCGAGATGGCAAAAGGCCAGATCACGCAGCAGAACGGGCAGGCAGACGTCATGCTGCAGCTGGATAATGGTCGTCTGTATCCCAGTAAGTGCCAGCTTGAGTTTTCTGATGTCACTGTTGACCAAACAACAGGGTCGATTACGGTGCGCGCGGTGTGTCCAAACCCTGACAGCACGCTGCTGCCGGGAATGTTTGTCCGTGCGCATCTCACTGAAGGGATGCGCACCGATGCCTTGCTGGTGCCGCAGCAGGCCATTACCCGTACACCGCGCGGTGATGCAACGGCGATGGTGGTGGACAGCCACAACCGGGCGCAGGTGCGTCGCGTTCAGGCTGCGCAGGCCACCGGTAATCAATGGCGTGTCACGGCGGGGTTATCGGCAGGTGATCGGGTGATCGTTACAGGTCAGCTGATGCTGCGACCGGGGATGACCGTTTTGCCAACCGAAGATGACAGCATGGCAGCATGGGCGCCTGGCAATCGTGCGGGGGGCAAATAATGTCGAACTTCTTTATTAGCCGTCCGATTTTTGCCTGGGTGATCGCCATTGTGCTGATGCTTGCCGGTGGCCTGTCGATCCTGAAGCTGCCGGTGTCGCAATATCCGACTATCGCACCACCCGCTGTGCAGATCACCGCCAGCTATCCGGGAGCTGATGCCAAAACCGTGGAAGACACGGTGACGCAGGTTATCGAACAGAAGATGAACGGCCTCGACGGCCTGATGTATATGTCTTCCAACAGCGACGCGATGGGCAATGCCACTGTGACGCTGACATTCAAAAACGGAACCGATCCTGATATCGCCCAGGTTCAGGTGCAAAATAAGCTGCAGCTGGCGATGCCGCTTCTGCCTGCCACGGTGCAGAGTATGGGCATTAATGTTCAGAAAGCCAGCAGCAGCTTTTTGATGGTTGTTGGGTTCACCGGTGAGAAGGGCAGTGCCTTAACACAGGCCGATTTGGCCGATTATGTGGCCTCGACCGTGCAGGATCCGATCAGCCGGACGCAGGGCGTTGGGCAGGTGCAGCTGTTTGGTGCGCAGTATGCCATGCGTGTGTGGCTTGATCCGAACAAGCTGAACAACTACCAGCTCACCACGGAAGAGGTTGTAAAAGCGATCAAATCGCAGAATAACCAGATTGCGGGTGGACAGCTTGGGGCGTTACCGGCTCCGGCATCCCAGCGTCTGAATGCTTCTATCATCGCTCAGACCCGCTTAAGCACGCCGGAGCAGTTCGGTAACATTATTCTGCGCGTCAATGAAGATGGCTCAGAGGTTCGCCTGCGTGATGTGGCGCGCGTTGAGCTGGGCAGTGAAAACTACAGCTCCAGCGCGGAATACAACGGCGAGGCAGCGGCTGGGCTGGGGATCAAACTGGCCACTGGCGCGAACGCACTCGATACGGCGAAAGCCATAAAAGCCGAAATTAATACACTGAAACCGTTTTTCCCGGCGGGAATGAAGGTGGTGTATCCGTACGACACCACACCGTTTGTGAAAATTTCTATCCACGATGTGGTGAAAACGCTGCTTGAAGCGATAGTGCTGGTGTTCCTGGTCATGTACCTGTTTATGCAGAACATCCGTGCCACCCTGATCCCGACCATTGCTGTACCTGTGGTGTTGCTGGGCACGTTCGGGGTGCTGGCCGCTTGTGGGTTCTCCATCAACACACTGACCATGTTCGGGATGGTTCTGGCGATAGGCCTGCTGGTCGACGATGCCATTGTGGTGGTCGAAAACGTCGAGCGCGTGATGACCGAGGAGGGGCTTTCCCCCGTCGAAGCGACCCGCAAATCGATGGGGCAGATCCAGGGGGCGCTGGTCGGTATTACGATGGTTCTCTCCGCGGTATTTGTACCGATGGCCTTCTTTGGCGGCTCGACAGGGGCGATTTATCGCCAGTTCTCCGTCACTATCGTGTCGGCGATGGTACTGTCCGTGACGGTGGCCATGATCCTGACGCCTGCGCTGTGTGCCACTCTTCTGAAGCCGGGCAACCATGCGCCGCAGCGGGGCTTTTTTGCCTGGTTTAACCGGATGTTCGACACCAATGCCGATCGCTATCAGAACGGTGTGGCGCGCATCGTCAACAAAACCGGGCGCATGATGGCAATTTACCTGCTGATTGTCGCCGGCATGGCCGCGATGTTTGTTTTCCTGCCAACCTCTTTCCTGCCAGATGAGGACCAGGGGGTATTTATGAACATGGTGCAGTTGCCTGCCGGGGCGACGCAGTCACGGACCCAGGCGAGTCTGGATAAGGTGACGCGCTACTATCTGCATAATGAAGCAGCGAATGTGAATTCGGTGTTCACCGTGGCGGGCTTTGGTTTTAACGGCAACGGTCAGAACAATGGTATTGCTTTTGTCAGCCTCAAAGACTGGTCTCAGCGCCACGGTGCCGCAAACCGCGTGGAGGCGATTATTCAACGTGCCAATCATACGTTTGCCCGCACGATTCATGACGGCGTCGCTTTCGCCTTTAATCTGCCTGCCATTACGGATTTGGGTACCGCCACCGGCTTCGACTTTGAGCTGATCGACAAAGCCAACCGTGGCCATGCCGCGTTGACGCAGGCGCGAAATCAGCTGTTGATGATGACGCGTAAGTTCCCCAATGTGGTGACCAAAGTCCGACCAAACGGGCTGGAAGATGCCCCACAGTTGAAACTGGATATCGATCAGCAAAAAGCGGAAGCACTGGGCGTGAGCAATGACGCAATCAATAACACTATCTCTACTGCGCTGGGTGGCACCTACGTGAACGATTTCCTCGACAGGGGGAGAGTGAAAAAAGTCTACGTGCAGTCCGATCAGGCGTATCGCATGCTTCCGGATGACATCAACAGCTGGTACGTCAAGGGGAACCACAACCAGATGGTGCCGTTCTCGGCATTTGCCCGCGCCCGCTGGGAATATGGTTCACCACGCCTGGAGCGCTACAACGGCCAGTCATCCATGGAGATCCTGGGTGAGCCTGCACCCGGGCGCAGTTCAGGGCAGGCAATGATGCTGATGGAAAAACTGGCCGCCAAACTGCCAACCGGGTTTGGCTATCAGTGGACCGGCATGTCCTGGCAACAGCAGCAGTCGGGCAATCAGGCTCCCGCGCTGTACGCCATCTCTCTGGTGGTTGTGTTCCTCTGTCTTGCTGCCCTGTATGAGAGCTGGTCCGTTCCGTTCGCCGTGATGCTGGTGGTCCCGCTGGGTATCATTGGCGCACTGGCAGGGGCTATGCTGCGCGGCCTGAACAATGATGTTTACTTCCAGGTCGGGCTGTTGACCACCATCGGTTTGTCGGCGAAGAACGCTATCCTGATCGTCGAGTTTGCCCGGGATCTGATGCTAAAAGAGGGGATACCTCTGCTGGAGGCCACGTTGCAGGCGGTACGCATGCGACTGAGACCGATCCTGATGACCTCGCTGGCCTTCATTCTGGGTGTTCTGCCGCTGGTGATCAGCGATGGTGCAGGAAGCGGTGCCCAGAATGCCGTCGGCACCGGGGTGATGGGCGGGATGATCAGCGCCACGTTGCTCGCCATCTTCTTCGTCCCGGTGTTTTACGTGGTGGTGATGCGGCTGGTGGCCCGTAAAAAATAGCACTTAGTAGCGCAGCGGAAGGTGAACAATACGTATCAGTTTCCCTCGCTGCGCTTCCACGTAGCCGCCTTCGGTCAGGTCTTTGAGGATCCGCAGGACCGTGCTGCGGGACAGCTTAGTGGTGGACTGAATATAACTGAGGATGGAGTGCGCCTGACGAAAGTCATCGTCTTTTAACTCCAGTTCCAGCAGCTTTCCACGGACAGTATCGTAAGCATTGTCGTTAAGCAGATGCAGGTCCCGCCAGGTGGAGAAGTGCAGATGAAACGCCAGTACGGTCGCGGCATCCTGCCATAGCAAGGGCTGCTCATTGAATACCTGCTGCGCTTTTTGGCCTGACAGCACATAAACCTCGCTCTCAGGTGCAAAGCGAACGTAGGTCGTGTCGCCCAGAGGCATCAGTATCTCAGCAAGCCCGAAGATATGTGGTGCGGTGGCCATACTGAGTTCCAGGTCATCCTGCTTGCGGTGAAGCCAGAAATGACCTTCGGTCAGCAGATAGATCTCCGGACCATTTTTATAAAAACTCCGTGGACGGCGGACCAGCATCTTTTCAGCCTGCGGAAGCAGGGCATCCAGCAGACGCTGAATGCTCTCCTGCGGTTTGAGCGCCAGTATTTTTTTCAGTGTGAGCTGGAATGTATCGGCGGTCGGTGTGGTCATAGCGATGTTTTTTTATGCTTGCGGGTGAGTAAATCAGTATCGCAGAACGCAAAATTATCGTCCATATTCCTTATTTCAGCCTCACCAGAAACCTTGCGATATCGGTACAGAGAACTGGAGCACTTCCGCATGGTCGGTGGGGCAATAATCTGGGGATAGTCAGCCTTAAACACATATGCGAAACTTACCGCTTCTGAAAAAATGTGGTGGGACCCGCTCAATGTCAGAACCATCTTCGCAGTGCCTTTTCAGTGAAGGACTGATCAACTTTCCTGATGGCTATCAGGATCGTACCGTAAACGTATTCGCGCCGCCCGCTGCGGATGCACCAGCGTTCAATATCTCCCGCGATGCCCTCAACTCCGGCGAAACGCTTGCCGCGTATATCGATCGCCAGCTCGCCCTGATGGAAAAACACATCAAAGGCTGGAAGCAGGGTGAACGCAGCGACGCGACGCTTGGCGACAGCCTTTTGCAGGGTGAAATTGTCCATGCCAGCTACCTGCGCGACGGGAAACGCGTCTGGCAGCAGCAGGCGGTGTTTAATGTCGACAGCCATAAAATTCTGGTGTTCACCATGACCTGCACGCGCGCGCTGGATGATGCCGACAACGCGCTGTTTGGCGAACTTCTCAGGAGCTTCCGCTTCCACCAGTAACTTCAGGGACCGTTGTTATGTTTGAAGCAGCACGCGTTGGTGATGATATCGGCCACTCCGGTGCGCTGGCCGGGATGATTGCCGGAACGATTGTCGGTGGTCTGATTGCCGCCGCCGGGGGGATTCTGGCGGGGGCCATGTTTATTGCCGGCCTTGGCGCATCCTGTCTTGGTGTGGGCGTCCTGCTCGTCGGCGCCAGCCTGGCCGTGGGGTATTACACCGGGGAGCTGGCGACCGCCGCCCGGGACAGCATCGCAGACGCCGGGGCATCCAGTATGACGAAGAAAGGCGTCATCACCTCCGGCTCGCCCAATGTGTTTATCAACGGTAAACCTGCCGCCATGGCCACGGACAGCGCGGTGAAGTGCTCTGACGACGGCTCGCAGCAGATGGCCGAAGGCTCCTCGCGGGTCTCTATTAACAGCCTGCCTGCGGCCCGTATCGGGGATAGAACTACCTGCGACGCGAAGGTGATGACCGGTTCGGACAACGTCATCATCGGCGGCGATCCGCAGCAAACCCTGCCCATTCAGTCTGAAGTCCCGGAGTGGCTCTACAAAGTCTCCGATCTTACCCTGCTGTTCGCCGGGCTTATCGGCGGCTGGGGCGGTGCGGCCGGCAAAGTCGGGGCGCTGTCTAAGCTGCTGGGGAAAATCCCTGGGATCAATAAGCTGGCTCGTATTGCCTGCCGGGCTGGTACGCTGATGACAGGCGTGGCGGCGGCGGGGATCATTGCCCGCCCGGTGGATATCGTCAGCGGACAGAAGTTTCTCAGCGGGGATGACGAGCTGGATTTCGTCCTGCCTTCCCGTCTGCCAGTGCGCTGGCAGCGCTACTGGCGCAGCGGCAACCCCGGCGACAGCGTACTGGGCCGCGGCTGGAGTCTGTTCTGGGAAAGCCGCCTTGAACCTTATCAGGACGGCCTGGTGTGGCGTGCGCCGTCCGGCGATTACGTCGCTTTTCCGAGGGTGCCGAAAGGGCTGCGGACCTACTGCGAAAGCGAAAAAAACTGGCTTGAACATCACTCTGACGACAGCTGGTCGGTGTATGACGTCAGCGGCGAGCGCTGGCACTATGCGCCGCTGCAGGATGATGCCCCGTCACTGCTCCAGCGCCTCTCTGAACCCTGCGGCAACGATATCCTCTTCGAGTGGAATGCGGATCATACCCTGCATGCCCTGACCGACAGCGCTGGTCAGCGCGTAGTCTGCCGCTACGACCGTGACAGACTCGCCAGCGCCTGGCTGGATGACGAGATCTGCCTGGTCAGTTACGCTTATGATGAACAACGCCGGCTGGTCTGTGTGACCGGCCGGGGCGGTAGCGTGCGCCGACGCTTCAGCTGGCAGGACGGGCTGATGAGCGCCCACGAGGACGCCAACGGCCTGCTGAGTGAATACCGCTGGCGCGAGATTGACGGTCTGCCTCGCGTGGTCGGCTTCCGCCATAGCGGCGGCGAACAGCTGACGTTTGAATATGATTTTGATAACGGCATCCGTCGCGCCATCCGCGATGACGGCGCGCAGGCGCACTGGCTGGTGGATGACGACGACAACGTCGCGTGCTTCACGGATTACGACGGTCGTCAGACAACATTTGTCTACCGCGACGGCGAGCTCTGCGACGTCATTCTGCCCGGCGGAGCGATGCGCCGCAGCACGTGGGACAAATATGGCCGTATGACCAGCGAGACGGACCCGGCGGGGCGCCACACGGAGTATCACTGGCATCGTCTGACTGACCGCATCACCCGGACGGTGTACCCGGACGGCACGTCATCGCAGGCCATGTACGATCTTCGCGGTCGCCTGCTGTCGGAAACGGATCCCGCCGGTAACGCCACCGCGTATCACTATCCCGATGAGGAAGAAAGCCTGCCGGATAGCATCACCGATGCCATTGGCGGTGTGGTGCGTCTGGTCTGGAATCACCAGGGGCTGCTGACGCAGCGTACCGACTGCTCCGGTAGCGTGACCCGCTTTACTTACGACCGCTTCGGACAACTGATTGCCAGCGAGGATGCAGAAGGGAATACCACGCGGCGGGAGTGGAGCCGTGCCGGGTTGCTGAGCACCGTGATCCATCCGGACGGCAGCCGCGAGTCGCTGGTGTGGAACGAACGCGGCCAGCTTACGGGCTGGCGCGACCCGCTGGAAAGCGAGGTGAACTGGGTCTATAACGCGCTCGGCCTCCCGGTCAGCCTCACCGACCGTATTGGCCGCGTGCGCCAGTGGCGCTACGACCCACGCGGCAACCTGCTGCGACTCGATAACGGCAACGGGGCGGAATACCGCTTCACCTACGACGCCGTGGGCCGCCCGCTCAGCGAAACGCGCCCGGACGAGACCGTGCGCCATATGGAATGGGACGCGCGAGGGTTCCTCTGCGCGCTCGAAGAAAATGGACGGCCTGCCGCCGATGGCGGTATCGCCCGTCGCGTCCAGCAGTTCAGCTATGACGACAGCGGGCTGCTGATTGGACGCACTCAGCGCCATGCGGAGTACAGCTACTACCGTGACCTGAGCGGTCAAATCACCCGCATCCGCCGTACGCCGACAGCTGAGGGCGTTGCTCTGGGTATCGAAAGCGATGAGATCGTTTACCGCCACGATACCGCCGGACGCGTGTTGAGCGAATCTGGCATTAACGGCGCGGTCGGTTACGAATGGGATGCCCTGAGCAACCTGACCGGCCTGACGCTGCCCGGCGAGCAGAAGCTGGCCTGGCTACACTACGGCTCCGGCCACGTCAGTGCTATCCGCTTCGGGCAGCAACTGGTGACCGAGTTCACCCGCGATAGCCTGCACCGTGAAGTTCGCCGCACCCAGGGTGCGCGCGAGCAGTTCCGCCAGTATGACAGCCTTGGCAGGCGCACCCGACAGCGCAGCGAACTGAGCACGAACGTGACCCTGCCGGAGCAGACGATTCTGGAACGCCTGTATCGCTATACTGCGCGCGGTGAGCTTTCCGGCGTCAGTGACACGCTGCGCGGAGAGGTGGACTACGGCTACGACGCCGAAGGGCGTCTGCTGAAGCACTACGAGGCCCGACAGGGGCACAGCCGCGCGCAGTTCAGCTACGACGCCGCGGATAACCTCGCCGCCAATGACGATGCGGTACCGGTCACGGATAACCGCCTGCAGCACTGGCAGGCGCTGTTTATGAAATACGACCACTGGGGCAACCTGGTCAGCCGCCGCAACGGGCTGTATGAGCAGCATTATGTCTATGACGCCGAGAACCGTCTGGTATCCGCCCGCGGAACCGGACCAGAAGGGCGGTTTGAGGCGCGCTATCACTATGACGCGCTGGGTCGCCGTACTCGCAAAATCGTCACCACCGCGCATGGCACCACCGACACCCGCTTCCTGTGGCAGGGCTACCGCCTGCTGCAGGAGCAGCAGGAGAGCGGGCTGTGCAGCACCTATATTTACGACCCGAATGAGGCCTGGAGCCCGCTGGCGCGGGTGGATCACCTTCGTGACCAGAGCAGCGGTGAGATTTACTGGTTCAACACCGACCTGAACGGCGCGCCGCTGGAGGTGACAGACGAGCATGGCGCGGTGCGCTGGAGCGGCCAGTACGGCAGCTTTGGCGAGGTACGCCATCAGAGTGAAGGGTTCTCGAGGCTTGCGAATCGCACGGCAATGGCACACCAGCCGCTTCGCTATGCCGGACAGTACGCTGACGGTGAAACGGGGCTGCACTATAACCTGTTCCGCTACTACGACCCGCAGGTCGGGCGGTTTATTGTGCAGGATCCGATTGGGCTGAATGGTGGGTGGAACCTTTATCAGTATGCGCCGAATCCGTTGGGGTGGATTGATCCGCTGGGATTGTCAACCTGTTCATCCAAAGACTCATATGAACAGGCCAGAAATAAAGCTCTGAAATGGTTAGAAGAGCGAGGGTTTAAAGCCGAAAAAGTTAACACAGGCAAATTTGGTTCGACTAAAGGTCAACCTGTCGGGATGACAACAATAGATGGAAAAACAGGTTTTAGAGTTGAGTATGATGAACGAAGTGGAGCTCATATCAATGTGTTTAGCGGTAAAGATAAAGGGGAGCACTTCATGTTTGATGCGCCTGAATCCGTTGTGACAAAAATTCAAGATTTATTTAATTTACCATCAAAACCATGGAGAGGCTCTTAATGACGCTCGATGATGAAATCAGGAAGGAAATATCTTTGCTTCCTGAACAACCAGAAATTGTGGATGACTGGGAACACATTGCGGATAAGTTATCCGATAGTTATAGTTGGGCTGGTTCAAAAATTGACTGGTCAAAGACCAATGCTCATAGGTCTTTAGAACTACATGGAGACTATAAGGATTGGTTGGTAGATATAAAGAGATTCATTCATGATACTGATGTTCATGATGTGATTTCAAATAGTGATGAAATTTACTATATAAATGATTCGTCTCTTGATTTTTCTGTCAGGTTGAATCCCAATCAGTTTTTTTTATTTCTTGATATGGCAATAGAAAATATCCCTCAGCATCATTACTTTTTTGATGGAGAAAATAAGTGGTGTCTAGTGATAAGTGCAGAAGGATATATTGATTTCGGTTTCTCATGGTCAGATAAAAAATGATTGAAATGGGAGGTTTATCCTCCCAGGACGTTTTAGATAATGCTTTTGATTTGATAAAAAAACCGGGGCAAGAGTCTTACGGTGATGGTGATGTCCCTCTGAAACTATTTTAAAAAGAACATTCGAAATTGCCTGGGCAGGTTCAGTTTCTGGCACATTAGACAATCATGAAATTTGAGAAGAGTCATATGTATTGGAATGAAATCGAAGGTAGTATTTTGTTTAACAAGGTTTTCAGTAGAGATGTTGAAGTGAATGAAATCGACATCTTTGATATTAAAATAGACCGCGAAGGTGCTACGGTAATAATATGTTTTGACCTTGTTAATGAATTGCCTGACAATCCTCCCCCAAAATGGGTTAAAGGCTATAATAGATGTAGATGTGGTATAAATTGCAGTGGAGTAAAATTCTTAAAAATAGAAGGTATGTCTACGGATATGCCAGCAAAAATAGAAATACAAAAAAACACTCCCCATAGTGAAGTTATAATAAAGGGGGCAGATATTTTTTTAAATTTGAAGTGTTCGCATATACAATTAATGGGACCTTCCGTATATATTAGTCAGTAAACTAAAGGTCGGGATGGATTTAAAATCTTCCTGGCTTTTATGATTTAAGGTTGGTTCAGTCTGCTAAATTAAGTATATCCTAATCCTTTAATGTGAGATTTATTTACTCTGTACCGTGAGGCATATTAAAGGTGGGGGTAAAAGAATAATTAAATAGCCGAAAAAAAATAAATGTTGGTGAGGGTTTATGTTATCTAAGAAAATAAAGCTAATGAGTCAATCTCGAGGTTGGTGGTATGATGATATCACTCAAGAGTATAGTGATGCTTTGCTTTCTTTAGGTATTGACCTTTCTTCTGATTTTGCTCAATTTTATTTGCACGTTGAGGATGGGGTTACTTTTCATAGCAGGAATTATGAAATTTATCAGATCTGCTGGTTTGTTATAAATTCCTCGTACCAACTTGATCTTAAGAGAACACATGAAATATTAAAAATACCAAGCGAGTATATTCCCTTGGATGGTTTTCAAAGCGAGGGTGGGTATTTTTATAACAAAAAAACTGGAGAGGTTTTATTTATCAATGTAGGGGATACTTTAACTAAGTTCCTACAGGGGGAATTAAAGCCTCAATGGGGAGACTTTAATTCTCTCATTGAATGGTTTTTTGATTTAGATAAATGAATGCAAAATACCTTTACTTATTTAGCTAGAAACCGTGCCCGCAGATCTGTTTGAGGAAAATGCTAATGTATCTTACTGATTCAGAAAATAAACTTACTGTAAACGAAATAAACGTGTTCAATGCGTACTTTGATCATCATCTTCCCGCATCATTTCTGGATTTTTATCTTAAAAATAATGGTGGGCATCCTCATAATAATGAATATGGTAATCCTTTTATGCTTGGTGGTTTTAACCCTATAAAATATGGAGACTTGCCGATTGAGCAACTCTATCGTGACCTTGTCGAGTCATTTGGCGAGTTGAGGAATATGGTTCCCTTTGCCTATGATGATGGGGGGACTCTTTTCTACTATCTCTCAAATCTGATGATTCATTAGGAAAGGTGTTTGTTTTTCTGATGGATGATAAAGAGATTGAATTGGTTGCCGATTCGTTCTCAGATTTTATAGAAGAATTATTTGATTGAAAGTAAATAGGCTGTTTCGAAAGTTCTCGACAGTGAAATTGCTCTTATCGAAGACTCAAAGTTAGAGTCTGTCTAAAATATTTAAGCTCAGTCATTAATTTAAGAGCTTATAGATTTATAACCCGGCTTATGCCGGGTTTATTAATATTGAATGGTAACTATTAATTTTTTCAGATCCGATACGCGCTTTGCTTCAAGGAACTGATACACAACCTTATATTATTTATTGTGATGCTGAGCCATTTCGTGCAGATGGCACAATTGTTGAGCCAACTTCAACGGCGTACAGAATAGCTGCGTCACTTTTTTCTTAACACCTAGTTGAATTCCCTCCTAATCAATTCCCCACAAATGCACTTACCGGCACGCCAAAACGCTTCGCCAGCGCGCGCATATGATCCAGCGTTAACGTGCGCTGTCCGTTGAGGATTCGACTCACCAAAGATTTCTTGCCTATCTCATTCTCAAAATCGCTCTGTGTGAGATGGTACTGATCCATCAGCGTTCGCAATAACGCAACGCCTGACGGAATACTGGCTACACGCGCGTTAAATTCTGCAAACTCCGGAGACTCGTTTTCGTATTTATCGATCTTCGTAGTGAGCATCTCTACCAGCGGGCTATCGGGGTCATACTCAATCAGATATTCCACCAATCCCAGAGCATCCTCGTAATCTTGACGCGACGGTCTTGAACCCAGGAAAGGAAGCTCGCTTGTCAGATCGTTTGCCGCTTTGATGGCTGCCGCATAGTTCATTCTTTCGTTCTCCGGTAGAGGTCCGTGAGCTTGTCATACTCTGCGTGAGTGCTGATGTGTTTGATGAAGATCTTTCCCCGCTCAAAATCAGCAAAAAACATCACTCTTAAATGCCCGCCACCTACATCAATGACCCACCATTTTTCCCGGTATTTCATCCGATCCAGGCTGGGAAAGCGCTTTCGCATGTCGTCTGGTGATGGATAGTGTTCCTTTTTTAGTACCCGGTAAAGATCGTCCAGAGCGAGTGCTTGATTAGGAAATTGTCTGGTGGCTGCGTCGAAAGGTGCTCTTGAGACTACGTGCATCCTTGCCCCTTGTTTTCAGACTGGAAACATTATAGGTGATTTTTGGTGGGTTGACAATGTGGAAACTTTGATGAAATTGCAGTTTCCACATGTTCGTGATAATTGTGCTCGTGTATTGAGTGCGAGCACTATAAGTAGTGGTGGCTTGAGATTAAAGTGTTAGGGATAACAAGGATTGGAGTATTTTTTTGATTTGCGTGGCGTATTCAGGAATTGTTTGCTGAGAAGGAATGCAGTGGATGATAGTTTTGCTAACTAGATTATATGGAAGCGTGTGAAAGATGCATCCACGGTTGAACTCACAGCCAGAAGCGGACATTTCTTACATAATAATCGCTACTAATAATTTCAATCATCAATGTGATTTCGTTCCATCGCTCTTAAAATCTTCTCCGCGGAATCAAATATATCCATTCTCTGCATGTCATGCTGGTATTTGGAATATTCATAACCTTCTGTTGCGAGATCCCAAGTACTTTTCTTGAATTCACACTGATATAATTGCACTGATTTATCTAAGATTAACGCCTCTAATGTCTTGTTATTTTTAATGATTTCATCAATTTCTTTGCTATTAATTCCGATGTAAATACCTACCACCGATTTTAAATCAACTATTCCATCAATTAAAAGAGTACCACGCTTTTGTAATGATTCTGTTTTTTTTATTATTCTCACTTCTTCTTCATATTTCCAATGCTGTGATTTGGAAAGTAATAATTTACTAATCATGTCAGTATCATAGATGTTTTTTGGACTGATTTTCAGTTTGCTTTTTATGCGGCTTTCTAAATAATCAATATCACCTTTCGGAGCTGTAATCAGGCATTTTTCTTCATCATCGTATCCTGCTTTCTCAGTGTCGATTGCTACAACAAAACCCTGATGCTTGTCAGCATAATGTGACCACATCAACACGTTGAGTGGATTTCTAGAAAGGCATAAGCAGGCAAGGTTTTGATTGATCACATACCTCATAGTTAATGATTCAATTGATTCATCATCAAGTGCATATCCATAACTTTCGAAAGGATCATTAAACTCGCTATGGGGGGTGAATTTTATAGAGATGTAGCGATCTTTAAAGAAGTGATCTAATGATGCGTGGTCTATGTATTTGTACAAAATCATAAAATTCTCAGAATCATTTATAGGATGTGTACAGTGTACAGCCTTTCGGCAAGATAGGAGTAACTCTCCCATTTAAACGACCCATTATCTTTTAGCAATCCATTGGCATGCTGATTCGGTTCCCCGAAAGCTAACTTCATCTGTTCACTCTTAACAGGCATTCAACAAACTACATTGAATTTTGCGTAAGGCCGAAATCCTGCTTCTTACCCAGCAGAACTCCGGCCTCCCATCACCCGCCTCAGTGCGCCGTTATATACGGCTCCTTCACAAACTCCGCCAGCAGCCAGACCATATCATGCAGCAGTCCGGTGAGTTCTTTCGCCACGCTCGCAGGCAGTGTCCCGCCCATCACCGCCAGCGTTAACGCCACGGCATAGTCCACTTGCAGCGTCGTCTCCTGCCAGCAGTCCGGCACGCAGGAGGTAATCTTTTCCCCTGCGATCAATTGTTCAACCAGATACGAAGGCAGTTCGGCATCGCAGCACTCACGCAGCCGCTTCAGCACAGCCAGCAATCGCTTGCAGAGCGTGGCAAACGTCACCGCGTCGTCAGTTTCCACCAGCACGCTCACATAAGCGGTGCAGGCGTCGGCCAACTCGAAGAGATCCGCAGAATCGGAAAGTTGCAGGTGGATAAGGTGATAAACAGCGCTTTCCTCAGAAAGTGCGTAAGTCAGGGTAGGGATAGTTGTCATGTAGTATTCCTTTTCAAAAAAAATCCAGACCACCACATAAGTTCCTACGCTCATGGGTGGTAGCGCTGACGGAGGTAGGAATGCCGCACATGACAAAACGGCCAACCTTTCGGTTGCTCCGCCAGCGCGACCGTATTTTAACGGGATGAGCGCTGTCACGACAAAAATAATTGCCGAGTCATGTTAAACGGGTTCCTACGCCCGGTTACGGATGTGCCGCAACGCAGGCACTTTACGGCGGCGAAAAAAGGAAGGAAAGGGATGCTCATGAATTACATAAGGTTGTTTGCAGGTTTGCGAGGCGGCTTCCAGAAGGGCATTGCCGGGCGGCGGCTACGCCTTACCCAGCCTACGAAAACACCAAACCTCCTCACGCCATGGGGTATTAATGTGGGATCATCAATAACTCCCTTCACGCAGACCTTTTCATTTTGCTCAACCCTTCTAATAACGTCTGCGTCGCGCGGGAAGATTTTCCCCCCTGCGAACAAACCACCCCAAACTCACGGTACAGCGAAGGCGTCACGGGCACGACGCACAAACCGCGTAATTCAACCGGCAGAGCGGATTCTGGTATAAGTGCGACGCCCATGCCTTCGCGTACCAGCAGGCAGGCACTGATCCAGTCCCAGACGGTCACACGAACGTCAGACAGCCGCAAGCCTGCCTGTTCCATCAGGCTTTTTCCATTAACGGCACAACCGCCTGTAGCGAGTACAAAAGGCTGGTCTGCCAGTTCCTCAAGCGTAATGCCGCGCGCGCGTGCATAACGAGCCTGGTGGTGACTGGTCGGTAGCACCCCGACCCACGCATCTTGTCCGAGGATTGCATCCGCGCGTCCGGGAGCAGGGTTCATTACCACCCCCAGATCAACCGTATCTGCCGCAATCCACTCCTCGACTTCCCGGTCCGTCCCTTCCAGTACAACCACCTCGATTTCAGGATGCAGGCGCTTAAAGTCCCGCAGCAGTCCTGGCAAAAATGTGGATGTCACCGATGGAAAACTGGCAAGACGAATGCGTCCGCCAGTCAGCCCCCGGCTCTCATCCGCCAGTAGGCGGATGGCGTCTAGCCGCGCCAGCATACTTCTTGCCTCTTTAACAACCCGTTCGCCCAGGGCCGTCACACCGATGTGGCGTCGCTCACGCGTGAATACTGCAAATCCTAATGAGGCCTCTAACTGAGCGATCGCCTGGCTGGCTCCAGATTGCGTCATGCCAACCTTTTCAGCGGCACGTGAAATATTACTGGCATCGGCCACCGCAACCAGTAAGCGCCAGTGTAAAAGATTCATCATAGGTATCAGTAGCTCAGCTAATGGCTAATTTATGAATCATTAATTTTACAGCGAGATCGGTTTTAAGCACAGTGAATGCAAACCGAATCGTCACCACTCAACAGCTTTAACGGAGAGATTATGAAACTCTATTACGCCCCGGACACCTGTTCACTCTCACCCCATATCGTGCTTCGCGAACTGGCGATTGAGTTTGAACTGATTAAAGTGGACAACAGGAGCAAGCTTACCGCTGACGGGCGCGACTTCCTGACCATTAACCCTAAAGGGTACGTCGCTGCGCTTGAACTGGATGACGGGAAAATCCTGACCGAGGGGCCAGCCATTTTGCAGTACCTCGCAGACCTCAAGCCAGAAAGTGGGCTGGCACCGCGAGCAGACAGCTGGGAGCGAGTGCGGCTTCAGGAATGGCTAAACTTTATCACCAGCGAAATACACGCTGGTTTGGCACCTCTCTTCAACAATATGTTGCCGGAAGAGGCCAAATCGATTTTTCGTGAGAAGCTGTTCAGGCGGTTCAGTTTTCTTCAGGAAACGCTCTCCACAAACGCTTATCTGAGAGGCTCGTCGTTCAGCGTGGCGGATGCCTATCTTTTCACCGTTCTGGGCTGGTGCAAATTCTTCGCCATTGAACTGAATAACTGGCCCGCGCTACTGGCGTACCGGGAAAAAATCAGTGCCCGTCCTGCTGTGCGGGCCGCATTACGTGCGGAGGAGAACGTTTAGTTCTGCCTGAATGAGGAGAAGAGTGAGGATGCGTTAGCATACCGTCACGCCTTATCTCATTGCCTGGCGCTTTTCACTGCATCCTGCTTCCCCGGATTGCATTGCTGTTTTGTTCCGGGAAGATAAAATTTTCCCGACGAGTCCGGGTCTGTTCCGCCCGGACAACCTGCACGGCCCGGCGCTGAGGCGGTACCATCAGAACCGTTTCCGCCATCAGAGCCATTTCCTCCATCACCACCGTTACCACCATCGGCAGCGTTTACAGCAAATGCGCTGAGTAAGAGCAAACAGGCAATAGTGCGCTTATTCACCAAAACCTCCAGTGTTTAAACCTAATACGTTCAGGAAAATATCCCCGCGTGGATCCCTTTCAAGACACGCCCCTGGAATACCTCACTCCTGGCTTTCAATATTCACTTTAACAGCATCAAGGGGACATTTACGCCTTTAACATTCCGTTATCCCGTTCTCAGACATGAAATCAATAAAACAGCGAATTCTTGGCGAAAGGTGGCGTCTGGTTGCCCACAGCGCAGAAAACTGTCCTTGCCGGACACACGAACCCGGTAAAACTTCACTTAAATCTCCCTTCTCCAGTGCTTCACTGACGACAAAATCCGGGACGTAACTGATCCCCATGCCCGCAGTGCTCATACGGATCACGGCTTCAATATTGTTGGTGGTTAAAACAGAAACCGGCGTGAAGCCACTCATCACATCCTCACCCTGGAGCTCCCAGGGCTGGAGTAATCCTGTTGAGGGAAAGCGGTAGAGAATGCACTTGTGGTTGTTTAAATCCTGCGGGGACACCGGCGAACCATGCTCCAGCAGATAAGCGGGGCTGGCGCAAAGAACAAAACGGAAGCTGCCGAGCTTCTTCGAGGTGAGCCTGGAGTCCGCAATTTCACCGCTGCGTATCGCCACATCGAACCCTTCATCAATGATGTTAACCAGCCGGTCACTGAAGTCCAGATCCAGCACTATATCCGGGTAGCGGCGGGTGAAGGAAGGAAGAAGAGGAAGCAGTAATCGATAGCCCATTACCGGAAGAGAAACCCTGAGTTTACCAGAGGGCTGGGCAATTTGGCTGGTCAGCTCTGCCTCGGCGTCCTGCAGCTGTTCAAGGATCTGCTGGCAGCGAACCAGTAATACCGCACCCTCTGCCGTCAGGCTTACGCTCCGGGTGTTGCGATTGAAAAGCCTTACGCCCAGTTTTTGTTCAAGCCTGGCGACATTTTTGCCAACGGCTGACGCTGAAATACCAAGCAATCTTGCTGCCTGAACAAAGCTCAGCGTTTCCGCAGTCCTGACAAACGAGGTGAGGGATGTCAAACTATCCATTGATTATGAACTTTATATCTATTCAGTTGGTATTTTCAGTCTATTTATCTTGGTAATTGTCCGCAATAACATGGATCACGAATTTCACGCGAACCAGGGTAATCAGATGCGCTCTTTCATAACTTCATTTCTCCGGCTTGCAGGAAACCCAGCCGCTGCATCCATTTTTCTGGCGGCCATACTGCTGCCGGTCAGTTTTACCGGTGGCGTGGTGACCACTCCGGCAATCAGCCATGCATTGGGCGGTTCCGCTGCCGCATTCGCATGGCTGACGAATGGATTCATGCTGACGTTCGGTAGCTTTCTGCTGTCAGCAGGCGTAATGGCAGATGCAGCAGGTAGAAAACGTGTATTCATCCTCGGGTTATTTATCTTTGCTCTTAGCAGTTCGCTCATTTCCGTAGCCGATAATATCTCCTTAATCGGCGCGCTCAGATCATTACAGGGTATCTCTGCAGCGATGACTTTAGCGGGCGGCAGTGCTGCACTGGCTCAGCTCTATGAGGGCGTTGCTCGAACCCGGGCATTCAGCATTCTGGGGACGATGTTTGGCGCAGGATTAGCCTTCGGCCCCCTGGCGCTCGGGTTTATTACAGATGCTCTGGGCTGGCGGTGGGTGTATGCCTTGATGGCGTTGATCTCAGGAACGGTCATGCTAACGGGCACATTGTTCATTCCCGTGTCGGAAAAAAGCGCACATCGAGTGGTGGATTACGCAGGCTTAACGCTGTTTACAGCCGCACTGGTTCTGTTTACTGCCGGGATAATGCTGGTGCCTGTCTGGGGATGCTTATCCCTTCCCGGCCTGGCTCTGTTTGCTACTGCTTTACTGCTTTTCGTCGCGTTTATGGTGCGCTGCCTGAACGTCGAAAATCCTGTATTTGATTTATCTCTTGTACGCGACCCGCGTTTTGCTGGCGTCCTGTTACTGCCGGTAGCTACCTGCTATTGCTATGTTGTGCTGTTGATTATCCTCCCGTTGCATTTTATGGGCGGTGACGGCCTGAGCGAGACCCAGAGCGCGTTTTATCTCATGGCGCTGACGACACCTATGCTGATCGTTCCCTCGATCTCTGCCTTACTGACCCGATGGTTTAATCCGGGTTCTGTTTCAGCCGCAGGACTGATGTTATCCGCAGCCGGATTACTTATTCTCGGGCAGGCTTTACAGAGCACCAGCAGCATTCTGCTTATGTTTTCGCTGGTACTCACTGGAACAGGGGCTGCACTTCCCTGGGGGCTAATGGATGGCCTGGCCATTTCCTCCGTGCCTGTCGAAAAAGCCGGTATGGCAGCAGGTCTGTTTAATACCGTCCGTGTCGCGGGGGAGGGCATTGCACTTGCAATGGTGTCAGCATTTTTAGTGGAAATGAACGTGCTCAATCTCAGAAAAAACCTCTCCGGTTATACGTCTGAGCGTATTGATAGTGCCGCTTCATGGCTGGGAAGTGGAAATACTGAACGGGCCGCCGCGCTCTTGCCGGGTCTTTCTCATCAGTTACTCAGAGAAAGTTATGATTCGGCCTATGTATGGCTATTTCGTCTTCTCGCCGTCATCACCGTGCTTTGCGCATTCATGGTCTGGCGAATGCCAGGATGGAGCCGTCCTGTTTATACCTCCTTACCTTCAGCGGTATCCCAGGCCCGACGCCCGCGTTAGCGTGCACGGTCTTGCCGCGTTGCGTATCGATTTTCGTGACGGACATGTGCTCGTCAATTCGGGGGAAATGTACGTAGTGCCAAAAGGTGTTGAGCACAAAACCTCCGCTGAGAAGACCGTAAAAGTGATGATGATAGAACCTTGCGGGGTCTTGAATACCGGGCATGAAGGCGGGGAGCGCACCGCAGAGAACGATGTCTGGATTTGACGCCTGTGGCTATGTTGCCGGGTAGCGGCTACGCCTTACCCGGCCAACAAAAGCCACCAACCAAACCCACCGGGCTCGGCCGCTACCCCTCACTCATCATCGCCAGAAACCGCTTCACCGTCCGCGAGCGTTCAAAACGCCGCCAGCAGAGTGCGATATCGGTGTAAAGCGCCGGTGAGCTCAGTGCGTGGTAGGTAACATTCGGCGGAGAAATGGCTGCCATGGATTTCGGTACCAGCGCGAAGCCGCCGCCGGCGGAAACCATGCTCAGAGATGACGAAAGCTGTGATGACTGCAGCGCGTGCTGCACGTCGATCCCTGCTCGTTCGCAGCAGCCGTAAACCCGGTCGTACAGTCCCGGCGCGACCTCCTGTGGGAACAGCACCACCGGCGTATCCCGGAGCTGATCCAGCGCCAGATCGCCGCACGCCGCCAGCGAATGGTCGCGATGCAGCGCCACCACCATCGGCTCCCGGTCGAGGATTTTTAACTCGAACGCTTTGCTGCTCTCGCACGGCAGACGCACGAAGGCGATATCCAGCTCACCCTCCGCCAGCATTGTCGTCAGCGAAGACATATTGGCTTCCACCTGGTGAACCTGCACCGCCATGTTCTGCACCTGATACTGGCGAATCAGCGCGAAAATTTTGGGATGAAAAGCGTCGGAGCTTGTGATGCCAATCGACAGGTTGCCGTTCAGCCCGCGCGCGATGCCACGGGCTTTCTCCAGCGCGGCGTCGCTCAGCGCCAGGATCTTGCAGGCATCCTCATAGAACGCTTCTCCCGCCTCGGTCAGCTCTACGCCCCGTGTCAGGCGTCTGAACAGCGGCGTGCCTACTTCCTCTTCGAGCCGTTTGATCTGCTGACTCAGAGGAGGCTGAGAAATACCCAGCGCTTTGGCTGCTTTGGTGAAGTGTCGCTCGCGAGCAACCGCGACGAAATACCGCAGATAACGAAGTTCCATATCTAAAACGTCTCAAACCAGCATGGATTCTATATTGGAACTCTCTGCTGAATCGGGTCAACATTTATTTAACCTTTCTAAATAAAGTTGAAGAGGACGAGCATGATGATGCATTCATCTGCCTGCGACTGTGAGGCCAGTTTGTGCGAGACCCTGCGAGGGTTCTCCGCTCAACATCCTGACAGTGTGATCTATCAGACATCGCTAATGAGCGCCCTGCTAAGCGGCGTGTACGAGGGGAACACCACCATCGCCGATCTGCTGGCACACGGTGATTTTGGTCTGGGCACTTTCAACGAGCTGGATGGCGAAATGATTGCCTTCAGTAGCCAGGTGTACCAGCTGCGCGCCGACGGCAGCGCCCGCGCCGCGAAGCCAGAGCAGAAAACGCCGTTTGCGGTAATGACCTGGTTCCAGCCGCAGTATCGTAAAACCTTTGATGGGCCGGTCAGTCGCCAACAGATCCATGATGTGATCGACCAGCAGATCCCCTCCGATAACCTGTTCTGCGCGCTGCGTATCGACGGCAACTTCCGCCATGCCCATACCCGCACGGTACCACGTCAGAAGCCGCCGTACCGGGCGATGACCGACGTGCTGGACGACCAGCCAGTGTTCCGCTTCAACCAGCGGAAAGGTGTACTGGTCGGGTTCCGCACGCCACAGCATATGCAGGGTATTAACGTGGCGGGCTACCACGAACATTTCATCACCGACGACCGTCAGGGCGGGGGCCATCTGCTCGACTACCAGCTGGAGAGCGGCGTGCTGACCTTCGGTGAAATTCACAAGCTGATGATTGACCTGCCTGCCGACAGTGCGTTTTTGCAGGCCAACCTGCACCCCAGCGATCTTGATGCAGCGATCCGTTCCGTCGAAAACTAACAGGAGAACTACCGTGAACAGTGAGAAACAGTCACGTCAGTGGGCGCATGGCGCCGATATGGTTGTCGGCCAGTTGGAAGCGCAGGGCGTGAAGCAAGTGTTCGGTATTCCGGGGGCGAAAATCGACAAAGTCTTTGATTCCCTGCTGGACTCCTCCATTGAGATCATTCCCGTGCGCCACGAAGCGAATGCGGCGTTTATGGCGGCGGCGGTAGGGCGTCTGACCGGTAAAGCCGGGGTAGCGCTGGTCACTTCCGGTCCGGGTTGTTCCAACCTGATCACCGGCATTGCCACCGCCAACAGCGAAGGCGACCCGGTGGTGGCGCTGGGCGGGGCGGTCAAGCGGGCGGATAAAGCCAAACTGGTGCACCAGAGCATGGACACGGTCGCCATGTTCAGCCCTGTCACTAAATACGCGGTGGAAGTCAGCTCTCCGGATGCGATTGCCGAAGTGGTATCGAATGCATTCCGTGCCGCCGAGCACGGCAGACCGGGGGGCGCGTTCGTCAGCCTGCCACAGGATATTGTCGACCAACCCGCGACAGGCGCGATTTTGCCTGCCAGTGGCGCGGCACGAATGGGCCCGGCACCGGAGTCATCGGTTAACGACGTGGCAAAGCTAATTGAAAAAGCCAAAAACCCGGTCATCCTGCTGGGCCTGATGGCCAGCCAGCCCGCTAACAGTGACGCACTGCGTAAGCTGCTGGAGAAAAGCCGCATTCCGGTCACCAGCACCTATCAGGCTGCCGGGGCGGTGAACCAGGAGCACTTCACCCGCTTTGCCGGACGCGTCGGTCTGTTCAATAACCAGGCGGGTGACAGGCTGCTCCATCTGGCGGATCTGATTATCTGCATCGGCTACAGCCCGGTGGAGTACGAGCCGTCTATGTGGAACAGCGGCGACGCCACGCTGGTGCACATTGATGTGCTGCCTGCCTATGAAGAACGTAACTATGTGCCGGATCTGGAGCTGGTGGGGGACATCGCCGAAACGCTGAACCTGCTCGCTAACCGCATCGATCATAAGCTGGAGCTGAGCCAGCGGGCGTCAGAGATTCTGGTCGATCGCCAGCATCAGCGCGATCTGCTCGATCGTCGTGGCGCATCGCTTAACCAGTTTGCCCTGCACCCGCTGCGCATTGTGCGTGCCATGCAGGACATCGTAAACAACGACGTCACGCTCACCGTGGATATGGGGAGCTTCCACATCTGGATCGCCCGTTATCTCTACAGTTTCCGGGCACGTCAGGTGATGATTTCCAACGGTCAGCAGACCATGGGCGTCGCGCTGCCTTGGGCCATTGGCGCATGGCTGGTGAACCCGGGGCGCAAGGTGGTTTCGGTCTCCGGTGACGGCGGTTTCCTGCAGTCGAGCATGGAACTGGAAACCGCTGTACGTCTTAACGCCAACGTGCTGCACATCATCTGGGTGGATAACGGCTACAACATGGTCGCCATTCAGGAAGAGAAAAAATATCAGCGTCTTTCCGGCGTGGAGTTTGGCCCGGTCGATTTCAAAGTGTATGCCGATGCCTTTGGTGCGAAAGGTTTTGCCGTGGAGAGCGCCGATGCGCTTGAACCGACGCTGCGTGCAGCAATGGATGTCGATGGCCCGGCCGTGGTGGCCATTCCCGTCGACTATAGCGATAACCCGCTGCTGATGGGCCAGCTCCATCTCAGCCAGATTTTGTGACTCAATATAAGGACAGAGAAATGCAAAAAGTTGCTCTCGTAACAGGCTCAGGCCAGGGGATTGGTAAAGCGATTGCGCTGCGCCTGGTAAAAGATGGCTTCGCCGTCGCCATTGCAGATTACAACGAGGAAACGGCGAAAGCGGTCGCCGATGAAATTACTCGTAACGGCGGTCGTGCTGTCGCCGTGAAGGTGGATGTTTCGAACCGCGATCAGGTATTTGCAGCGGTGGAGAAAGCGCGTACCGCACTGGGCGGTTTCAATGTGATTGTGAATAACGCTGGGATCGCGCCTTCCACGCCAATCGAGTCGATTACACCGGAGATTGTCGACAAGGTTTACAACATTAATGTGAAAGGGGTGATTTGGGGCATCCAGGCTGCGATCGATGCTTTCCGTAAAGAGGGGCACGGCGGCAAGATCATCAACGCCTGTTCCCAGGCGGGCCACACCGGCAACCCGGAACTGGCGGTGTACAGTTCCAGCAAGTTCGCGGTACGCGGCTTAACCCAGACGGCCGCACGGGATCTCGCGCCGCTGGGGATCACCGTTAATGCCTATTGCCCGGGGATCGTTAAAACGCCGATGTGGGCGGAGATTGACCGTCAGGTGTCCGAGGCGGCGGGTAAACCGCTCGGCTTCGGGACTGAAACCTTTGCCAAACGCATTACGCTTGGCCGTTTGTCTGAACCAGAAGATGTCGCCGCCTGTGTTTCATACCTCGCCGGGCCAGATTCTGACTATATGACCGGCCAGTCGCTCTTAATTGATGGTGGGATGGTGTTTAACTAAATTCTAATAAGCTCTGACATGAGTTTTCCCCTGCACCTGTGCAGGGGCTTTTTTTTGTCTCCTCAGCCATTGTGCATTACACTGCGCGCTGCAAAACTTTAGTCATTACGATCTGACAGGCGGTAACAGCGATGAACGGTACAATCACAACGTGGTTTAAAGATAAAGGCTTTGGATTTATCAAAGATGAAAACGGCGACAACCGCTATTTTCATGTGATTAAGGTCGCGAACCCTGATCTGATTAAGAAAGATGCGGCGGTGACCTTCGAGCCAACCACCAACAACAAAGGCCTTTCCGCCTATGCGGTGAAGGTGATCCCGGAAAGTAAACACCTCTATATTGCCGGCGAGCGCGTGAAGCTCACCTCGATCAAATCCTTCGTGGTGTTTAACGAAGAAGAGCCGGTTGATACTAAAATCGACAAAGAGAACGCGGTGTTGTCGGTGGGGCTGCTGATGAACAGCATTAAGCCGAAGTCCGAGAAAAAACCGGGCGAAATGCGCACAGTGAAGAAGCTGGCGATCACCACTTTCCAGAACACGACGCTGATCTTCACCGAAGATGAGATCGACATCGACGCTACGGTTAAGCTGCTGAAGTAATTTTGTGCCGGGTGGCGGTTCCGCTCTACCCGGCCTGCTAATCCTCTCTTTTCGCCTGCTTTTTAACCTGCTATAACGAACTCCTTACCTTTCAGGGAGTCACCGTCGTGCCCGAAATCAATCAACATGGTCAAACCGTTAACGATATCGTTCCTGGCTGGGCAGGCGCGCGGGCCTTAACCCGCACACCGCTGTTTGGCCAGTATTGCCGTCTTGAGCCGCTGGATGTCGATCGCCATGCAGCCGATCTCTATGACGCCTACGCGCTGGGAGATGACAGCGACTGGACATGGCTTGCCAGCACGCAGCCTGAAAGCGTGGAAGCCACCGCACACTGGGTGCTGGGAAAGGTGCAGGATGACGAGCTGGTGCCGTTTTCCGTCATTGATTTACGCACTGAACGTGCGGTGGGGCTGGTGAGCTATATGGCTAACGAGCGGCTGCTGGGGTCGGTCGAAATCGGTCACGTGACCTGGTCGCGCAAAATGAAAGGCTCCCGCATCGGTACTGAAGCGGTGTGGCTGCTGCTGAAAAATGCGTTTGAACACGGCTACCGGCGGCTGGAGTGGAAGTGCGATTCGATGAACGTTGCCTCACGCAGGGCGGCGGAGCGGCTGGGGTTTGTCTGGGAAGGACGCCTGCGCCAGAAGCTGGTGCGCAAAGGGCGCAACCGCGACAGCGATATGCTTTCTATTATTGACGGCGAATGGCCGCAGAGAGACGCCGAACTGCGCGCCTGGCTGGCGGCGGAGAATTTTGACGGGGAAGGGCGGCAGATTAAGCGGCTTGAGGCGTTTCGGAAGTAATTTTCCCTCTCCCGTATGGGAGAGGGGTAGGGTGAGGGGAAATATTCTCAGCGGCGAACCGGCGCCCCATTCGCCACATAATACGCCGCCGTGCTTTTCGCCAGCGGCTCGCGTCCGCGAATGGCATCGGCCATCTTCTCACCGATCATAATGGTCGTGGCGTTCAGGTTGCCGGTGATGATCTGCGGCATGATAGACGCATCCACCACGCGTAACCCTTCCAGCCCGTGAACCCGGCCTTCGCCGTCGACCACCGCCATCTCGTCATAGCCCATCTTGCAGGTGCCGCACGGGTGGAAGGCGGTTTCGGCGTGGTTGCGCACGAACTCATCCAGTTGCTCGTCGGTCTGGCATTCGATACCCGGGCTGATTTCGCGCCCACGGTATTTGTCCAGTGCAGGCTGGTGCATGATCTCGCGGGTGATGCGGATCGCGTCGCGGAACTCCTGCCAGTCCTGTTCGTGGGACATATAGTTGAACAGGATTGCCGGATGCTGATGCGGATCGCGCGATTTGATGCGCACGTGCCCACGACTCGGTGAGCGCATGGAGCCCACGTGGCACTGGAAACCGTGCTCCTTTACCGCGTTGGAGCCATTGTAGTTAATCGCGACCGGCAGGAAGTGGTACTGAATGTTCGGCCATTCGAACTCTTCGCGGCTGCGAATAAACCCGCCTGCTTCAAAGTGGTTGCTCGCGCCCACGCCGGTGCCGTTAAACAGCCACTCGGCGCCAATCTTTGGCTGGTTCCACCACTGCAGGGCAGGGTAGAGGGAAACGGGTTCTTTGCATTCATATTGCAGGTACATTTCCAGGTGATCCTGCAGGTTTTCGCCCACGCCGGGTAAATCATGCACCAGCGGGATATCGAACTGTTTCAGCAGCTCGGCGTTGCCCACGCCGGAACGTTGCAAGATTTGCGGAGAAGCAATTGCCCCGGCGCACAGCAGCACTTCTTTTTTCGCCGTCGCTTTGGACGGGATGGTGCTTTCGCCCTCCAGCCATTCGACACCCACCGCGCGCTTGCCCTCAAAGAGGATGTGATCGGTCATGGCGTGGGTGCGGATTGTCAGGTTTGGACGCTGCTTCGCCTGGTCCAGATAGCCGCGCGCGGTGCTGGCGCGTCGGCCCTGCGGCGTCACCGTGCGGTCCATCGGGCCGAAGCCTTCCTGCTGATAGCCGTTGAGATCGTCGGTGCGCGGATAGCCCGCCTGTACGCCGGCTTCCACCATCGCCTCAAACAGCGGGTTCACGCCCGGTTTCGAGGTGGTGACGCTCACCGGACCGTCACCGCCGTGGTAGTCGTTCGGACCGACGTCGCGCGTCTCAGCCTTGCGGTAGTAGGGCAGGCAGTTGAGATAGCTCCAGTGTTCCAGACCCGGCTCTCTGGCCCAGTGGTCCAGATCCATCGCGTTGCCACGGATGTAGCACATGCCGTTGATCAGCGACGAGCCGCCCAGCCCTTTGCCGCGTCCACACTCCATACGGCGGTTATTCATGTACGGCTCTGGCTCGGTTTCATACGCCCAGTTGTAGTGCTTGCCCTGTAGCGGAAACGCCAGCGCGGCGGGCATCTGGGTGCGAAAATCAAAGCGGTAATCCGGCCCGCCCGCTTCAAGCAGCAGCACAGTGGTGTTGGGATCTTCGGTCAGTCGTGTTGCCAGGACGTTGCCGGCAGAGCCGGCACCAATAATGATGTAATCAAATTGCAAATAAACCTCCCGGTTAAAATATGGACTGGAATTTACCCATCTCAACCTGGATGGACTTCACCTGGGTGTAGCTCTGCAGCGTCATCACGCCGTTCTCACGGCCAATACCGGAGTGTTTGTAGCCGCCGACCGGCATCTCTGCAGCGGATTCACCCCAGGTGTTGATCCAGCAGATGCCCGCTTCGAGCTGATGAATGGCGCCGTGCGCGCGGTTCAGGTCGGCAGTGACAATGCCCGCCGCCAGACCGTAGTCGGTGTCGTTGGCGCGGCGGATCGCTTCTTCTTCACTTTCATAGGTGAGGATGGACATCACCGGGCCGAAGATCTCTTCGCGCACGATGGTCATCTCGTCGGTGCAGTCGGTAAACACGGTCGGGGCAACCCACGCGCCGTTATCGAAGGCTTCACCCTTCAGCACATCACCGCCACACAGCACGCATGCACCTTCTTCTTTGCCTTTGGCGATGTAGCGCAGCACGCTGTCGCGGTGCGGGAAGCTGACCATCGGGCCAAAGTTGGTGCGTTCATCGAACAGGTCGCCCGCGCGGATGCGGCCCACACGCTCAACGATTTTCTGCTCAAACGCGGTTTTAAACTTCGCAGGCACAAACACGCGGGTACCGTTGGTACACACCTGGCCGGAACTGAAGAAGTTAGCCATCATGGCGATGTCTGCCGCGAGATCGAGATCCGCGTCGTCGAAAATAATCAGCGGTGATTTACCACCCAACTCCATCGTCACCTCTTTCAGGGACGAGGCCGCCGAGTTCGCCATCACCTTTTTGCCGCTGGCGACGCCACCGGTAAAGGAGACTTTAGCGATATCCGGATGTTCGGTCAGGAACTGGCCGGTCTCTGCACCCACGCCCGGCAGGACGTTAAACACGCCGTCCGGCAGGCCCGCTTCGGTGTAAATTTCGGCAAGCTTGAGCGCGGTAAGCGGGGTCACTTCGCTCGGTTTGAAGATCATCGCGTTACCTGCCGCCAGTGCCGGAGCAGATTTCCACAGGGCGATCTGGATCGGGTAGTTCCACGCGCCGATGCCCGCCACCACGCCCAGCGGTTCGCGACGGGTGTAGACGAACGAAGTGTCGCGCAGGGGGATCTGGCTGCCTTCCAGTGCCGGGATCAGCCCAGCGTAGTACTCCAGCACGTCCGCGCCGGTGACGATATCGACGGTTGAGGTTTCGGAATACGCTTTACCGGTGTCGAGTGTTTCCAGCTTCGCCAGTTCGTCATTACGTTCGCGGAGGATGTCGACAGCACGACGTAGAATGCGCGAGCGCGCCATCGCGGTCATCGCCGCCCAGATTTTTTGCCCGCGTTTTGCGCTTTCCACGGCGCGGTCGACATCTTCACGCCCGGCCGCCTGAACGCTTGCCAGGACTTCACCGTTGGCCGGGTTGATGGTCTCGAAGGTGCGACCGCTGGTGGCGGATGTATAACCACCATTGATATAAAGCTGCTGTTCTGCCATTCGGGACATAAATTCTCCTCGGTTATTCGGTCGGTAAATGCTGGCTGATAAAGTGGCTGGTGAGCGATTGCGCCAGGGCCTTATCCAGTGGTTTGCCACTCAGCGCGGCGCGCAGCCATAGCCCGTCGATCAGCGCCGCCAGCCCGTAGCCCGCCTCCTGGGCCTGCTCGCGCGGCAGCTCACGGCGGAACTCGTACACCAGGTTTGAGAGCAGACGGCGGCTACTCACCTGCTGCAGGCGATAGAGCATCGGCTGATGCATGCTGCTCGCCCAGAAGGCCAGCCAGGCCTTCATTGCTGCGCCGCTGGTCTGGGTTTCATCAAAGTTGCCGCCGACAATGGCCTGCAATCGCTGCTCCGCGCTGGCGTCCGGCAGGGCGTGCAGACGACTCAATACCGCGTCGCGAAGCTGGCCGGTGATGTCGCGCATGGTCGCTTCCAGCAGACCATTTTTATCTTTGAAATAGTGACTGATGATCCCCGTGGATACGCCCGCCCGACGGGCGATCTGCGCGATGGTTGCATCGTGCATTCCCACTTCATTTATTGCTTCCAGCGTGGCGTCAATCAGTTGCCTGCGCCGGATCGGCTGCATCCCCACTTTGGGCATTTTTGCCACTCCATTCATCAGCATTGGTTATACATTAAAGCGGTTTTTGATTGGACGTTCAATATAAAATGTGTCTTAATTGTTGCGGATTTGGATTTTAATAGTTACAAAAACAGTGAGGATACTGGATGACAGACCTTTCACAAGACAGAGAAAAAGACAAAATCAACCCGGTCGTTTTTTATACTTCCGCCGGGCTGATTTTGTTGTTTTCCCTGATGACGATCTTCTTTAGCGGTTTTTCTGCCGAGTGGATTGGGCGCACCCTTAACTGGGTGTCGAAGACCTTCGGCTGGTACTACTTACTGGCGGCGACGCTCTATATTGTCTTTGTCGTCTGCATTGCCTGCTCGCGCTTCGGTTCGGTGAAGCTTGGGCCAGAGCAGTCAAAGCCCGAGTTCAGCCTGCTGAGCTGGGCCGCGATGCTGTTTGCCGCAGGCATTGGCATCGACCTGATGTTCTTCTCCGTGGCGGAACCGGTCACGCAATATATGCAGCCGCCGGAAGGGGCAGGGCAGACGATGGAGGCCGCGCGTCAGGCGATGGTCTGGACGCTGTTCCACTACGGCTTAACCGGCTGGTCGATGTATGCCCTGATGGGGATGGCGCTCGGATACTTTAGCTATCGTTATAATTTACCCCTCACCATCCGCTCTGCGCTGTACCCAATTTTCGGGAAAAAGATAAACGGGCCGATTGGTCACACCGTGGATATCGCGGCGGTGATTGGCACCATCTTTGGTATCGCGACGACGCTCGGGATCGGTGTCGTGCAACTCAACTACGGCCTGAGCGTGCTGTTTGATATTCCGGATTCGATGGCAGCCAAGGCGGCGTTGATTGCGCTGTCGGTGATTATCGCCACCATTTCGGTGACGTCGGGCGTAGATAAAGGCATTCGCGTGTTGTCTGAACTGAACGTCGCGCTGGCGCTTGGCCTAATTCTGTTCGTGCTGTTTATGGGGGATACGTCGTTCCTGCTCAATGCGTTAGTGCTTAACGTCGGCGACTACGTGAACCGTTTTATGGGGATGACCCTGAACAGTTTCGCCTTTGATCGCCCGGTAGAGTGGATGAACAACTGGACGCTGTTCTTCTGGGCGTGGTGGGTGGCGTGGTCGCCGTTTGTCGGCCTGTTTCTGGCGCGTATTTCGCGTGGCCGCACCATCCGCCAGTTTGTGATGGGCACGCTGATTATCCCGTTCACCTTTACGCTGCTGTGGTTGTCGATTTTCGGCAACAGTGCGCTGCACGAGATCATCCACGGCAATGCAACTTTTGCACAGGAAGCAATGGCGCACCCGGAACGCGGCTTCTATAGCCTGCTGGCGCAATACCCGGCGTTTACCTTTAGTGCCTCCGTGGCGACCATTACCGGCTTGCTGTTCTACGTCACCTCGGCGGATTCCGGCGCGCTGGTGCTGGGCAACTTCACCTCGAAGCTGAAAGACATCAACAGCGATGCACCAAACTGGCTGCGCATCTTCTGGTCGGTCGCCATTGGTTTGCTGACACTGGGCATGCTGATGACCAACGGGATTTCCGCTCTGCAGAACACTACGGTGATCATGGGCCTGCCGTTCAGCTTCGTGATCTTCTTTGTGATGGCCGGGTTGTATAAATCGCTCAAAGTGGAAGATTACCGCCGCGAAAGTGCCAGCCGCGACACTGCACCGCGCCCGATGGGCGCACAGGACAGACTGAGCTGGAAGAAACGCCTGTCGCGGCTGATGAACTACCCGGGCACGCGCTACACCAAACATATGATGGAGACGGTCTGCTTCCCGGCAATGGAAGAGGTGGCCCAGGAGCTGAAGCTGCGTGGTGCCTACGTGGAGCTGAGAAACCTACCACCGGAAGAGGGCGAGACGCTGGGGCATCTGAATTTGCTGGTGCATATGGGCGACGAGCAGAACTTTGTCTATCAGATCTGGCCGCAGCAGTACTCGGTGCCCGGGTTTACCTACCGGGCGCGCAGCGGGAAATCGACCTACTACCGGCTGGAAACTTTCCTGCTGGAAGGCAGCCAGGGGAATGATTTGATGGATTACAGCAAGGAGCAGGTGATTACGGACATTCTGGATCAGTATGAACGGCACCTGAACTTTATCCATCTGCACAGGGAAGCGCCGGGGAATAGCGTGATGTTCCCGGATGTTTAATTGATGGCAAACCCCTGTCGTTAGCCATCAGGCACTCCCTTCATCGATACAACTTTAATGATAATCGTTTTCATTTAAAAATAGCCTGTGCTATATCTTATAGCACGGGCTAATTTTGTTTTGAATTTAATCACCTCAGGAGACTTCTGCGATGCACCCATGGCAAGGATTAAAGCGTTTGTTGCTTGGCGCGCTGCTGATGACCGCGGCCACTACCGGCGCGCTGGCGGCTGAAAAGTTCCAGGTCATTACTACCTTTACCGTTATTGCTGATATGGCGAAAAACGTGGCGGGAGACGTCGCAGAAGTGACATCGATTACCAAACCGGGCGCTGAAATCCATGAGTATCAGCCCACCCCGGGTGATATCAAGCGCGCGCAGAAGGCGCAGCTGATTCTGGCGAACGGCATGAATCTGGAACTCTGGTTTCAGCGCTTTTATCAGCACCTGAACGGTGTGCCGGAAGTGATTGTCACCAAAGGCATTACGCCGATGGGGATCGGCGAAGGGCCGTATAACGGCAAGCCCAACCCGCACGCGTGGATGTCGCCGGACAACGCGCTGATTTACGTCGATAACATCCGCGACGCGCTGGTGAAGTACGACCCGGCGAATGCGCAGACCTACCAGCGCAACGCCGAAGCTTACAAGCAGAAGATCACCGCTACCCTCGAACCGTTGCGTAAGCAGGTTGCGGAGATCCCGCAAGAGAAGCGCTGGATGGTGACCAGCGAAGGGGCCTTCTCCTATCTGGCACGGGATCTGGGTATGAAGGAGCTTTACCTGTGGCCGATCAACGCTGATCAACAGGGTACGCCGCAGCAGGTACGCAAGGTTATCGATCTGGTGAAAAAGCATCACATTCCGGCGGTGTTTAGCGAAAGCACAGTCTCCGATAAGCCCGCGCGTCAGGTGGCGCGGGAAACCGACACCCACTACGGCGGCGTGCTGTACGTTGACTCCCTGAGCGCGGAAAACGGCCCGGTGCCTACTTATATTGATTTGCTGAACGTCACGACCCACACGCTGGTGCAGGGCATCCGTGACGGCATGAAGGAGTAACCATGCACGAGGGGATTGTTGTCTCAGATGTGACCGTGACCTACCGCAACGGCCACACGGCGCTGCGCGACGCGTCGTTCAGCGTGCCGGGCGGATCGATTGCCGCCCTGGTTGGCGTGAACGGTTCCGGCAAGTCCACGCTGTTTAAGGCGGTGATGGGCTTTGTGCGGGCGGCGAGCGGCACTATTACTATTCTGGGGCTGCCGCCTCACCGGGCGCTGCGTCAGAACCTGGTCGCCTACGTACCGCAGTCGGAAGAGGTTGACTGGTCATTTCCGGTGCTGGTTGAAGACGTGGTGATGATGGGCCGCTACGGGCATATGGGGTTTCTGCGTCGACCCAAAGCGCGCGATCGGCAGATCGTGACCGATGCGCTGAAGCGCGTGGATATGCTTGAGCTGCGCCATCGACAGATTGGCGAGCTCTCTGGTGGTCAAAAGAAACGCGTGTTTCTGGCGCGGGCGATTGCGCAGCAGGGCGAGGTGATCCTGCTCGATGAGCCGTTTACCGGTGTGGACGTCAAAACCGAAGCCAGAATCATCAGCCTGCTACGTGAGTTGCGCGACGAAGGCAAAACGATGCTGGTGTCGACCCATAACCTGGGATCGGTCACGGAGTTTTGTGATTATACGGTGATGGTGAAAGGTACCGTGCTGGCGAGCGGCCCGACGGAAACCACCTTTACTGCCGAGAACCTTGAGCGTGCCTTCAGCGGCGTGCTGCGTCACGTGGTGCTCAGCGGCACGGAAGAGCGCATTATTACCGATGACGAGCGGCCCTTCGTCACGCACCGCCAGGAGGCAAAATGAACGCGCTTTTCGAACCCTTCGGCTATGAGTACATGCTCAACGCGATGTGGGTCTCGGCGATGGTGGGTGGGCTGTGCGCGTTTCTCTCCTGCTATCTGATGCTCAAAGGCTGGTCGCTGATCGGCGATGCGCTGTCGCACTCCATCGTGCCTGGCGTGGCGGGGGCGTATATGCTCGGGCTGCCGTTCTCGCTGGGGGCGTTCCTGTCGGGAGGGTTGGCGGCGGGCAGCATGCTGTTTCTCAACCAGCGTAGCCGCCTGAAAGAGGACGCCATCATCGGGCTGATCTTCTCCTCCTTTTTCGGGCTTGGGCTATTTATGGTCTCGCTCAACCCGACCTCGGTGAATATTCAAACCATCGTGCTCGGCAATATTCTGGCTATCGCCCCGGAGGATATCGTCCAGCTGGCGATTATTGGCGTAGTGTCGATGATTATCCTGCTGTTCAAATGGAAAGATCTGATGGTGACCTTTTTTGATGAGAACCACGCCCGTGCCATCGGTCTGCGCCCTGAACGTCTGAAAATCCTCTTCTTCACCCTGCTGGCGGTCTCCACCGTGGCGGCTCTGCAAACCGTTGGCGCGTTTCTGGTGATCTGTCTGGTGGTTACGCCCGGCGCGACCGCGTGGCTGCTGACCGACCGCTTTCCGCGCCTGCTGATGATTGCGGTCGCCATTGGCAGCATCACCAGCTTCCTTGGCGCATGGGCCAGCTATTACCTGGACGGTGCGACCGGCGGCATTATCGTGGTCGCCCAGACGCTGCTGTTCCTGCTGGCGTTCGTCTTTGCGCCGAAGCACGGGCTGCTCGCCAACCGCCGTCGCGCGCGTCACGCGCAGGAGGCACACCCATGATGGTACTGCTCCTCGAACCGTTCCAGTTTGCGTTTATGAATAATGCACTGTTGATTTCACTTCTGGTGGCTGTGCCCTGCGCACTGCTGTCAGTTTTTCTGGTGCTGAAAGGCTGGGCACTGATGGGCGACGCCATGAGCCACGCGGTGTTTCCCGGCGTCGTGCTGGCATGGATGATGGGTCTGCCGCTGGCGCTGGGCGCGTTCGTTGCCGGGCTGTTCTGCGCGGTCGCCACCGGATACCTGAAGGACAACAGCCGCATCAAGCAGGATACGGTTATGGGGATCGTCTTTTCCGGCATGTTCGGCGCCGGATTGATCCTCTATATCGCCGTCAAACCCGAGGTGCATCTCGACCACATTCTGTTCGGCGATATGCTGGGCATCAACAACATGGATATCCTGCAAAGCGGTATCGTTGCCGGGGTGATTGCACTGGTGATTGGCCTGAAGTGGCGCGACTTTTTGCTGTACTGCTTTGATTATCAGCAAGCGCAGGCGAGCGGTCTGCGCACCCGCTGGCTGCACTACGGGTTATTGTGCATGGTCTCGCTGACCATCGTGGCGACGCTGAAGGCGGTAGGGATTATTCTGTCGATTTCGCTGCTGATTGCGCCCGGCGCGGTTGCGGTACTGATCACCCGGCGCTTCCACATGGCGCTGCTGGTGGCGGTCGCCATTTCAGCACTGGTGTCCGTAAGCGGCATTTATGCGTCGTTTTATCTCGACAGCGCGCCTGCGCCGACCATTGTGGTGCTGTTCGCTGTGGTATTTATCGTGACGTTTGGGGTTACCAGCGTGAAGGCCCGTCGACGGGAGAACGTGACAGCAGGGTGATCACCTGATCACCCTGCCGCTGCCAGTGAAGGATGAAAGCGGTGCCTTCGCCATACCCCGCAATCGGCCGGGTCAGCGCCAGCGTGAGCGTCTTCGCGTCGAGCACCGTTACGCGCGCGCTGTCAAACCCCATATAACTCTGCACCTGCGGGAAGAGAGCTTTGAACAGGCTCTCTTTGGCGCTAAAGGCCAGCGTCAGGGCGAGGGTAAACGGGGATCCCGCACTCAAAAGCACAGGTTCTTCCTGCACATCAATGATGCCGTCTTTAATCTCCCTGGCTTCGTTTTCGGGCAGGATGGTTTCGCAATCAATGCCGATAAGGGCACGTTGTTCGCGTGTGATAACCGCCATCGCTTGCGTGCCGCTGTGGGTGATGCTCCCTGAAACCCCGTCCGGCCAAAGTGGTTCGCCGCTGGGGCCGATGCCGGGAACGATGTTGTCAGGCAAGGCATGCGCGGCGGCGATGCGTCCGGCCAGATGCTCGGCTTTGCGTTTGCGCCCGGCGTTTGAAAGCTCGGCGTGGTGGGGGAGCCAGAGGAGATCGGCGTCGGTGAGGGTGGCTGGGTCGAAGGTGACGTGGTGGACGGTATGGCCAGCGAGAATGAACGTGGTGTGGGTTGCGTGCATGTTTTCCCCTCACCCTGACCCTCTCCCCGTGGGGGAGAGGGAAGGAGTGACTTCAGTGCTTAAAAACGCGTATTCACGCTTATGTACCAGGTGCGACCCGGTTCATTATACGTATATGCCCCTGCACCGTACATATATGCCCCGGTGGTGGCATTCCCGGTGGTCTGGGCATTACCCGCGCGCCACTGACGTTTATCGAAGACGTTATCCACGCCGCCGGTCAGGCTGACGTTTTTGGTCATGTCCCAGGTCGCGCTCAGGCCAACGATGCTGTAAGGGCTGACTTCGTCTTTCTCCGAGCCGGTTACCGGCTGGCCTTTGTAATTGTACTTCTTCGGCTGCTGCTTGCCGTACCAGGTGAAGGTCGACTGGAGTGATACATCCTGATGCACCTGCCAGCTCAGGGTTGAGTTCAGCGTGTACTCCGGGATGATCGACAGACGGTCGCCGGTCTCTTTGTTCTTGCTTTGTAGCATGTAAGTGATGTTATTGGTCCAGTTGATCGTGTCGCTGACCGGCACGTTCAGGGAGCCTTCCAGACCTTCAACTACCGCTTTTGGTACGTTTTCCCACTGGTAGATATCCGTCTGCACTTTACCGGAAGAGGTGTGGCCAATTGGCGTATAACCCGCTTCAATCTTGTCGCGATAATCGTTACGGAACCAGGTCACGCCCGCCAGCCAGCCGTCGCGTTTCCACTCCAGACCAATTTCTTTGTTGATGCTGGTTTCCGCTTTCAGGTCGTCGTTACCCATCATGTAGCACCCGACGCCATCAGAGCTGGCGTAACACCCCTGGCCTTTGCTGTACAGCAGGTAGTTTGGGTTGGTCTGGTACAGGCTTGGTGCTTTATAGGCGCGGGCAATCCCCATCTTCAGTGTGAAGTCATTGCCCAGACCTTGCGACAGGTTCAGGGATGGGCTCCAGTTGTTGCCGACGATGGTGTGATGATCGAAGCGCAGGGCCGGGGTCAGCATGGTGCTGTCGGTCAGTTCCATGTTGTTCTCGGCGAACAGCGAGAAGATCTCTGCGGAGGTATATGGGCTGCGATTGTTACTCATCCCCGGGACGGTCCCGCCCTGCAGGGTTTGCGTGAAGGAGGTAGAGTCCTTCATGCGCTGCTGGTTCCACTCGGTACCTAAGGTCAGGTTCTGGTTGACGAGGAAATCAATCGGCAGGTTGATCTCGCTGTGCAGCATCACATCGGCCAGGTCGGTGTCGGTGAATTTATCGCTGTTGAACAGACCTTCAGTGCCCCCGGCCAGCCCTTCACCCAGACGCGAGTTACGGGTGTGCTCGTACTGCGCCCAGTTGCTGGTGGTGATGCCGTTATCCCAGCCGCCGTTCCAGGTTACGGCAAAGTTCTGGCGATAGATACGGTTGGTCTCTTTACCGTAGTTCTTCTTCACCAGCGCATTGTCGTTGTTGGTGTTCTGCGTGTCGCCCGCGTAGAGGTTGTTCTGGCGGCTATAGCCCGCCTCAAACTCCAGAGACTGCATTGGCGCGAAATCCCAGCGGACCACCCCGTTGATGTCTTTGTTTTCAACCCCTTCGCGGCCTGCTGGCAAGGTATTGGCATAGATGCCGGTACGGTCAGACTGGTGACCCTGGTTAATGTCCCACGCATCGGCCTGGGTTTTGTCGAGGTTACCGTACATGCGGAAGCTGAAATCACCGCCCAGCGGGCCGCTCAGGCTGAAGTTGGTGCGTTTGGTGGACCCTTCATCCTTGTGTTCAGGCGCATTCAGATAGGTGTTCCAGGAGCCATGCCACTGGTCGTCGAACTTTTTGGTGATGATGTTTACCACACCGCCCGCCGCACCGTTGCCGTAGCGCGCGGCGGCTGGTCCACGGATCACTTCGATGCGTTCGATCATCTCCGGTGGCACCCAGCCGGTATCACCGCGCGTGTCACGCTCACCGCGCCAGCCCAGACGGATGGAGTTACGGCTGGTCACCGGTTTGCCGTCAATCAGGATCAGGGTATTTTCCGGGCCCATGCCACGGATGTCGATCTGACGATTATTCCCGCGCTGGCCGCTGGTGGAGTTCCCGGTCAGGTTAACGCCCGGCATGGTACGGATGATTTCAGCCACGTCGCGTGCGGGCGGGTTTTTACGGATTTCATCGGCGGTAATGGTCGATACACCCGGTGCCTGCAAATTCTGCTCGGCGGCGGTGATCACCATCGTGTCTTCGTGCTGTGCAGAGGCGGTATTGTCGTCTGCCATGGCTGGCAGCGCGACGCCATAAATCCCTAAATTGACCAGCAAGGCCAGAGAGTGAATCTTCTTATTCATTGGATGTCCCGCTTTTATGGTTACTTATGAACGCGCTTCCCACAGCGCGGGCATTACGCTATTGCAAATGCAAATAGTTATCAATAATATTATCAATAAAATTTGTCCTGAAACAAAAAAGACTGTTAAACATGAGGTTAGAAGGGTGACGGTGTTAACAACGGGAAGTGATGCGTGGTGGCAGTCGAAAAAGGGACCTGAATGGGTACGTGAAAAGGGAAACTATCGCGTCACGTTCTGGTGGCGTGATCCGAAAGGCACGCAAAATACATCGACGATAAAACGCGTCTGGCTCTACATCACCGGCATAACCGACCACCATCAAAATGCTCGCCCGCAATCCCTCGAACGCATTCCCGATACTGATGTCTGGCAGTGGCAGGGGGAGTTCAGCCCTGAGTGGCGGGGGAGCTACTGTTTTATCCCTTCTGATAACGAACACGATTTTGCCGATGCGGTGTTTGAAGATGCACATCCTGATCGTCTGGCGTTACGTGAAGGCTGGCGAAAGCTGTTGCCACTCGCGGTTTCCGACCCGTTGAATGTTCAGAGCTGGCAGGGGGGGCGTGGTCATGCCGTCTCGGCGCTGGAGATGCCGGACGCGCCCGTTCAGCCCGGCTGGGATCATCCCGATACGCCGTATCAGCCGCCAGTCTGCATTGAGTGGAACAGCACACGTCTGGACAACCGCCGCCGCGTGTGGATTTTTACCACCGGGGATGACAGCCCAGAGCGCCCACTGGCGATATTGCTCGACGGTCAGTTCTGGGCCGAAAGCATGCCGGTGTGGTCTGCGCTGACGTCGCTCACCACCGGGCACAAACTGCCACCTGCGGTCTACGTATTGATCGACGTGATTGATATTGAGCACCGTAGCCGCGAACTGCCCTGTAACCCCGATTTCTGGCTGGCGGTGCAGGAAGAACTTCTCCCTCTTGTAAAAAAACACGCGCCATTTAGTGACCGCGCCGACCGTACTGTGCTGGCGGGACAGAGCTTTGGCGGACTCTCTTCACTTTATGCCGGACTCAACTGGCCGCAGCGCTTTGGCTGCATTCTCAGCCAGTCTGGATCTTACTGGTGGCCGCACCGCGGTGCGCAGCAGGATGGACTGCTCATCGAACAACTCAGAACCGGCGAAAAAACCGCATATGGGCTGCGTATTGTCCTTGAGGCCGGGCGCAATGAACCGCTTATTTTCCGCGCGAATCAGGCGATCTATGCCGAACTACAGCACACACAGCAACCGGTTATCTGGCGTCAGGTTGACGGTGGCCACGATGCACTTTGCTGGCGCGGTGGACTGACGCAGGGGCTGATGACCCTCTGGCAGCCGCTTATTCACTCACGGAGTCTGTATGGAATTCAGTAATCCTTTCGATAATCCGCAAGGACAGTTTGCCGTTTTGCTTAACGAACAGGGGCAATACAGCCTGTGGCCGCAGCAGTGCGCACTGCCCGCTGGCTGGCGTGTGGTATGTGAGGCGCAGTCGCAGGAAGCGTGCCAGCAGTGGCTGGACGAACACTGGCAAACGTTAGAACCGTCTCATTATGCGGGGGAGAGCGTATGAACCGTCTTCCTCTTGTCGCCGCCCAGCCGGGGATCTGGATGGCGGAACAGCTGTCCACGTTGCCCAACGCCTGGAGCGTGGCGCACTACACCGAATTGAAAGGCGATATCGACGCACCATTGCTGGCAAAAGCCATCGCTGAAGGCATGATGCAGGCCGATACCCTGCGCACGCGCTTTGCCGAAGATAATGGCGAGGTGTGGCAGTGGGTGGATGAGTCCATGATGTTGCCGGAACCCACCGTCATTCGCGTCGGCTCACATGATGACGCTGTGGCGCTGATGACAGCCGATCTCAACCAGAACCTGCGTGTAGACAGCGGCCAGCCGCTGGCGTTTCACCAGCTGATTCAGGTAGCTGAAGGCCACTGGTACTGGTATCAGCGTTATCACCACCTGGTGGTGGATGGCTTCAGTTTCCCGGCTATTACCCGGCAGATCACCGCAATTTATCGCGCATGGAAAAAGAGTGAGCCCACACCAGATTCTCCTTTCACGCCGTTCGCGGAGGTGGTGGAAGAGTATCAGCGCTATCGCGACAGCGAGGCGTATCAGCGAGATGGCGCTTTCTGGGCTGAACAGCGCAAAGCGCTTCCTTCCCCCGTTTCGCTCTCTTCCACACCGCTCCCCGGGCGTGCAGCAACCACCGACATTCTGCGTCTGAACATGACCGCTGACAGCCGCGCCTTTAGCCAACTGGCACAGGCGGCAGGGCAGGTGCAGCGTACCGATCTGGCGCTGGCACTGGTGGCACTGTGGCTTGGGCGTCTGACGGGACGGCTGGATTATGCCGCCGGGTTTATCTTTATGCGTCGCATGGGTTCCGCCGCGCTGACCGCCACCGGACCGGTACTCAATGTCCTGCCGCTGGCGGTCAATATCCATCCGCAGGAGAGTCTGCCAGAGTTGGCATTGCGGCTGGCGAATCAGTTGAAAAAAATGCGCCGCCATCAGCGTTACGACGCCGAGCAAATTGTGCGCGACAGCGGTCGTGCCGCAGGCGACGAAGCGCTGTTTGGCCCGGTACTGAACGTCAAAGTTTTCGATTATCAGCTGGATATTGACGGTGTGGAAGCTATCACTCATACGTTGGCCACCGGGCCGGTGAACGATCTGGAGCTGGCACTCTTCCCGGACGAGCAGGGTGGATTGAGCATTGAGATCCTCGCTAATAAACAGCGCTACGATGAAGCGACACTTACCCGTCACGCGGCGCGCCTGAACGCGATGCTGACGCAGTTTGCCGCCAACCCAGACCTGCGCTGTAGCGAAGTGGAAACCGTTTCGGAGCAGGAGTACGCCCAACTGGCGCGCATCAACGATACCGGGCTGGCGCTACCGTCCACCACGCTGGCGGATCTGGTGGCGGAGCAGGCAAGCAAAACGCCGGACGCCCCTGCACTGGCGGACGCGCATATTGAACTGAGCTATCGCCAGATGCGTGAGCAGGTTGTCGCGCTGGCAACGTTACTGCGCGAACGCGGCGTGAAGCCGGGCGACAGCGTGGCGGTGGCCTTACCACGCTCCGTGTTTTTGACGCTGGCGCTGCACGGCATTGTGGAAGCGGGTGCTGCCTGGCTGCCACTGGATACCGGTTACCCGGACGATCGTTTGCGGATGATGCTGGAGGATGCGAAGCCATCGCTGCTTATCACCACCAACGAGCAGCTTCCGCGCTTTAGCGATCTGCCGATAACTGCGTTTAGTTACAACACACTATTACCGGCTGCGGAGGTTGAACCGCTGCGCCTGGCGAAGCCGGAGCAGACGGCGTACATCATCTTTACCTCTGGCTCCACTGGCCGCCCGAAAGGGGTGATGGTTGGACATACTGCCATCGTAAACCGCCTGAAGTGGATGCAGGATCACTACCCGCTGGACGCCAGCGACGTGGTGGCACAGAAAACGCCTTGCAGTTTTGATGTCTCGGTGTGGGAATTCTGGTGGCCGTTTATTGCCGGGGCGAAACTGGTAATGGCCGAGCCGGAAGCACATCGTGATCCGCAGGCGATGCAGACCTTCTTCGCACAACACGGTGTGACCACCACCCACTTTGTACCGTCGATGCTGGCGGCATTTGTCGCCTCGCTGACGCCGGAGAACGTCGACTGTTGTCAGTCGCTTAAGCAGGTATTCTGCAGCGGTGAAGCCCTGCCTACGGCGCTGTGCCGGGAATGGGAGCAACTAACCCATGCGCCGCTACATAACCTCTACGGCCCGACTGAAGCGGCTGTGGATGTCAGTTGGTATCCGGCGTATGGCCCTGAACTGGCGGCGGTGGACGGCAACAGCGTGCCAATTGGCTTCCCGGTGTGGAACACGGGGCTGCGCATTCTGGATGCGATGATGCGCCCGGTGCCGTTTGGGGTGGCAGGCGATCTCTATCTCACCGGTATTCAGCTGGCGCAGGGGTATCTGGGTCGTCCTGATCTGACTGCCAGCCGCTTTATCGCTGACCCGTTCGCGCCAGGTGAACGTATGTACCGCACCGGTGACGTCGCCCGCTGGCTGGATAACGGCGCGGTGGAGTATTTAGGCCGCAGCGATGATCAACTGAAAATTCGCGGGCAGCGTATTGAGCTGGGTGAAATTGACCGGGCGATGCTCTCGCTGCCGGACGTGGCTCAGGCTGTGGCGCACGCCTGTGTGTTCAACCAGGCGGCGGCAACGGGTGGGGATGCCCGTCAGCTGGTGGGGTATGTTGTCTCCGAATCCGGTTTGCCGCTGGATCGCGATGCCTTGCTGGAATCACTTAAAACGCAGCTTCCGCCGCATATGGTGCCGGTGGTGCTTCTGCAAATCAGTGCGCTGCCGTTAAGTGCGAACGGCAAGCTTGACCGCAAGGCGCTGCCGCTGCCAGATCTCACCAGTAAAACTTCCGGCCGCGCGCCGGAGACGGGCACCGAAGTTGCCGTCGCGCAGGCGTTTTCTGCGCTACTGGGTTGCGAGGTGAATGATATCGAAGCCGATTTCTTCGCCCTCGGAGGACACTCGCTGCTGGCGATGCGCCTGGCGGCACAGCTAAGCCGCGCATTCGACCGCAAGGTGACGCCGGGGCAGATTATGGTTGCGTCGACGGTGAGCAAGCTTAGCGTGCTGCTGGATTCACAGATGAGTGACGAGCAGGCGCAGCGTCTGGGGTATGAAACCCTTCTGCCGCTGCGTGAAAGCGATGGCCCGACGCTGTTCTGTTTCCACCCCGCGTCCGGTTTTGCCTGGCAGTTCAGCGTGCTGGCGCGCTACCTTCGCCCGCGCTGGTCTATCGTAGGTATTCAGTCGCCGCGCCCGGACGGGCCGATGCAGCAGTGCGCCGATCTGGATGGTGTGATCGAGCATCACCTGACGACGCTGCGGGCCCAGCAGCCGCAGGGGCCGTATTACCTGTTCGGCTATTCACTCGGCGGTACGCTGGCTCAGGGCATTGCCGCCCGTCTCCGCGATCAGGGTGAAGAGGTGGCGTTCCTCGGCCTGCTGGATACCTGGCCGCCGGAAACGCAAAACTGGGCGGAGAAAGAGGCCAACGGCCTCGACCCGGAAGTGTTGGCGGAAATTGAGCGCGAGCGTCAGGCGTTTATCGCCGCGCAGCAGGGGCAGGGTTCAAGTGAGCTGTTTAATGCCATTGAAGGCAACTACGCCGATGCCGTGCGGCTGTTAACAACGGCGTACAGTTCACGCTTTGACGGCAAAGCGACGCTGTTTGTTGCCGAGCGCACCAGAACGCTGGATCCGCAGGTGGCCTGGGCGCCGTGGGTCGGTGAACTGGAGGTGCATTACCAGGATTGCGCCCACGTGGATATCATTTCACCGCAGGCGTTTGAGAAGATAGGACCGGTGTTGAAGGAAATCCTGGGGTAACGACCTGAAGGGGGGAGGGGTTGCTCCCTCTCCCTGTGGGAGAGGGCCGGGGTGAGGGCATCAGACCGCACGCTTGCCTAACGGCACCACCAGCGGCGTTCCCGCCACCGGATCGTCAATAATCATGCAGCGCATACCGTAGATCTGCTCGATCAGCTCCGGCGTCACAATCTCTCCTGGTGCGCCCTGCGCCACAATTTCGCCATCCCGCAGCGCAATCAGATGCGTGGCGTAGCGGCAGGCTTGGTTTAAATCGTGCAGCACCGCCGCCAGGGTGTACCCTCGCGTGCGGTTGAGATCGCTCAGCAATTCCAGCAAATCAATCTGATGGCTGATGTCCAGCCAGGTTGTCGGCTCGTCCAGCAGCATGATGGAAGTCTCCTGCGCCAGCACCATCGCGATCCACGCGCGCTGGCGCTGCCCACCGGAGAGGGTATCCACACTTTGCCGGGCGAGATCGGTAATGCCCGTCGCCTGCATCGCGCGGGTCACCGCCTCGTCATCCTCTTTACGCCAGCGGGTAAACAGCGGTTGATGCGGGTAGCGTCCGCGAGAGACCAGCTCCTGCACCGTGATATCGCCCGGCGTAGTGGCGTTTTGCGCCAGCAGCCCGATGCGCCTGGCCACTTCTTTGCTGGCGAAGTGCTGGATGTGTTCGCCGTCGAGGTACACGCTGCCTTCAACTGGCGTCATCAAACGGCTGAGGGTACGCAACAGGGTCGATTTTCCGCAGCCGTTCGGGCCGATAATCGCCGTAAAGTGGCCGTCCGGAATGGTAACGGTTAAGTCACGGGCAATGATTTTTTTGCCGTAACCCAGGGTTAAGTTGTCGCCGCGCAAGCGGGAAGCTATGTCAGTCATTTCTTGCGTGACTCCTGAACTAACAAGACGATGAGGTAAATCCCGCCGAGGCTGACGGTCACGACACCCACCGGAAGTTGATAAGGCATAAACAGCTGTTGGGCGCAGAGATCGGCGGCCAGCAATAACAATGCTCCACACAGCGCCGCCTGGGTTAAGCCCCAGCGCGCAGTGCCACTAAGACGCCGGGCAATATGCGGGGCCACCAGGGCGATAAAGGAGATTGGCCCGGCAATCGCCGCCGCCGCAGCGGTCAGCAAGACGGCGATCAGCATCAGCATCAGGCGCGAACGTTCAACACTCACACCCAGCGCACAGGCACTGTCATCGCCCATCTCCAGCAGGCGCATGCGGCGCACCAGCAGCAGAGCACCGATAAACATCAATATAATCAGCGGCGCTGCAGGCCACGTTTTGCCCCATGTCAGGCCATTCAGGGAGCCGGCGTACCACAGTCCCGCAGACAGCGCGGTTTCCAGTGACGCCTGCAACAACAGCCAGGTATTAAACGCCATCAGCATTGCACGTACGCCGATGCCGATGATGATCAGACGAAAGGTATCGATACCGTTACGCCAGGCAAGCGCCCAGATAATCAGCGAGGTCAGAATGCCGCCGGCCATGGCGGTAAAGGTAATGGCCGTCAGATGCTGACCAAACAGCACCATTGCCACCAGCACGCCGCTCCAGGCACCGGTATTGAGGCCCATCACGTCCGGGCTGCCGAGCGGGTTGCGCATCAGTGACTGGAAAATCGCGCCGCTAATACCTAGTGCAGCACCCACCAGAATGGCCATCGCCACGCGCGGCAGGCGCCATTCCGTTACTACCAGCGTGACATTGCGCGGTGCGCTGCCAGTTAGCGCATCAAAGACCTGGCTGAAATCAAGCAATATCGCACCGCTGCGCAGGCTCCAGACTGACAGTATCAAAATGGTGATAACCAGCAGGGAGAGGCAGGTTACTAAACGACGGGATGGGGCCATCATGCGCCACCTCCGCGTTTACGTCGCACCAGGAAGATCAGCACTGGCGCGCCGATAAAGGCGCTGACTACTGAGACGCGCAGCTCGCCGGGTACCAGCAAACGTCCCAGGATATCGGCAAACAGCAGCAGGGCAGGCGTTGCAAGAAGCGTGACCGGCAGTGACCAGCGGTGATCTGCCCCCACCAGCCAGCGTGCCATATGCGGCATCATCAGGCCGATAAAGGCGATCGGGCCGACTACCGCCGTTGCACTGCCGCACAGGACGGTAATGGCAAGAAGACCAATAAGTTGGGTACGTGCAACCCGGTTACCAAGCGCAGTGGCGGTATCGCTGCCCAGACTCAGGCTATTCAGCGCCCGGCTTAAAAACAGCGCGACGGCGGCAGCGATGATCACCGGGAGCACCACCACCTTTAAGGTTTCCAGCGTACGGATATCCAGCGAACCGGCCTGCCAGAAGCGCAACTGGTCGTAAACGTCCGGGTTGAGCAGGGCGATGCCGTTGGATAACCCTTCCAGCACCGCGGCGAGCGCGACACCCGCAAGGGTCAGACGTACCGGGCTGAGTTGCCCGCCGCCCTGGCTGCCGGTAAAGGCCACGACCAGCGAGGCCACCAGTGCGCCGCAAAAGGCCATCACCAGCTGTTCAGACGCTGACGTTAACCCGAACATGGCCGCGCCGAGCACAATGGCAAAACTGGCGCCGCTGTTAACGCCCAGAATACCGGGGTCGGCCAGCGGGTTACGGGTGAGGGTTTGCATCAGAGCACCCGCGAGACCCAGCGCGCCACCGGCCAGGAGCCCGGCAAGGGTACGGGGAAAGCGGGCATCGAGCACGATGGTGCAGTCGGCACTTTGGCAGGTGCCGGAAAGCGCGTCGACAATAACAGATGCGGGTAGCGGTTTCGCGCCGACCAGCAGGCTGAGTGCAATCGCAAGGATCAACAGCAGCAATAAAACGGGCACGACAATGGCGCGCACCGAAGAGGAGGAAAACGACATAGCAACATCCATGATTTGATAATGATAGTGATTATCGTTATCTATCTTATTTGGCTATGTTAGCATGTGCACCCATTGAATGGGTAGAATTACACTCAAGGCTTTGTCATGAATCAAAAATCCTGGCTGCTCAACCTCAGCCTGCTTAAAACACACCCGGCATATCGGGCAGTTTTTATCGCCCGCTTTATTTCTATTTTATCTCTCGGCCTGCTCGGCGTTGCCGTGCCGGTACAGATCCAGACCATGACACACTCCAGCTGGCTGGTGGGGTTATCCGTCACCTTAACCGGCGGGGCGATGTTTATTGGCCTGATGGTGGGAGGTGTACTGGCAGACCGCTACGAGCGTAAAAAACTGATCCTGCTGGCGCGCGGTACCTGCGGCGTGGGGTTTATTGGCTTGTGTCTGAACGCCATGCTGCCGGAGCCGTCGCTTGTGGCAATTTACGCCCTCGGGTTGTGGGACGGCTTTTTTGCCTCGCTAGGGGTAACGGCACTGCTGGCTGCCACCCCCGCGCTGGTGGGGCGTGAAAACCTGATGCAGGCGGGAGCCATTACCATGCTGACCGTGCGTCTGGGTTCGGTGATTTCGCCGATGGTCGGCGGTCTGCTGCTGGCGACCGGCAACGTGGCGTGGAACTATGGCCTGGCGGCAGCGGGAACCTTCATCACCACGCTGACGTTGCTGCGCCTGCCGCTGCTGCCACCTCCGTCGCAGCCGCGTGAACATCCACTGAAATCTCTGATGGCCGCTATTCGTTTCCTGTTCAGCAACCCGCTGATTGGCGGGATTGCGCTGCTCGGCGGCCTGCTGACGATGGCCAGCGCCGTGCGCGTGCTGTACCCGGCACTGGCGGGAGAGTGGCAGATGAGCGCCTCGGAGATTGGCATTCTCTACGCCGCCATTCCGCTTGGTGCGGCGTGTGGCGCGCTGACCAGTGGTAATCTGGCACAGAGTGTACGCCCGGGGCTGATTATGCTGCTTGCCACGCTGGCCTCGTTTATCGCCATTGGTTTCTTCAGCCTGATGCCGGTGTGGGCGTTGGGCGTGATTTGTCTGGTGCTCTTCGGCTGGTTGAGTGCTATCAGTTCGCTGCTGCAATATACCCTGATTCAGACCCAGACACCGGAAGGGATGCTGGGGCGAATTAATGGCCTGTGGACGGCACAGAACGTAACGGGGGATGCAATTGGTGCGGCGATCCTTGGTGGGCTGGGGGCAATGATGACCCCGGTGGCGTCGGCGAGCAGCAGCGGGTTTGCCTTAGCGATACTTGGCGCGATTTTGCTGGTGGTATTGGTGGAGTTGCGGCGGTTCAGGCAGGAGGTTGTGTTAAACGACGGTGCGGCGTGATGCCCTCACCCCAGCCCTCTCCCACAGGGAGAGGGAGGGTTAATGCCTACTTAAACATTGTATTCAGTCTGTCTAAAACCAACATCGCACTGTAATAATCCAGGCGGAACGTCTCTGTGCCCAGTGCCCAGACGCGTTTGTTCTCCACCGCAGGCAGATGCGCCAGCAGCGGATTGGCGTAAATCGCGTCGACATCTTTCTGGTCACCGGCAAACACAAACAACCCTTCGCCGTTCAGCCCCGTTGCCAGGTTTTCGCCGCCCAACTGGATGATGTCGTGGCGTTTACCCTGGCTTTTTGATGTGTGCAATCCGGTGGGCAATTCCGCCAGCGTAAAGCCAAGCTGGTGCAGCAGCTTGCCCTGCGCGGATTCAGCGGTCCAGAGGTTGGCGCTGTGTGCGGCGGCAGTGTAGACGATGGCATTCACTGGCTGTGGTGGCCGTTTCATCTGCTGTTTCACCTGGGTGAGCTTTTTATCGAACGCCGCGATGCGCTCTGCGGCCTGCTTTTCCTGCCCGGTGATGGTGCCCAACTGCGTCAGCAGTTCCTGCCAGCTTTTATCGTCGTAATTGATCACCAGCGTCGGGGCAATGGCGGAGAGTTGGTCGTAGAGCGCCAGCGCAGAATCCCCGCCGGTGGCGCTGATCAAAATCAGATCCGGCATTTGCGCGGCGACCGCTTCGGCGCTGGGTTCGCCAATGTAAAGACGCGCAACGTTGCGCTGTTTCGCGATATCTCCCCACTGACGTAAAAAGCCCTGTGCATCCGCCACGCGGTTGTTGGGCGTGGTGGCGCCACTGGCAACCACCGGTGCGTCAATCGCCAGCAGGGAACCCGTTAACGTCACGCTGGTGGAGACAATACGCGCCGGTTTGCTCTCCAGGGTATGCACGCCACGACTGTCGGTGACCTGCCGCGGCCAGTCTGCGGCGGTGGCTGAGGTTAGTCCTAAAACAAAAAGTCCTGTTAAAAAAAGGGCATTGCGGCAAACGGCAGGGAATTTCACTGAGCGACATCCTGTTTTTGTTGAAGATAATGCTTCTCATTTTCATGGTTGTAAGAAAGGGATGCAAGCGTTTGTCGCACAAGTATTTACCCGATGGTTGACAGCGGAGCGCTGTGGGATTAGGTTAGCCGACGAAAACATAAATGATAATCATTATTGCTTCTTTTATCATTTCAGGAGGATGATATGGATACGTCCCTGGCTGAGGAAGTTCAGCACACCGCGACCACGCTGCAATCAGACAGCTTTTTCTTTATGTCGCCTTACCGCAGTTTTACCACGTCCGGCTGTTTTGCCCGCTTCTCTGAACCTGCCGTCGGTGGTGATGACCTGACTGGCCACTTCCAGCAAAAATTAGCGCAGGCCTTCCGGGATGCAAAAGCCAGCGGTATCGCGCATCCGGTGATGGTAGGGGCTATTCCGTTCGATACCCGCAAACGGTCGTCACTGTTTATTCCACAACGCTGGCAGACATTTTCCCGTCCTGCACGTCAGCAATCCGCTCCCTATTTTTCCGGCTCGCAGGCGCTGAAGGTGGAGCAACGCATCGAAATTCCCCCGCAGCCTGTTTTTGAAGAGATGGTCGCCCGTGCCGCCGCACTTACTGCCACGCCTCAGGTGAACAAAGTGGTGCTATCGCGCCTGATTGATATCGCGACCGACAAGCCTCTGAATAGCGGTGCTCTGATGGAGCGTCTTATCGCCCAGAACCCGGCCAGTTTTAACTTCCATGTGCCGCTGGAAGAGGGGGACGTGCTGCTGGGAGCAAGCCCGGAACTGCTGTTACGAAAAGAGGGGACTCATTTTAGCTCGCTCCCGCTGGCAGGCTCTGCACGTCGTCAGCCCGATGATGTGCTTGACCGCGAGGCGGGCAATAAATTGCTGGCTTCTGAGAAGGACCGCCACGAGCACGACCTGGTAACTCAGGCGATGAAATCTACTCTGGCGCCGCGCAGCCACCATCTCAGCATGCCTGATTCTCCGCAGCTGATCACGACACCCACGCTGTGGCATCTGGCGACGCCGGTGGAAGGTGACGCGCGAGAAAACGAAAACGCCCTGAGCCTGGCCTGCCTGTTGCACCCGACCCCAGCACTGAGCGGGTTCCCGCATCAGGCGGCAAAAGAACTGATTGCCGAACTGGAGCCGTTTGATCGTGAACTGTTCGGCGGCATTGTCGGCTGGTGCGACAGCGAAGGTAACGGTGAGTGGGTGGTGACCATCCGCTGCGCGCGTCTGCATGAGAAGTCTGTTCGCCTGTTTGCCGGGGCGGGCATTGTGCCTGCCTCCTCCCCGGTGGGTGAGTGGCGCGAAACCGGTGTGAAACTCTCCACCATGCTCAACGTTTTTGGTTTGCACTAAGGAATACTCATGATCATTCCCTTTACTCGCTGGCCCGAGGAATTTGCCCGGCGCTACCGTGAAAAAGGCTACTGGCAGGATCTGCCCCTGACCCACATTCTGACGGATCATGCGGATAGCGACGCGGTGGCGATCATCGACGGCGAGCGTCGCATAAGTTACCGCGCGTTTAATCAGGCGGTGAACAATCTGGCGTCGGCTTTACAGGCACAGGGACTGCATCGCGGCGAAACGGCACTGGTTCAACTCGGTAACGTGGCCGAATTCTACATCACCTTTTTCGCGCTGCTGCAAATCGGCGTGGCTCCGGTTAACGCGCTCTTCAGCCATCAGCGCAGTGAGCTAAATGCCTATGCCACGCAAATTAAACCCGCTGTACTGATCGCCGATCGCGACCATGCGCTTTTTACGGGCGATGCGTTCCTCAATACTTTTACTGATGAACACCGCTCAGTGCGCGTCGTGCTGCTGCGTGGCGATAAAGGGGAACATGCACTGGAAACGGCGATTGCACGTCCCGTGGACAATTTTATTGCGAACCCGACACCCGCTGATGAAGTGGCCTTCTTCCAGCTCTCCGGCGGCAGCACCGGTACGCCGAAGCTGATCCCGCGCACGCACAACGATTACGACTACAGCATCCGTCGTAGCAACGAGATCTGCGGCATTACCGCTGAAACCCGTTACCTGAACGCGCTGCCTGCGGCACATAACTACGCCATGAGTTCGCCGGGATCGTTAGGCGTCTTCACGGCAGGTGGCTGTGTGGTGCTGGCGAATGATCCGAGCGCTACGCTGTGCTTCCCGCTGATTGAACAGCATCAGATTACTGTCACCTCGCTGGTGCCACCGGCGGTCAGTCTCTGGCTACAGGCGATTGCCGAAGGAACCGGAAACACTCAACTGAAATCACTCACGCTGTTGCAGGTGGGGGGCGCTCGGTTGTCCGCTACGCTCGCTGCGCGTATTCCGGCTGAGATTGGTTGCCAGCTTCAGCAGGTGTTTGGCATGGCAGAAGGGCTGGTGAACTACACCGCCCTCGACGATTCCCCGGAACGCATCATCAACACTCAGGGCCGTCCAATGTGTCCGGACGACGAAGTGTGGGTGGCTGATGAGCACGGTAATCCGCTGCCGCGCGGCGAAGTCGGGCGTTTGATGACCCGCGGGCCGTACACTTTCCGCGGCTACTTCAACAGCCCGGAACACAATGCCAGCGCCTTTGATGCCAACGGTTTTTACTGCTCCGGTGATCTGATCGCCATTGACGATCAGGGCTATATCACCGTGCAGGGGCGTGAGAAAGATCAGATCAACCGCGGCGGGGAGAAGATCGCCGCCGAAGAGATCGAAAACCTGCTTCTGCGCCACGAGGCGGTGATCCACGCCGCGCTGGTGAGCATGGAGGACAGCCTGCTTGGCGAAAAGAGCTGTGCGTATCTGGTGGTGAAACAGCCATTACGTGCAGTCGAAGTACGTCGCTTCCTGCGCGAGCAGGGCGTCGCAGAATTCAAACTGCCGGACCGCGTGGAGAGCGTTGATGCGCTCCCGTTAACGCCTGTCGGTAAAGTCGATAAGAAACAGTTGCGCCTGTGGCTTGCTGAACGCGCCCGGGGCTGAGGAACAGAGTATGGCTATCCCAAAATTAACCGCCTATGCGCTACCAACCGCCGCAGAGCTGCCGACCAGTAAAGTGAACTGGGCGTTTGAACCAGAGCGTGCCGCGCTGTTGATCCACGATATGCAGGAGTACTTCCTGAACTTCTGGGGCGAAAACAGCGCGATGATGCAGCAGGTGGTAGCGAATATCGCGAAACTTCGCGCGTACTGCAAAGAACATAACATTCCAGTGTATTACACCGCTCAGCCAAAAGAGCAGAGCGATGAAGACCGCGCCCTGTTGAACGACATGTGGGGACCCGGGCTGACCCGTTCACCTGAGCAGCAGCGTATTGTGGCTGAGCTGGCGCCGGACGAAGCGGACACGGTGCTGGTGAAATGGCGTTACAGCGCCTTCCACCGTTCGCCGCTGGAGCAGATGCTGAAAGAGACGGGGCGTAATCAACTGTTGATCACCGGCGTTTATGCTCACATTGGCTGCATGACCACCGCCACCGATGCCTTTATGCGCGATATCAAACCGTTTTTTATTGCCGATGCGCTGGCAGATTTCACCCGTGACGAGCACCTGATGTCGCTCAACTATGTGGCGGGCCGCTCCGGGCGCGTGGTGATGACCGACGAATTACTACCGTCGCTCCCGGTATCGAAAGCCGCGCTGCGTGACGTTATTCTGCCGCTGCTGGACGAATCCGATGAACCGATGGATGACGAAAACCTGATCGACTATGGCCTGGATTCGGTACGCATGATGGCGCTGGCTGCCCGCTGGCGTAAAGTGCACGGCGATATCGACTTCGTGATGCTGGCAAAAAATCCAACCATTGATGCCTGGTGGACGCTGCTTTCCCGCGAGGTGAAGTAATGGCGGGGTTCGATTTTAGCGGCAAAAGCGTCTGGGTGACGGGCGCAGGTAAGGGTATTGGTTATGCAACGGCACTGGCGTTTGTGGATGCCGGGGCTAAGGTCACGGGTTTCGACCTGGCCTTTCCACAGGGCGACTATCCGTTCGCCACTGAAACGCTGGATGTGGCGGACGCCGAACAGGTGGCCGATGTTTGCGGACGTATGCTCGCAACCCTCGACCGCCTTGACGTGCTGGTGAATGCCGCCGGTATTCTGCGCATGGGGGCAACGGATCAGCTCTCACAGGAGGAGTGGCAGCAGACCTTTGCGGTTAACGTCGGCGGGGCGTTTAACCTGTTTCAGCAGACGATGGGACAGTTCCGTCGCCAGCAGGGCGGGGCAATTGTCACCGTTGCCTCTGATGCGGCGCACACGCCACGCATCGGGATGAGTGCCTATGGTGCCTCGAAAGCCGCACTGAAAAGCCTGGCTCTGACCGTCGGGCTGGAACTGGCGGGCAGCGGTGTGCGCTGTAACCTGGTGTCTCCGGGGTCAACCGATACCGATATGCAGCGCACGCTGTGGAAAAGCGTCGATGCCGAGCAACAGCGCATTCGTGGCTTCGGCGAGCAGTTTAAGCTCGGTATACCGCTCGGCAAAATTGCTCGTCCACAGGAGATTGCCAGCACGGTGCTGTTCCTGGCCTCCGATGCCGCCAGCCATATCACATTGCAGGATATCGTGGTGGACGGTGGCTCCACGCTGGGGGCGTAAGATGATCTGGAAACGTCATTTATCGCTTGAGGCATTGAATGCCACCAGCCTGAATAGCATGGTGGCGCATCTGGGTATCGTTTATACCCGCCTCGGTGACGACACGCTGGAAGCCGAAATGCCCGTTGATGCACGCACCCACCAGCCGTTTGGCCTGCTGCATGGGGGTGCCTCGGCCGCGCTGGCGGAAACACTGGGCTCCATGGCCGGTTATCTGATGACCCGTGACGGGCAAAACGTGGTGGGAACTGAGTTGAATGCAACGCATCACCGCGCGGTGGCACAAGGTAAGGTACGCGGCGTGTGTCAGCCGCTGCACCTGGGGCGCTCCAGCCAGAGCTGGGAGATTGTGGTGTTCGACGAGCAGGGAAGGCGCTGTTGTACCTGTCGGTTAAGTACGATGGTATTGGGCTAAGCCATTCAACTGATAGTGATCGGCTTAACACTGTGATGTAAATGTCTGGTTTGACCACACATTATTGCGTTTCAAAGTTGTTAAATTTTTGCCGTTGTTCTAGAAACAAAATGTAACATCTCACTGTTTCACAACAACGGACAACCACTATGAACAACTCAGGGAAATACCTTACATGGGCCGTGCTCTCCGTTGTGGGAGCATTTGCCCTGGGCTATATCGCCCTCAACCGGGGGGAACAGATCAATGCGCTCTGGATAGTTGTCGCCTCCGTCTGCATTTATCTGATCGCGTATCGTTTTTATGGCCGCTTTATCGCGAAAAATGTGATGGCAGTTGACGCCACACGTATGACGCCCGCTGTCCGTCATAACGACGGGCTGGACTATGTTCCTACCGATAAGAAAGTGTTGTTCGGCCACCACTTTGCCGCTATTGCCGGGGCAGGCCCGCTGGTGGGGCCGGTGCTGGCTGCGCAAATGGGTTATCTGCCGGGGATGATCTGGATCCTCGCCGGCGTTGTGCTGGCAGGGGCGGTGCAGGACTTTATGGTGCTGTTCGTCTCTACCCGCCGCGACGGGCGTTCACTGGGTGAACTGGTGAAAGAGGAGATGGGCGCAACCGCCGGGGTGATTGCGCTGGTGGCGACCTTTATGATCATGGTGATCATTCTGGCGGTGCTGGCGATGATCGTGGTGAAAGCCCTGACCCACAGCCCGTGGGGGACGTACACCGTCGCCTTTACCATTCCGCTGGCGTTGTTTATGGGGATTTATATCCGTTATCTGCGTCCGGGGCGCATTGGCGAAGTCTCGGTGATTGGCCTGGTGTTCCTGGTGTTCGCCATTATCTCTGGCGGCTGGGTGGCGGAAAGCCCGACCTGGGCGCCGTTCTTCGACTTTACCGGCGTGCAGCTGACCTGGATGCTGGTGGGCTACGGCTTTGTGGCGGCGGTTCTGCCGGTGTGGCTGCTGCTGGCCCCGCGTGATTACCTCTCCACGTTCCTGAAAATTGGCACCATTGTTGGGCTGGCGATCGGTATTCTGATTATGCGCCCGACGCTGACCATGCCTGCGCTGACCAAATTTATTGACGGTACTGGCCCGGTCTGGACCGGCAACCTGTTCCCGTTCCTGTTTATTACTATCGCCTGCGGTGCGGTGTCTGGTTTCCACGCCCTGATTGCCTCCGGGACTACACCGAAAATGCTCGCCAATGAAAATCAGGCCTGCCTGATTGGTTACGGCGGGATGCTGATGGAATCCTTTGTGGCGATCATGGCGCTGGTGTCTGCCTGTATTATCGATCCGGGCGTGTACTTTGCGATGAACAGCCCGATGGCGGTACTGGCACCTGCCGGAACCGTTGACGTGGTGGCGTCTGCCGCACAGGTGGTGAGCGGCTGGGGCTTTGCTATTACGCCGGATACCCTGACCAGTATTGCTAATGAAGTGGGCGAACAGTCGATTATTTCACGTGCAGGCGGTGCGCCTACGCTGGCGGTCGGGATGGCGTACATTCTGCACGGTGCGCTTGGCGGGCTGATGGATGTGTCGTTCTGGTATCACTTCGCCATTCTGTTTGAAGCCCTGTTTATCCTGACTGCGGTGGACGCAGGTACACGTGCGGCACGCTTTATGTTGCAGGATCTGCTGGGCGTTATCTCCCCGAACCTGAAACGGACTGATTCGTTACCGGCCAACCTGCTGGCAACGGCGCTGTGCGTGCTGGCGTGGGGCTACTTCCTGCATCAGGGCGTGGTGGATCCGCTGGGAGGGATTAACACCCTGTGGCCGCTGTTCGGTATTGCCAACCAGATGCTTGCCGGGATGGCGCTGATGCTCTGTGCGGTGGTGCTGTTCAAGATGAAGCGCCAGCGCTATGCCTGGGTGGCGTTGCTGCCAACCGCGTGGCTGCTGATCTGTACGCTGACCGCGGGCTGGCAGAAAGCCTTCAGCCCGGATAACAAAGTCGGCTTCCTGGCCATTGCCAACAAGTTCCAGGCAATGATCGACAGCGGTAAGATCCCGGCTCAATACACTGAGTCTCAGTTGTCGCAACTGGTGTTTAACAACCGTCTGGATGCCGGGCTGACCATCTTCTTTATGGTGGTGGTCGTGGTGCTGGCGTTGTATTCTCTCAAAACCGCGCTGGCGGCGCTGAAAGAAGACAAGCCGACGGCGAAAGAGACACCGTACGAGCCAATGCCAGAAAACCTGGAAGAGATTGTGACCCAGGCGAAAGGGGCGCATTGATCCCCCTCACCCTAACCCTCTCCCCACAGGGGAGAGGGGACAAAAAAAGAGATACCGACTATGTTCGACACCCTTTCCAAAGCAGGCAAATACTTAGGCCAGGCCGCCAAAATGATGATTGGCGTGCCGGATTACGACAACTACGTCGAGCATATGCGCGTCAACCATCCGGACCAGACGCCGATGACCTACGAAGAATTCTTCCGCGACCGCCAGGATGCCCGCTACGGCGGCAAGGGCGGCGCGAAGTGCTGTTAACCCTCTTTCGGTAAATAGAGGCTGATTTGCTCCTGCTTGCAGCCATAAATCGCCGCGAGTTTTTCGCGGGTGCGTTTTTGCGGACGGGAGTCCAGCGCTTCCAGTTGTGACACAGCAGACTGGCTGATACCGAGTTTCTCTGCCACTTCCTGCTGGGATAACCCGCGCAGGATGCGCCACGCGGCCTGCAGGCTGACGTTCTCGTTATGCATGACGTCGCACACTTCCCCCGGTAAACCTACGTTATCGTAGACATCTGATTCATAGGGGATGTCTTCCCAGTCGTTTTCATCCTCGTCGTCATACTCAAGCGTGGCTAAGCGCATGCGAAAATATTCACTATAAGGAATGACAACATACTGTTTCTTTCCTTCTTCATCCTTTATGAACTGAACAGTCATATTCCGTATGCTCCTCATGAAGGTAGGTGGTGGTTGTCCGGCGTTTTACCGCTACTACGTAGCAGATATCACCTGGCGGATCCCCGAAGGTGTAAATGACCCTGTAATCACCGAATCGCAACCTGTAGTGGTTTTCGGGAGAAGATAATTTTTTTATATCCGCGACAGGTGATGTTTTATCATCCATCTTCTCCAGCCTGAATTTAATGCGGTTCTGATATCGCGTATCGATTTTAGAAAATTGCTTCTCAGCACTCTTTGACCAGACAATTTTCATCCGTACCTCCACTGTACGTCCACACAAAACATAAGGAAATAATAAGACTATTAGATAAATTCCGAATTTCTTATGGGGTACTGTAGAGCGGAGAAATAACGGGAGAAAGCGGCAAAACGCGAATCGTCGAAGCTGCTCGAAAAGGCCTCTGCCGGACGACAGAGGCTTGCATCATGTGTGCGATCAGGCGTTCAAACCGCCGTCAACATCCAGCCCTGTGCCGGAGATCTGTCCGGCTGCCGGGCTCGCCAGGAAGGTTACGGCGGCGGCAATGTCCTCCGGTTGACCGTAATGACCAATGGCAATCATCTGACGCTGGGCTTCAGCCTGTTCACCGTCCTCGGGGTTCATATCGCTGTTTGTCGGACCAGGATGGACAAGATTAACGGTAATCCCCCGTGGCCCCAGATCGCGGGCCAGTCCTCGGGTGAAAGAGTTGAGGGCGGATTTGGTCATGGCGTAAACGGCGATACCGGGCATCGCCACGCGGTTAGCGAGACAACTGCCGATATTGATAATGCGTCCGCCGTCAGACATATGCACCAGCGCTTCCTGAGTCGTGAGCACCACGCCACGAATGTTGACGTTAATCATCGCGTCAATATCGGCAATCGTCAGGGCTTCCAGCGGACCACCTCGCGCAATCCCGGCATTATTCACCAGGATATCAAGACCTCCGAGGGTACGCGCCGCGTGAGTCACGGCCTCCTGAATGGCCTCGGCGCTGGCGCTGTCTGCCTGAACCGCCTCACAGTGCCGCCCAAGATTTCGTATCTCACTGGCGACGGCATGGGCTTTATCATAGGATTTTTCATATGTAATAACCACATCGGCACCGGCGCGTGCCAGTGACAGTGCAATCGCACGACCTAATCCACGGCTGGCACCGGTGACCAGCGCCTTCTTACCTGTTAAATCGATCTGCATGATGACCTCGTTGCGAAAGTGGTGAGAATCATCATTAGGTATAGACGGTTCGGGAGATTAACGGCTGAAGGATTCCACCTTCTCAAACGCAGTGCGCAGAATGTCAGGGGTTAACGTAACCGGCAAATAGTGGATAGACTCCACCGGGCGCAGAGTATGGGCAATGACCTTGTCCAGCTCTTCACGGTTGTGGATATCCACTTCCAGCTCACGCAGAGTGGTCGGCAGATTAAAGCGCTGATACGCCGCCACCAGTTGCGCCAGCACATCGTCCTGGCCGAGCAGGGCACTTTGCACCAGAATGCCGTACGCCACTTTGGTGCCATGGAGATATTTTTCGGTTTGCGGTAACACGGTTAACCCGTTATGTACGGCATGCGCAGCCGCTACACGGGTATAGCGCTCGCCCAGACCGCCCACCATCCCGCCACCGGCGATAATCGCGTCCACCACGTCCCTGAACGCCTGCGTCTGTTTACCGTGCTGCTGGTCAGCCAGTGCCTCTTCACTGCGTTCCAGCAGTACGTCACGAATAGCCAGTGCGCCGTTGATCCCAAGGCGCACGGTCAGCGGCAGGTTTTCAGGCTGCGGTGCCAGTACGACCGCTTCATACCATTTCGCCAGCGTATCGCCGATACCCGCCAGCAGGTATTCCGCCGGAGCATTCAGGATGATTTTCGGCTCCACCAACACCAGGAAATTGGCGTCGTCGAAAATCTCAAACTGCAGTGCCTGGCCTGCATCGTTATACCAGACGGAAAGCGGCGTCCATGCGGCACAGGTGGCGGCGATGGTTGGAATGGCAACAACCGGCACACCCAGACGACGTGCCACAGCTTTGGCGGTATCGAGCAATGCCCCGCCGCCAACACCAATCACTACGCTGCGGTCATCGCCTGATTCATTCACCAGATGGGTAACATCCCGCTCGCTACAGTGGCCCTTAAACAACAGATGTTTTGCGCCCACAGCGTTAAAGCTCTCGGGCAGAAAAGGACGGGCACCCTCGATGGCACGTTCGCCGTAAATCCATACCGCGCGGGAAAGCTGCTCTGGGGTAAAGAAATCATTCAGATGCGCAAGGCTTCCTGGATGTGAGAAGTAGTTTGCCGGGCCGGGCACGACGCGGATATCGGTGTTGCTCATGATGTTGTCCTTTTTAGGGAAGCGCTAACCCGATGTTATGTCTGGACATCCGGATGGCTAATAATATTTTGCTTTATCTTATGCCTTTTCCGTCGTTGTCAGTCAACCGGAGCTGTGAAAAATTCGATAAATCACAATATGAAAGAAGGATTTAACGCGGATGGTTTCCAGTCTCCTTGAGATGCGCGGTATCAGCCTGGCCTTTTCTGGCTTTCAGGCGCTGTCGCGCGTGGATTTCACGCTGATCGGCGGAACCGTACACGCGTTAACCGGTGCAAATGGTGCAGGAAAATCGACGCTGATGGCGGTGTTGTGTGGGACGCACGATCATTATGAAGGCGAGATCTGCATAAACAACCAGCCGGTGACAATCCGCGAGCCGCTTGACGCCAAACGGCTGGGCATTCACCTGGTGCAGCAGGAAGTGGACGTGGCGCTGATCCCGGGATTAAGTATTGCCGAGAACATCATGCTCGACCAGCTTGCGCAGCCGGGACACCGCTACAACTGGCTGGCTATCCGCCAGCAGGCAAAACAGGCGCTGGCGCAGCTGGACGTCTCCTTCGATGTTCGCCGCACGATCGACAGTTGCACGCTGGCCGAGAAGCAGCAGATTTTGCTGGCGCGGGCGCTGTCCCACCACTGTCGTTTTCTCATTCTGGATGAACCCACCGCCCCGCTGGATACGCACGAAAGTGAGCGCCTTTTTACCGTAGTGAGACGTTTGCAGCAGCAGGGTATTGGCGTGGTGTTTATCTCCCATCGAATTCATGAACTGAAAGCTATCTGCGACACCTTAACGGTGCTGCGGGATGGCAAGCTGATTGAGTCTGGCCCGATGGCGGAGCTCAGCGGCGACGCGATCGTCGAGAAAATGCTTGGCCACGAGCTGAGCGATATCTACCCGCCTGCGCGGCCTCCACACAGTGAAGAAACCTTGCTGCGTGTTGAAGGATTGCACGATGAAGCGCTGCTGAAAGATATCTCCCTGCACCTGCACAAAGGCGAAATTCTCGGCATTGCCGGGCTGGCGGGCGCAGGCAAGACCGAACTCTGCAAGGCACTGTTTGGCGCCAGCAAAAGCCGCGTGGCGCGCGGTGAGCTGAATCATGAAGCCTGGCAGCCGCGTGACCCGGCAGATTCGGTATTGCGCGGTCTGGCGCTGGTGCCGGAAGAACGACGCAAAGAAGGCATCTTTATTGATGAGCCGATAAACATGAATCTGTCGGTGACGGCGGATAACTCTTTTTCGCGCTGGAGCCTGTTTGGCCATCGCCAGGCGTGGCGCTGGGCGGAAGAGGTGATTGCCCGCGTAGGCGTACGAGCGCGCGGGCCGGGGCAGATGTTGCGCCGCTTGTCTGGCGGGAACCAGCAGAAGGTCGCCATCGGCAAATGGCTGCGCAATGACGCCAGCGTGTTGATATTCGACGAGCCGACCAAAGGTGTGGATGTGAAAGCCAAAACCGATCTGTTCCAGCTCATTGACGGCCTGGCGCGCGAGGGCAAAGGCGTCATTTATGCCTCCGGTGAATTTGCCGAGCTGGTGGGATTGTGTGACCGCATCTGCGTGCTATGGGACGGCCGTATCGTGGCGGAAATCGCCGGGGCCGAGGCCCGCGAAGAGACACTACTTTATTATTCAACCGGAGGAACGGCGTCGTGAGCAAGGCCCTTTCAGTGAACGCGGCGGCGTCTGGCCGTCAGCAGATTTTCGATTTTCTCTACAAGTGGGGCATGCTGTTGACCGTTGTCGCGCTGGTGGCCGTCTTTGGCCTGGCGTCGGACAGCTTCCTTGATCCGAACAACATCATCAATATTCTGCGCTCGATTGCCATCGTGACGGTGATTGCCATTGGCGTGTCAATTTCGCTGACCGTCGGCGGGTTTGATCTCTCCGTAGGGTCAACGGCGTCGCTGGCGAACGCACTGGTGATTTCGCTGTTTGTCTGGCACGGCTTCGGCACCACCGAGTCGATTCTGATCACCCTCACGCTCTGTACGCTGGTGGGGCTGTTCAACGCCTTTCTGATCGTCATCCTGCGAATTCCGGACATGCTGGCTACGCTTGCCAGCCTGTTTGTGATTCAGGGGGTAGCGATGACCTACAGCTATGGCGGGTCGATCACTGAGAACATGGTGCTGCCGAGTGGCGACATGGCGGAAGGAACCATTCCGGCGACGTTCAGCCTGCTGGGGCAGGTACCAACCATCGTGATCATTATGCTGGTGGTGACCATTGTGGCTCAGCTTGGCCTTTCGCTGACCACCCACGGTCGCCGCATGTATGCCATCGGGGGTAACCCGGAAGCGGCGCGTCTCTCTGGTATTCGCACCACGCGTTACAAGGTGGCGGCTTATGTGATTGCTTCGCTGCTGGCCGGACTCGGCGGCATTTTGCTGGCATCACGCATTGGCTCGTCGCAGGTAAATGCGGGCGGCGGCTATCTGATGGATGCGGTGGCGGCCGCGTGGATTGGATTCTCGCTGGCAGGCTCCGGCAAACCGAACGCGCTCGGGACGCTGGTTGGGGCGGTGATCCTCGGCGTGCTGTCGAACGGCCTGGTGATGCTGTCGGTACCGTATTACGCCATGGACATAATAAAAGGGCTGGTGCTCGCCGTGGCGCTGGCGATTACTTACATACAAAAACGCTAACGATTTATAACAACACAACGGGATAACAGAATGAAAAAAATCGCACTCTCTTTGGTGGCATTAGGGTTATTGACTGCACTGCCTGGCTATGCGGCGACGCCAGCGCCAGTTCCGGCTGCCATTGCGAACCACGAAGGCCCGGTCCGCATTGCGGTGATCCGCAACCTCGGCTCCGATGACAACACCACGCAGTTTGTCGCCGGTGCCATTCAGGAAGGGAAAAAGCTCGGCTTTAAGGTCAGCACCTTTTTAAGTAACGGTGATGACGCCAAATTCCAGGACTTTGTGAACCAGGCGATTAGCCAGAAGTATGACGGGATCATTCTCTCTCAGGGCCGTGACCCGTATTCGACGGCGCTGGTGAAGAAAGCGGTGGATGCCGGGATTAAGGTTTCGGTATTTGATACCGCCGTTAACGGCGAGATCCCGGGCGTGACCGTCACCCAGCAGGATGATGCCTCCCTGACGAATCTCTCCTTCGGCCAGCTGGCGAAAGATTTCAACGGCAAGGCCAACATCGTCAAGCTGTGGGTTGCGGGCTTCCCGCCAATGGAACGCCGTCAGGCCGCGTATAAAGAGTTGCAAAAGCAGTACCCGGATATCAAAGAGCTGGAATCCATTGGCGCAGTGTCTTCTGACGTGCAGGGCGACACGGCCAACAAAGTGGGTGCGATTCTGGCGAAATACCCGAAAGGTAAAATCGACGCCATCTGGGGAACCTGGGATGCGTTCAGCCAGGGCGCATATAAGGCCCTGAAAGAGAATGGCCGCACCGAAATCAAACTCTACAGCATCGACATTTCTAACCAGGATCTCCAGCTGATGCGTGAGCCGGGCAGCCCGTGGAAAGTGAGCGTGGCAGTCGATCCGAAGCTGATTGGCGCCACTAACGTGCGTCTGGTGGCGAACAAGATTGCCGGGGAAGCGACGCCAGCAACCTATGACTTCAAAGCTGCGGCGATCCCGCAGGCGCTGCTGACCGCCCAGCCGGGCGCGGTGAATGTGGCGTCTCTGGGGAAAATTATTCCGGGCTGGGGCCAGACCGAAGATTTTATCGCACCGTGGTTTGCGACGCTGGAAGCGAAACATAAATGAGTGTACTTCCCACTCCTGAATACAGCCGCAATATGCGGCTGATTGGCCATAGCGACCAGGGCGGTCGCCCGGACGGCGTGCAACTGATGGTGCATCGCGGTTTTGCCTATATTGGCCATATGGTGTCGCAAGGGTTTTCGATTGTGGATGTGCGTGACCCGAAAAATCCAAAAGCCGCAGGCTACGTGTCTGCGCCGCCGGGCACCTGGAACGTTCATTTGCAGGCACATGACGACCTGCTGCTGGTGATTAACGCCCGCGATCTGTTTGCCGATGCCCGTTTCGCCGACGAGAAGGTCTACTACACCCGTCAGGTGGGGGAAACCGTCAGCGATGTTCGGGATAAAGGCTGGAGCGCCGGGCTGCGGGTATTTGATATCTCCACGCCGGACACGCCGCGCGAAATCGGTTTTCTGTCACTGAACGGTATCGGCATTCACCGCATCTGGTACGTTGGCGGGCGTTGGGCTTATGTCTCGGCGCTGATCGACGGTTTTACCGATTATATCTTCCTGACCATCGATCTGGCCGATCCACGCAAACCCGAGGTGGCGGGGCGCTGGTGGCTACCGGGGATGAACCAGGCCGAAGGCGAGCAGCCGGAGTGGCCGGAAGGCAAACGCTACGCGCTGCACCACGCGATTATCGCCGGAGATACAGCGTATGGCAGCTGGCGTGATGGTGGGCTGACATTGCTGGATGTGAAAGACCGCACCCGGCCGAAGCTGATTAGCCACCGTAACTGGAGCCCGCCGTTTGGTGGCGGCACCCACACCGCGCTGCCGTTGCCGGACCGCGATCTGCTGGTGGTGCTCGACGAAGCGGTGTTGGATAACCAGGAAGATGGTGAGAAGCTGATCTGGTTGTTTGATATTCGCGAGCCAGCGAACCCAGTGAGTATTTCGACTTTCCCGCAGCCGGATGAGATTGATTACGTGGCGAAAGGAGCGCACTTCGGCCCGCATAACCTGCATGAAAACCGGCCGGGGAGCTTTGTCAGTTCAACGCTGATTTTTGCCACGTACCAGAATGCGGGCGTGCGCGCGTATGACATTTCCAATCCGTATCGCCCGGTGGAAACGGGCGCGCTGGTGCCCGCGGCACCGGAGAGGATGATGGATACGCGGCCGAATCGCCCGCAGGTGATCCAGTCCTGCGATGTGTTTGTGGATGCGCAGGGAATTATCTACAGCACGGATTATAACGGTGGGTTGTCGGTGATTGAGTATTTGGGGTAGGTTTTTGACCCTCTCCCTGTGGGGAGAGGGAGAAACTTAGCTGTACTGACGCACCCTTGCCACCAGTTCTTCCACGCTGTCGATGCGGTCGGCAAGCACAATCAACGCTCTGCCGAGCGTAATGGCATGGCGCAGGCATTCGTGGCGCATGGCGTCGTCCTGAATGGTGTCGATATCCGCCACGTGGGAAAGCCCGACGCTACGGCGAATCAACTCCGTACCGCAGAACCCGATGGTGTCATGCCAGACCTTTTTGAGGAACGCGGAGGCGTAGCCCGGTGCGCTGAGCGCGGTGTCGCGGGTTTTCTCGTTTGCCAGCGTCTGGAAGCGTTCAGCGAAGGTCGTCCACAGCTCCTGAATATCCGTCAGACGCTGCTCGCGGGCGGCAGCGGCATCGCGAATACCCAGATGTCCCGGCAGGCCACAGAAGTTAAGCAGCAGGTTGCCGATAGCGGTACCGATATCAAAGCCAATCGGGCCGTAATAGCCAAATTCCGCATCGATAGCTTTCAGGCTTCCGTCAGCCACGAAGATAGAGCCGCTGTGAATATCGCCGTGCAGCAGCGCTTCAGCATGAGAGAAGAAACGGTGCTTGAGCGAAGCCACCGCGATTTTTAACTGAGCGTCGTCACGCAGAGCAGCAACGTCGTTTTCCAGCTCGGCAGGGTAGTTGTTGCGCTCGTGGATCTGGTACGGATCGTTGAAGAACAGATCTTCAGTGATTTCGCACATCTCCGGGTTAATGAACTTCGCCACCTGCGCTTTTTTATCATGCGGGTGCAGATAAAAGTCGCTGGTGTGGAACAGGGTGTGCGCGAGATATTCCCCCAGTTGGCGCGCGGCCTGAGGGTAGTAGCGGTTATTAATCAGCTCGCCGCGCCAGATGTTATGGCTGGAGAGATCTTCCATCACCATCACCGCCAGTGCCGGGTCAAAGTGGTGAATTTTAACGGTGTGTTGCGGGCTGTGCTGATAGTGCTCGACCAGGGTTTGTGCTTCAAGACGAGCGCGATCCAGCGTCAGTGGCCAGGATTCGCCAACACAGCGCACGTAAGGCAGCGCTTGCTTGACGATAATGCGGCTTACACCTGCGGCATCAAAAATTTTGAACACCAGATTGAGGTTACCGTCGCCCACTTCCTGTGCCTCTACCAGCGATGAGGGGTTATCAAGACCACCAAACTGCTTTGCATACTCCACAGCATCGTGGGCGGTAAAGGTACGGTATTGCGACATTGCTGCTCCTCACGGGTTTGCTAATAAAGACATGTAGACGTCTATACTTCTGGATTTCATCCTGACACAATGTGCTACATCAACGCAACAGAGAATTAACGACATGCAGACATTACAGACGACCAGCCTGCGGGTGGCGGAAAATCAGCTATTTATTCTCGATCAGCAGGCGCTTCCACAGGAGAAACGCTGGCTGGACGCCTCTACGGTAGAGTCGCTGGTGGGGCATATTCATGCTCTGCGTGTGCGCGGCGCACCACTGATCGGTCTTTCTGCAAGTCTGCTGCTGGCGCTTCTGGCGGAAAACGGTAAAAGCCGCGACGAACTGGTCGTGGCGCTGGAGACACTGCGCGCCTCCCGCCCGACGGCGGTGAACCTGATGAACAACCTCGACCGCATGAAGCTGGCGCTATGGCAGGAAGATTTTGTTCCGGCGCTGGTGGCGGAAGCGCTGCGTCTGATCGATGAGGATAAACAGCTTTGCGACGCCATTGCGAAAGCCGGTAGCGCGTTGGTTAAACCCGGCAGCCGTCTGCTGACTCACTGCAACACCGGTGGGCTGGCAACGGCAGGCGTTGGTACGGCCCTTGGGGTGATTGCCCGTGCCCATCAGAAAGGCAATATCAGCAACGTCTGGGTGGATGAAACGCGTCCTCTGTTGCAAGGCGGAAGGTTGACCGCATGGGAGCTGGGTGAGCTGGGGGTACCGTATCAGCTGATTACCGATTCCATGGCCGCGAGTCTGATGGCAAAAGGGCTGGTGGACGCCGTATGGGTAGGTGCAGATCGCATTGCCGCCAACGGCGACGTGGCCAACAAAATCGGCACTTACTCGCTGGCGGTGCTGGCGAAATTCCACGGCATTCCGTTCTACGTGGCCGCTCCGCAAACCACGCTCGACCCGGATTGCCCAAACGGTGAAGCTATCCCAATAGAACAACGCGCCGCCAGCGAAGTGACGGGCGTGGCGGGAAGTTTTGGCGCGGTGCAGTGGGCACCGGAAAACGCACGGGTTTATAACCCTGCATTTGACGTTACGCCTGCATCGCTTATTAGTGGATGGGTGCTGGATACCGGCGTAGTGACGCCAGAGGACGTGGCAAAGGGGAAATTCGCCTGAGCCTGGCTATCCTTTAAGGGTTTCCCCTTAGAGGACAGAATCGTGAAGCTTGATCCTAACACTGACCTAATACTGGAACGCGTGGTGGATGCACCACGCGACCTGCTGTGGCTCTGCTGGACCACACCGGAACACATCAAAAATTTCTTTATCCCTGTCCCTCATAAAGTGACCGAATGCGACCTCGATCTGCGCGTGGGCGGACGGTTCAACACGGTCTTTGAGGTGGATGGACAACGAATGGATAACAAGGGCGTCTTTCTGGAGATCGACCCGGGCAGGAAACTGGTCTTCACCGATGGCTACACCGAGGACTGGAAACCGGCTGAAAAACCCTTTATGACCGCAATCCTGCTGCTGGAAGATGCGGGAGAGGGCAAAACCCGTTACACCGCGATTGCCCGCCATCCCACAGCGGAAATCCGTGAACAGCACGAACAGATGGGGTTCCACGAAGGGTGGGGGATTGTGCTGGATCAGCTGGTAGCGTATGTGAAGGGGCTGAAGGTGTAGCGCTCTTAGACCCCCTCTCCCTTGAGGGAGAGGGTTGGGGGGAAGGGGAAACGCGTTGATCATGTCAAAGATACGTTTCTTTTCCTTGTCGTTCTCATCTGACGAAATATTGGCTCTCCCTTTTCATCGAAGTACCTTTCCGGCCATATCACATCCGGGGGAATGTTGAGCGCCTGAGCGATAATCCATTCTCCTTTAGGCCATGGTCGGGTAAGCGCGTTTGCCAGTGTGGATGAGGAAAGACCAGCCTTGCGAGATAACGCAGCCAGGCTTGTCCCATGTTTCTTAAGTGCGGCGATGATATCGGCAGGATGCCAGTTCTGATGGTGCATTATGTCCTCCTTACGTATGTTCGTTACGCGTACAATTAACCTGTTTTGGGATAAAAACACAACAAGAGGATATTCGATTTCAGGATATTTGTATGGAATCGGAACAATGGCCTCAGTTTACTCGGACGAATACCAGCGTGTTATCAATGCGTTGAAGAAAGCCCGTAAAGAGAAAGGAATTACTCAGGCGCAGCTTGCGGAAGCGTTGGGCAAGCCGCAGTCATTCATTGCTAAAGTGGAAAATGGTGAACGCAGATTAGATGTGGTGGAGTTTGTGCATTTGGCGAAATTACTTGGGTTAAGTAATGAAGAAGTCTTTTCTATTTTCGATAGTCTATAGATTGAAATAATGGGCACTGTATTAGTGAAAGTGCCCGAATAACAAATATAAGCTTCAATCGGGATCTTCATCTCCATCATCTTTATGATAAATATCTGATGTGGCAATTTTAATATCTAGCGCTTTATGCAACATTTTGTGAATCTTGATGTGACTAGCCCTTTTAATCTCGGCTTTATTTACAGGGCTGCTATCTCTGAAGGACCATTTATATGGAGTTAAAGAACTCACCTTGAAACCAATAGCGCTTATGTTATATAAACATAAGAATATTTCGTTAACAACGTCAGATTCTCTTGCTTCGTTGTTAAGCATTTTGGATGCCATAATTGCGCAAGGATCTCCACTGTTTTGCACGGATAGCTCTGTTACGACATACTCTAAATTATGTTTTGGTATAAGAGTTCGAGTAAATTTCTCTGGTACCTCTCTAAGTATTTCTATAGTTTCTTCGAACGATGGGTATATATCACCCCATTCTTCTTTTAAGGAACGAAGTCTTTTTTCAGAATAAACACTTTCAGCTTTATGAATGGAGTCCCAAGATATTCGTTCTCTATTGAGCGCGATTTTAAAACATTCGTTTATGAATTGTAAAACATCCCTTGGGCGATATAGTGTTCTCTCAATAATATACTCAATAGGTAACATTCCTTTACTTCCGCCTTTTGGTGATGGAAATAAATCATTAATATCAATGTTTTCTCTTGTATATTGTTTTTTGAATACTTCTTGGATTCTTTTTGATACCAACTCATTTAGCTGATTGGCAGTCCACTGGAGGTCAAGAATATAAGATTCATACTTCTCTTCTTGAAATCCTGAACCTCTTGTTAGATTGAATACTGATTTTAGAAGGTCATGTCTGAGAGCGGCTATTACTTTGACATTTTTGACTCGTCTGAATACTTTAATTTCTTCAATTAAGGCTCTTATAAACTTATATCGAGTGTGATTTTCGGCCCAGTTTTCATCGAGTTGATCTATTACGATATAGTGCTTTTTTTGTAGATCCGAAAATGAATGTTCAGCAAGCATATCAAGAACTTCATTTAATTTTTGAATTTGCATTCCACTAACAACTTCGGACGCTCTTTTTCTTATTTCATGCTTATCTTCCTCAGAGATTTTTTTTGCTGTTTCGGCATTTAATTCCACGCCATAGAGAGCTGTTCCTATTTTAGCTTTAGTATCATTTTCTAGCTTCTTAGTTATTTCTCTTAGGTGTGTGTCTGTATCAATCCAAAATTTATCCCCCCACTCTCTAAAATATTCCAATGCGCGTTTTCTAATATCGTCTTTTCTTAAAAAGCTAGTGAGGCTAGTAAAAAAATTTCTTGTGTCGTTTTCACTATTTATATCATGACGAATTTTCAAAAACTCCATTATAAGTATGTGTCGCCATAATATTTTATAAAATAAATCAAGATTCACATCGAGTTCTTCAAAAAAAGAAATAATATCAGAATGCTCCAGGAATCTTATGGAAATATCATTAGGATCAAGTTTCTTAAACCTGTACGCTTTACTCATCACTTTATGAAGTAATGCACTTTTTCCTGCCCCCGTTCTTCCAACAACGATGGATGATGTATCATTGGTATCAAGTAATTTTGAAAGGTAACCGCTGTCTATAAAGCATTCATCAAGCAATTGTGTGTCAGATTCAGCATCTAGTTCACCTATTCTTAAATTCTGCCTTATAATTATTGGGTTTTTTGCCATGTTTATCTCTTTTTAAATGATGAAATTGTAAGATACTCACTTCTTATAGGATAAGAACATTCCTTTTTTTCAATAAATTAAAATAATTGTGAGTTTGATCTCGAAAATAAACAGTATTTGACGATTTAAAAAAATTCCTTCATTTTGAAGGAATTAACGTTCGTATATAAGTTTTACGGTAAACGAGGATACGCATCCGCGATCGAATCCCCGGTAAACTGCGCAATCCATCCCTCTGGGTTATCGAAAATACGGATCGCCGTAAAGTTCGGCTCTGAACCCATATCAAACCAGTGCGGCGTACCTGCTGGCACGGAAATCAGGTCGTTTTTCTCGCACAGCACCTGATACACCTCATCGCCAATGTGCAGGCAGAACAACCCGGCACCTTCCACAAAGAAACGCACTTCATCTTCGCCGTGGGTGTGTTCATTCAGGAACTTCGCGCGCAGTGCCTCTTTTTGTGGATTATCGGCACGCAGGCTGATTACATCCCAGCTCTGATAGCCTTTTTCCGCCACCAGTTTGTCGATGGCATGCTGATACGCCTCGATCACGGCTTCGGGTGCAGGATCCTGGCCTAAATCGCGATCCGCAGCCCAGCGTTCAAACCGCACACCTTTAGCGTTGAGCTGTTGGGCGATCTCGGTTGCGTTGGTGCTGTGCCACTGGTGTTGGCTGGCGTCTTTATCGGAATAAATGGTCAATGCGCTCATGAAGGGATCTGCTCCGGATTAATCTCGTCGAACTGGTGTACCTGATGGTGATGGCTTGCGCCGTCATCATCACCACGAATCAGTTGCAGGGTGCGAAAACCTGCCTGTTCAGCGGCGTCCAGCTCCTGATGAATATCCGACAGGAACAGGATCTGCGACGGGGCAATGCCCGTTTGCGCCGCAATGTTCTGATAAGACTGCACGTCGCGCTTGGCACCGATGTGGGTATCAAAATAGCCGCTGAACAGATGAGTAATATCACCTTCGTCGCTGTAGCCAAATAACAGTTTCTGCGCAGCAACGGAGCCAGAGGAATAAACATAGAGATCAATGCCTTGTGCTTTCCATTTTTCCAGCGCAGGCAGTACGTCCGGGTAGAGGTGACCGGTAAAATCACCGTTCACATAGCCGTCGTGCCAGATGATGCCTTGCAGGGCCTTCAGCGCAGTTGATTTGCGGTCTTCATCCATAAAAGCAAACAGGGCGTCGATAAGCTCGCTGGTGCTGGCGCGCGGGCTGCTGATTTCATCACGCAGATTGTCCAGAATGGAGTTGACCGGCTCGGCGTACTGCTGAGCAGTCACGAAGGCCGCCAGTCGTTCACGCGCGTAGGGGAACAAAACATCATGGACAAAACGGATATCGCTGGTGGTGCCTTCAATATCCGTCACAATTGCGCGAATCATACTCTCTCCAGTTGTCGTAAACGCATTTCGCATTCAAAAAGGAATTCTAGTCCTTCCAGATGACGGCGGGCTTCGGCCACGTCACGTCCCCAGCAGGTTAAGCCATGGCCGCGCAGAAGAAAACCATAATTAAGCGGGTGTTCCTGAGCGTAATGGGCGATTCGCGAGGCGAGGGCGTCAATATCCTGGACGTTATCAAACACCGGGATAGCGACCGTATCCAGATGTGAGGTCTGCCCGGTAAGGGATTTTTGCATCTCGAAGCCACTGATTTTCAGTTCGGCTTCTTTGACCAGACGGGATAACACCGTGGCGTTGACGGTGTGGACATGCAGGACCGCGTTGGCCTCCGGAAACAGGCGGTAAATCAGCGTATGGAGGCCGGTTTCTGCTGACGGCTTACGGCCAGACGGTGCGCGATTGGTGGCGATCTCCACCTGCAAAAAATCGTCTGTGGTGAGGCTGCCTTTATCTTTGCCGGACTCACTGAGCCAGCAAAGCTGCGCATCCTGACGCACCGACATATTGCCACCGGTAGCTGGCGCCCAGCCTTTGGCGCCAATCCAGCGGCAGGCATCGACCAGGTGTGTGAGTTGCAGGTTGTCTGTCATTTTCCTTTTGCCCTCCCGGACAGGAATATTGATATGGTTTAGACGTCTAAGCGTCTTGATTGCCAAAGACTAACATCGTGTTATAGTGGCAGCAACATAAGTATTACAATCAGGCACACTACAATGAGCAACAACGCATTGATTCCGCAGAGTAAACTTCCCAATCTTGGCACCACCATCTTCACGCAGATGAGTGCCCTGGCGCAGCAACATAACGCCATTAATCTTTCGCAAGGGTTCCCGGATTTTGACGGCCCGGATTATCTGCAGGAGCGTCTGGCGTACCATGTTGCACAGGGAGCGAATCAATATGCGCCGATGACGGGTGTGCAGGCGCTGCGGGAGGCTATTGCGGACAAAACGGCGGAGTTATATGGCTATAAACCCGATGCGGCCAGTGATATTACGGTAACGGCAGGGGCGACAGAAGCGCTGTATGCGGCCATTACCGCGCTGGTGCGTACGGGCGATGAAGTCATCTGCTTTGATCCGAGCTACGACAGCTATGCGCCTGCGGTTGAACTTTCCGGCGGTGTGGTGAAACGCGTGGCGCTTCAGCCACCGTATTTCTGCCCTGACTGGCAGGCGTTCGCCGCGCTGCTGAGCGACAAAACCCGCCTGGTGATCCTGAATACACCGCATAACCCGTCTGCGACGGTGTGGCAGAAAGCTGATTTCGCGGCGCTGTGGCAGGCCATTGGTGACCGTGAAATTTACGTGCTGAGCGATGAAGTTTACGAGCACATCTGTTTTGCAGAAGAAGGTCACGCCAGCGTACTGGCCCATCCGCAGCTTCGTGAGCGGGCGATCGCTGTCTCGTCGTTCGGTAAAACTTACCATATGACCGGCTGGAAAGTGGGCTACTGCGTGGCACCGGCAGCCATCAGTGCTGAATTACGTAAAGTGCACCAGTACCTGACGTTTGCGGTGAACACGCCGGCTCAACTGGCACTGGCGGATATGCTGCGAGCAGAACCAGAGCATTATCGCGACCTGCCCGATTTCTATCGTGAACGTCGGGATCTGTTTGTGAATGCGCTGAGTAAAAGCCGTCTGGAAATTTTGCCGTCTGAAGGCACGTACTTCCTGCTGGCAGATTACAGTGCTATTTCGGATCTGGATGATGTGAGTTTCTGCCAGTGGTTGACAAAAGAAGTGGGTGTGGCCGCCATTCCTCTGTCGGTTTTCTGCGCCGATCCCTTCCCGCATAAACTTATCCGCCTTTGCTTTGCAAAGCAGGAATCGACGCTACTGGCGGCGGCAGAGCGCCTGAACACACTCTGATTATTTTACCGTCCAGGCTTCTGAGTAACGACGGTCTGCAAACAGTTCCAGTAGACCGTTGATTTGCTTGAGACGCAGGACCTCGTCGCTGTCCATACCAAGCTCTTTGCCAATTCTCTCATCATTCCAGCCAAGCTGTGCCAGTTCACGGACGATGTCTGACATGGCATTGATCTGGTGTCGACCACGCGCCCGGTTGTGACGAATGGTTGCGGCCATGCGGTCATTTTTACCCTGTCGGTCCTGGCGCAGGCAGGTGACGGGTAGGTATCCCTTGAGTTGATGCTTTAGCGCTGCCCGAAGGGTACCAATTTCATGGCGATGAAAACCATCCACGATTTCGTAGTGCTGCGGTTCACTTTCTGTTACCACGATGGGCTGGGTGAATCCATCAAGTTCCAGCGATTGACTGAGCAACCGCTTTTCAGGAGGGGCAACATTATTGGGGTTGTAATCGTTGGCGGTAATCGCGTCCTGCCTGATCCAGAGGACGCAGTCGATAGGTTGCTCGCGAAAAGGGCTGTTTCGATGTATTGCTTCACGAAATGCATTTATGGCATTAATTCGCTCCTCTTCGGGAAGTGACTGCAGATACGCTTCCATCTCGGTGATTATTCTTTGTCGCATAAAATGCCCCACTCCTTGCGTTTAGTCTTCATTCTGTCGCTGTAGCGTTGATAATACTTGGGCTTATTAGGGCTGAATGACAGCGCCCTGCACCAGTAATCGTTATTGAGTAAAACCTTGCAGATACGGCGCCATGAAGGGATGTCTCTGGAGCCGATATCACCGTCCTGCGTATCGGGAATATCGGCCATGCCCCTCTTCTGATACCAGTGCAGGTAAATGGCGATTTTATTGCGGTAATGTTCTGCTGTATTTTGCGGCATGCTGTCGAGTAGCAACATGGCATATTCGCGCCAGCAAAGGTGTTCGGGTTTGAGGATTTTCCTGTGACCATAAAAATGGTTATCGTGGCCGGCATAGATCCCTCCACTGCGCACGCCGCTCACCCGTTCACACATGGCCGCCCAGCGTTCAGGCTCAACAACATGGTAGAGCCACAACCCCTGGCGTTGCTCCGGGCCGAAGGGTTCACAGATGCGCATATAGCGAGGCGGCACCCCAGCCTGGAACATCAGGTCATAGAGCGGGTTATAACAACATCCCGATTTGGCAAACCAGGTCCAGATATCGGCGGTTTTCCAGTCGTAGAGAGGGTAGATATACCAGGCGTGTCCACCCGGTGCGACGGTCGTCCAGGGTTTATCATCTGCAAACCGCTGCTTACGTGCCGAAGCGATAGCCAGAAAACGGTTGTATGACTCATCGGCGCGAATACCAATCAGCACGGCTGCCGGGCGGTAACCTGAATACCAGTCGGAGAAACTGCGAACAAAAGTTTCAAACGTCATTCCTGGCTGGTAGAAAGGAAAATAGGCGGGATCGGTTATCGCATCTTCTGGCGGCTGGCGAACCCAACGGGTACCGGGCTCCCAGCATTGCCATTCCGGCTGGAATTGTGACAGCGAATTTTGCGTTGTCAGGGGAAGTGCCACCCACCAGAAATGGTCAATAACATCGCTGTACAGTTCGCGGATATGTTCAACATGGGTGATGGTATGGGAAAATTGTGCTTCCCAGTCGATAAAGAGCACATCTATTTTGGTTTTCATCACACGTGCCTGCCGGGCAACAAGATGCAGCATGACGGTGGAGTCTTTACCCCCTGAAAAAGAGACGCAGGTCCTGGGTAAATGCTCGAGAGTCCATTTTATTCGCTCCCGAGCGGCAGTGAGAACATCCTGGTTAAGAGGAGATTTATAAATTGACATGGTTATTCTCATCCTGAGTAATAAATACCAGACATTAGTGTCAAGACTGGGGAAAGGATTGTATCAGTCAAAAAAATAAATGAATGTAAAAAAATAAAAGCGTTTATTTATATAACGACGGTGTATGTTTTTGAACGCTTGTGGCTCCGAGTTTTATGCCGGAGCCACGAAAAAATCTCATGGTAAGGGTATTTCCTCAATGAAACTCGCGAATGCCGAACTGTTTAACGCAGAGCGATTATACATCATGTAAATATCAATACCTGGGAATTGGATGTCGGTTTCGATTTTACGTAATTTCAGTGCGGAACCATATTGTTCAAAGGCCGCAACTGGCGCTATTCCAATGAGGTCGGATGAACTGATCATCGTCAGAAGCGAAATAAAAGAGTCACTACGAAAGACAATATTTCTTTCCATTAAAAAGCGGTCGACCTGTTCCTGATAGGCTTTAACGCTGCTCGCATCGCTCAGGTAGGCGGTGAAGTTTTCATTGAGAATCTCTTCGCACGTCGGATTTTCGCTGATGCGCGGATGATCCTCCCGACACACAAGAACAAAAGGAAGTTGAGAAAACCGGCTGCAGGTAATGGAGCGGCTGTTTAAGGGGGTAAACGAAAAAACCAGGTCCGCTTTTCGGTAGGCCAGGAGATCTTCTGCTGAATCAGGAGCAAGGAAAACATCATGCAATTCAACTTCATAATTATACTTATCCATGAGCAGTTTCATCGGGCCAAGCATGATTTGTGTGCTCAAAACCTGCGGACAGTAGATCACAAAACTCTTCTTTAGCCCACTGCTGTGCATCATGTTAATGGTCTGCTCGAGCTGATTAAGATTTTGCTCCAGATGTTGATGCAGATTGACGCCAACGGTGGTCGGGGTGATCCCTTTACCGGAACGGATAAAGAGCGGGTCGTTAAGTTGACCTCGTAAACGTTGCAGCGACTGGCTTACCGCGGACGGCGTGATATAGAGCGTCTCGGCCGCTTTACTGATACTCAGATGTTGATAAATGCACTCAAAAATAACTAACAGGTTAAGGTCGAATTTTTTAAGGTCGTAGAGGTTTGCCATGTTTCGTCCTGAGGATGCTGTGTTTGCTATGGTTATCACATCACTGATAACTATAGTTTGAAGTTAACCATTTACAATCCTTGTGGCTAACGCTCTTAATTTTAATTTAAACTCATCTTAATATATCACGGTGTCAGATTATTGAAATAGCACTTCAAAAGTGATTAAGATAATTTTATCTTAGAAGTTCGGTTGGTTCTTTTAAATAACATCTGTCATTTATGAATGACGATATTTTTATCACGAAAATATATGTATAACGTGCCGGAATGATGTTAGGCGTAACCTATTGCAGCCATAGACAGGAATGTCGCTCTTATGGATTGCCCAATACCTGCACGGATGGTGTAATCAAGCCGCTATTACTGCCTTGATATAAAGGGTTGTAGAGCGCAACGCAACGCCAGTTTCGGCTGGCACTGAATGTACCCGCGGGGAATTCAGGTATCAGGGCCGCCCGTTGAGGCGGCCTTTTTACTTTTGGCGTTTCCTTTAAAAGGTTCACCTTATTGTCTTGTTGGTGTTGTTAGGTATCGCTGATTGATTTGATAACGCAAACGCATTAGCCCCGATGAGCAAAGTTGGTTACCTTACTTCTCAACGAAAACACGGAGGAAGTACAGATGTCTTTGATTAATACCAAAATTAAACCTTTCAAAAACCAGGCGTTCAAAAACGGTGAATTCATTGAAGTCACTGAGAAAGATACCGAAGGTCGCTGGAGCGTGTTCTTCTTCTATCCGGCTGACTTTACTTTTGTTTGCCCGACCGAACTGGGTGACGTTGCAGACCATTACGACGAACTGCAGAAGCTGGGCGTAGACGTTTACTCTGTGTCCACTGACACTCACTTCACTCATAAAGCATGGCACAGCAGCTCTGAAACCATCGCGAAAATCAAATACGCGATGATCGGCGACCCGACTGGCGCCCTGACCCGTAACTTCGACAACATGCGTGAAGATGAAGGTCTGGCTGACCGTGCGACCTTCGTCGTTGACCCGCAGGGTATTATTCAGGCTATCGAAGTTACCGCTGAAGGTATCGGCCGTGATGCTTCTGACCTGCTGCGTAAAGTGAAAGCTGCTCAGTACGTAGCGTCTCACCCAGGCGAAGTGTGCCCGGCAAAATGGAAAGAAGGCGAAGCGACTCTGGCTCCATCCCTGGACCTGGTCGGTAAAATCTAAGTCTTGTCCACTCAATGGGCGCACCCGCGCCCATTTCATTCCAGCACCATGATGCAAGTTGCATTCAGGCCGCCTGTATAAGGCAGCTTGCATGATGACGTTTTAAGAGAGGGAAGAACAATGCTCGACACTAACATGAAAACCCAGCTCAAGGCCTATCTTGAGAAACTGACCAAACCTGTTGAGCTGATTGCCACGCTGAATGACAGCGCGAAATCGGCAGAGATCAAGGAACTGCTGACAGAGATCGCTGAACTGTCACCGAAAGTGACTTTCAAAGAAGATAATGCGCGTGCCGTTCGCAAGCCGTCTTTCCTGATTACCAACCCAGGTTCTGACCAGGGGCCGCGCTTTGCCGGTTCTCCGCTGGGGCATGAATTTACGTCGCTGGTGCTGGCATTGCTGTGGACTGGCGGTCATCCGTCAAAAGAAGCGCAGGCGCTGCTGGAACAGATCCGTGATATCGACGGTGATTTTGAGTTTGAAACTTATTATTCACTCTCCTGCCACAACTGCCCGGATGTGGTGCAGGCGCTTAACCTGATGTCGGTTCTGAACCCGCGTATCAAACACACGGCGATTGACGGTGGTACGTTCCAGAACGAAATCACTGATCGCAACGTGATGGGGGTTCCGGCTGTATATATGAACGGCAAAGAATTTGGTCAGGGTCGCATGACGCTCACCGAAATCGTTGCCAAAGTGGACACTGGCGCTGAAAAACGTGCGGCAGAAGAGCTGAACAAACGCGAGGCTTACGACGTCCTGATTGTCGGCTCCGGCCCTGCGGGTGCGGCAGCGGCGGTTTACTCTGCCCGTAAAGGGATTCGTACCGGTCTGATGGGCGAGCGCTTTGGTGGTCAGGTACTGGATACGGTGGACATCGAAAACTATATCTCGGTACCGAAAACCGAAGGTCAGAAACTGGCTGGCGCACTGAAGGCGCACGTCAGCGACTATGCCGTAGATGTGATTGACAGCCAGAGCGCCAGCAAACTGGTTCCGGCTGCAGTTGAAGGTGGGTTACACCAGATTGAAACGGCCTCCGGCGCGGTATTGAAGGCACGCAGCATCATCATTGCCACCGGTGCAAAATGGCGCAATATGAACGTCCCGGGAGAAGATCAGTATCGCACCAAAGGCGTGACCTATTGTCCTCACTGCGACGGCCCACTGTTCAAAGGTAAACGTGTGGCGGTGATCGGCGGAGGTAACTCTGGCGTGGAAGCGGCTATTGACCTGGCCGGTATTGTTGAACATGTGACTCTGCTTGAGTTCGCGCCAGAAATGAAAGCGGACCAGGTGCTGCAGGATAAAGTGCGCAGCCTGAAAAACGTCGACATCGTACTGAATGCTCAGACCACGGAAGTGAAGGGTGACGGCAGTAAAGTCACCGGGCTGGAATACCGTGACCGTGTGAGTGGCGATGTGCATAACGTTCAGCTTTCCGGGATCTTCGTACAGATTGGTCTGCTGCCGAACACCACCTGGCTGGAAGGTGCGATTGAGCGCAACCGCATGGGTGAAATCATCATTGATGCGAAGTGTGAAACCAGCGTAAAAGGCGTGTTTGCGGCGGGTGACTGTACGACCGTACCGTACAAACAGATCATCATCGCCACTGGCGAAGGGGCAAAGGCGTCGCTGAGTTCGTTTGACTATCTGATCCGCACCAAAACCGCATAACAAAAGAAAGTAAGATTACACCTGCAATAGCAAGAGGCCACCCAAATGAAGTGAACCCCATATATTGGACACTTTCTTAACTGGCGGCTGACATGGCCTGAGTTCGGTATTGTACCGGACTCAGGCCGTTTAGTTTTAGCTTGATTCGTTCGTTGTTGTAGTAGTGGATGTAC